>NZ_CP083667.1:0-300000 GCF_020097835.1 Haloprofundus halobius
CTGAGTTGGGCACGCAGATAACATTCACCAAGTATGTTCACCAAATCCATTCATCGATGAACAAGGCAAGGAGAGGGGATATCGGGCTTCAAAGTCCCGAATCGGACGTCCAAGGGAGATCGCGAACGCGCGGGAAGGCGGCGTGAGTGGCACCGAACGGGTTGGGAACCAGGACAGATGTTCAGTACATGTGTTCACTACAATCATCAATGGTGTTCAGTCATTGGTGTGTCTGACGTACCTTCAAGAGGGATGCCACACATGTCGCGTACATGTTAGCGTACTCGACATACAGCGAGGCCGGCGGGGTGGGCAAAACCACCACCGCGGCGAACTTGGCTGTCGCGCACGCACGGGCGGGACTGAAACCGCTCGTCGTTCCACTCGACCCGCAGGACGGAGACCTGTCTCGACTGTTCGGCGTCGACGACCAGCGGACCGACCCTGTCGACAATCTGGTTCGACACATGATTCGGCGCCCGAAAGGCGAGTTTCAGGACCTCGTCCGGACGGTCGAGGGCGTCGACATCGTCCCCGAACACAACATGCTCTCGGACCTCGCGGAGTACCTTCAACGCGAGAAAGATCAAGCGGAGGCGATGGGCGAAGCTTTCGGGGTGCATGCTCAACTCCTCCGCGTCCTCCGCGAGGCGAACGTCCCGGACGAGTACGACGTCCTCATCTGTGACCCCCCGGCGACGGAAGGGCCGCACCTCTACAACGCGATTCACGCCACCCGGTCGCTCGTCATCCCCGTCGAACCTAGTGCGAAAGGACGCGCAGCGGTCGAAGGACTGGAAGCGCTCGTCGCCGGCTTCGAAGAGCAACTCGAAATCGACGTCGGCGTACTCGCGGCCGTCCCTATCGGGTTCAAAAACACGCGAGACCAGCGGACCGTCCTCGAAGAGATCAACTACGCCATTCCGGAGATCGTCGGTGAGCGCGCGTCGCTGATGGAAGGCAGTTGGATGCAGCAGTGTTCGGCGTTCACCTACGTCCGCGAGCACCGCGACCGTCGCCGCAATTACGAACTGGAGACGCTCGCGCAGTTCGACCGACTCGCCCGACATCTGGAAGCGGAGGTCGGTATCGAGGCACCCAACCCGCCGGAACCGGGTGACGTCGAGCACGAGGTGATGGCACCATGACCGGGATGAAGGAAGGCGCTGGCGAAGACCCGTTCGCGGAGGACACCGAGACAGAAGAACCGAATGATAAACCCGATGATGCGATAGAGTATTCCAGTTCGAGCGAAGAGTCGAACGAGGAGACCGAATCGACGGCGCGAGAGCAGTCGACAACGCAACGGACGATGCAGATTCCGTACAAATTCCGCCGCGACGGCGTTCAAGACGGGCGAACCCGCGTCCCGCTGTTTCTCCAACCCGAGACGAAAAACGCCGAACGTGACGCGCTTCGCGAGATGGAAGAGCGGTTCAACGACGATGTTTCCCTGACCGATCTCCGGGAGGCCCTGATGCGAGTCGGACTCGAACATCTCGACGAGGCCGAAGACCACCTCAAAGAGTGGGGCTACGGTATGACGTTCGAGTAAGCGTAGCCGAGAGCGGTACGTGACCGTTTTCCATCGGGACGAGAGTTCGACGAGTCCGACCCGACTGCAGTCATTCGAACACCGGCCTCTCTAGGTCGTCGGCTTCGAGTGCGGACGGCTCGTGAACGTACTCGCGGTAAATGTGATGTGCGGCCGTCCCGCCGTAGGAGACGGCGAAACTACCACAGACGAGCATCAGATACGACATCTCGTGGGCGTGCGCGAACGAACACAGCAAAATCATGGTAGCCGCGATGAACGCGTGGAACGCGAGGAACGGTCGGTAGTCGTCGGTAGTCATCGGTAGATAGGTCTCTGTCTCTCGGGCAACGCCGGTCACGGGGCCCGTACGCTGACGGTGAGGGCGGGTTTCGACCCCTGTCTCGACGAAACCGTCATAGGTCGGGACTAACAGTTCTTTTGTTTTGTTTTCCGTTGTGGGTCGTCGTGGGCGTCGCCGGAAAGCACCGCCCGAATTCGCCCAGTAGACCGCTCAGCTGAGGATGAGCGGTCCGACGGTGAGCGTCTGTTTTGCGACCGTCGCAAGCCGGAGCACGTAGGCGGTGAACACCAAGAACGGGGTGACAGAGAGCGCGAACGCGATGCTAACGGCCCAGAGCATCGTTTCGAGGCCCAGTAACGTGCCGCCGAACGTGGTCGGGTCGACGAACACCACCATCCCACCGGCGACAATGAGCGCCGGAATCGACGCATACAGAATCGCACGCGACAGTTTCACCAGCGCCCACTGAATGTACAACACTTTGACGTACTCGCGGACGGGGCCGAACATCGTCACCGCCTCCAACATCTCCCGAAACGCCGTCCGCTGTGCGTCGGTGAGATCGTCTCTGAACCGCTCGCCGAGTTGACGGATGTCGTACATCTTCCGGGCGTAGTTGAAATCCAGCGCCGGGGAGATGACGGCGAACGTTCCGAAGTCCGCACCTTCGAGTTCGTCGTACGCCGTATCGGCGTTTCCTTTCAGGTCTTCGACGTACGTCTCGACGGTTGTCCGTAGCTCGTCGTTGTCGCTGTCAGCAACAGCCTCTCTGAGGGCGTTCGCTCGCTGTTCGCTCGTCTCGATGAGTTTTCGGAGGAACACCGCGGGATCTGCGGGCGTAATCTCGCCGAACAGCTCATCGGTGTTCTGATAGAAGTCCATCGTCGTGTCCATCCGGGCTCGTTGGGTTCCCAAGGAGCCGATCTCTTGTGAGAGCACGAGCTGGTTGATCGAGACGACGAGCGTCGTACTCGTGATGATAGCGCCGACGAGTCCCGAGAAGACCGTCTCGACCATGTCGCTGGTCTCCATCATCGACTGCAGCAACACCGGCTTGAGAAGCCCGAACAGCATGAACGAACCGAATACGAGGAGCGCGAGTCCCCCAACGATGATCCAGCGATTCGCGCTGAGCAACAACCAGAACAGATACCTGTTCAGGTCGGTTCGACGTCGAAGCCGATCCGCCGTCGAGAGGCTCGTCTCGGTACCGGAGTCACTCATCGTACACCGGCCGTTTCAGTATCAGCAGCTTCGTCCCGCCTTTGTCGTAGTCGATAGTCGCGGTCAGTTCCCACCCGTCCGCGCCGAGGTCGTTGAGTTCGGCGGTCGGGTCGATCGTCTCGCGTTTGGTCAGCCCTTTCGGCGGTTCGATGGTCTTGTACTCCCACGCCGGTCGCTGATTCGTCCCCATACACCCTACACACGATACACTCAGATGAATTACTACTGGTCAGGTGACCCGTGGCTTCCTGTTTCAACGACGCGCTTTGCAGGCACGACACGGAACGACGAATCGTCGCTCGCGTTCGCACCCGTAGGGAGCGCAGTCTCCGCAGGCGTTGATGCGGTCTCTTCGAGGAGAACCGTGGAGTTGTTCCCCATAATCTTCACGCAAATGCGAGGAGGAAGCCTACGGCTTTAGCCGTGGGAGGAATCCGACTACCTGCTGCACAAACTACGAACGATAGCAGTCCGACTCCCCTACGACTTCAGTCGTTGGTTGCTGACACCCCCTCCAGTAGTTCCGGAGTTATCACCCGAATAGACGCTAGCAGCCGCGAAATACGAGAAATACCGTTGCTACGGAAGAAGTGGTCTGTACGGGGAGGATACCTCGTTGATGGAGAGAATCACTAACGGAGTATAAACGTTCTGTTTCGACACTCCGAATTCGATCCCGACACTTCGGCCACACCAGTATTTCCGGAGCTTCCGGAGAAGCGCGAGCGTCGAACACCCTCACTCCACCATTTCCTAAGCTATTGGCTCCGAAGGTAGGGGAGGCCTCGGGAAAGAGGAGGATGCTGCCGGGTTCGCGTGCGAAGTGATATTCAAGATACACAAAATGCGAATATAACAAATAAATTATGTTTTGTGTTCTATCTACTACGGGTATGGTTGAATACGTTTTTTATTAAATCTTTCTCTCCAGCAGTTCTCCGTCTCCACGGGTGGGGGTTCGTGAACACGATAGCTTCGGAAATAGTGGAGTGAGAGGGTGTAATAAATGACCGAGGCTCCGGAACCGGTGGTGTGTCCCGAGTATTAATATCTTCGAGCTTCGGACGCTCCGGAAGCGGTGGTTTTATCTCGGTCCTCTATGTGCGTTTCTCACATGGGGATGTTCGAGCGAGACCGCCTCGTGTTCGCCGATGCCGAACCTCTGGACGACTCGTACGAACCGGAGGACATCCGCGAGCGGGACAAGGAACTCGCGAAGTACCAGCGCGCGCTGCAGCCGATAATCGACAACCGCCCGACCTCGAACATCTTCCTGTACGGGAAGACGGGGACGGGGAAGACAGTCGCGACCAAGTTCATGCTCTCACACCTCGAACACGACGCCGAGAAGTACGACGACATCGACCTTTCGACCGTCTGGGTCGGCTGTGAGAACCTCTCCTCGTCGTATCAGGTCGCAGTATCGCTCGTGAACGAACTCCGCCTCGAGAAGGGAAAGGACAGAATCAGCACGACTGGCTACTCTCAACAACGGGTCTTCGACATCCTCTACGAGGAGCTCGACTCCTTCGGTGACACCGTCGTCATCGTCCTCGACGAGATCGACAACATCGGCGACTCCGACGACATCCTCTACGGACTTCCCCGCGCTCGCTCGAACGGCTACGTCGAGAACGTCCAGCCCGTCATCGTCGGAATCAGCAACGACTTCCAGTTCAGAGACAGCCTCTCCCCGAAGGTCAAAGACACACTCGCCGAAAAGGAGATCCTCTTTCCGCCGTATGACGCGAATCAACTCCGTTCGATTCTGGAGCCGCGGGCGGAGAAAGCGTTTCACGACGATGTACTCGAAGGCGACGTCGTTCCGCTGTGTGCTGCGCTCTCCGCCCAAGACACCGGCTCCGCTCGCCAGGCGATTCGGCTCCTCCGGGAAGCGGGCGAACTCGCACAGGCCGAGGACGTCGCCACCGTCACCGACGACCACGTCCGAGGCGCACAGGACGAACTCGAAAAGAACCAACTGTACGAGGGAATGCAGGAACTCACGACGCAGGGTCACGTCGTCCTCTGCGCGCTCGCGTACCACGAAGCGCGTGACGATGTGCCGGTTCGCTCTCGCGACCTCTACGAGCAGTACGTGAATATCTGTAATCAGCTCGACGCCGATAGCGTGAGCGGTCGTCGAGTTCGCGACCACCTCTCCGATCTTAACATGCTCGGACTGATCAACGTCTACGAACGAAACGAGGGGCTCTCCGCCGGCCGGTATCACGAGTACGAACTCAATGTACCGCTGGATGCGGTGCTCAACGTATTGCTCTCGATCTCTCGGTTCGAGGAGATTGCCGAATCGATTCAGTCGAACGCGACTCAGAACGACGTCCTTCAGTCGGATATCTCCGATTACTGAGTCGCTGGTTTGGTACCCCGACGGCCCGCTTTCTATCAGAAGCTTCGGAAACGGTGGAGTGTGCATAATTTCTACGAGTGAGAATCCATCTACGAAAATACTGTGTGGTTGAGAATAACCGGTCGAAATAGCTCCGGAAACGGTGGAGTGCGGGGAGTACCGTGAGTGTCTAGCTCCAAGAAAAGACCGGAATCGGACACACCTACCGAGACAGGGCAAGAACCTTGTTTTCCGTTGGGGTTCCCCCAACGAAGAAAACGGTGAACCCCAGGTAAATATAATATAAGTCCAAAGGTAATCCAGTTCGTTGGACTGGCGTTCATCGCCTACTCACTACGCATCGCGGTGAATCGCTGAGTCAGTAATTTATTGTTTCAAAATCAATTCAGTAGTTGTCGGATTCCCTCCCGCCGTGAAGGACGGAATTCCCTCCTTACAGGAAGATGGTGGCATCTTTTATTGCTCGAATCTCTGATCGTCGGTTTCAGGTCCGTTCAGTCGTTCGAGGTACTTGGCTGGAACGCGCTTGACGGTGAATGTTCCTTCTCCCCGTTTGTCGATCTCATAGCCGTCTTGCTTCATCTTACTGGCGTCGATAGCAAGCACAACAGGACTGTCAGCGTGTCGTCGCCCGACAACCCGCGCCTCCTCAACCGTTTCTGAGAGATGGACGTACTGCCGCGACATCGGCCGCAATCCCTCCTCGAAAATTTCATCAAGCGCCCCCGGGTTGGTTCCGTGATACAGTCGATTTGGTACTGTCGACTCGGTCGCTTCGAGATCGACATCGATTGAGTGACCGTAGGCAGCACGAATCCGGCCATCTTGACGCTCAAACCGTCCCTTCTCGTCAGCTTCGATGACTGCCACAACCTGTCTGAGTTCAGCCCACGCGTATTTGTCTGTGACAGTATCGATGAGGGAATCAAAGTCGGACCATCCCTGTAGATTGATGGACAAACCGACATCATCGGGAAAGTGACGTAACGCACCACTCATAAACTTCGAGAGTTGACGTCGACGTTTTTCATTGAGCACAGGCTCGCCTTCATCGCCGCAAACGGGGCAGCTACCATCAGCGAAATAACCGTGGTCGTCGCAGACTCGAATCACGACTCGACAACTTGGATCGCGACCGACTTGTGGCTCACGTCTCTATCACACCGTCTCGACCTTTCGTGGCCAAAGGAGGTGTCTACAGACTCAATCGTGAGTTGATGACAATGTGGGGAGTACGTCGGACAGATTATAGAGGTGTACATCGTTTCGCGCCTCAGCTGCGTGTTTGACATCGTCGGTGTATCCCGAGCGGCTGAACAAGACATAGAGCGGCTCGGTATTTGCAGGCTCATCTCCCCATTGCACCTCCGCCGCTGTTTGTTCGAGATTTAAGAGAACCTCCTCACTTACTGGTGGAGACGTGAACTTACCTTACCGACCACAAGCCCCTCTTCGCTCAAGCCAACGACGTCCAGTTCGTGCTGTTTGAACCACCATTGGCCAACATTGATGAAGCGTCGGTTGATCAGCTGTGGTAGTGCGTGCTGACAAAGTCGCTCAAACAACGGGCTCACGTAATCTGTAATCTCGGGTTTGACGAATTCGTCGTATGCCTTCTCGCCGGGGATGCGAAGCCGGTCTTGGTTGTCGTATACGAACCGGAACCAAAATCGGAACAACGGCGCGGCAATCCGATACCGCCTCGTTTCGACGCTGTCGGAGATTCCGTCACGGGAATGTGGCGTCAACGAGGCGGAGCCGCCGAAGCTTTTGCAAATACACACTAAGCGATTGTGACTCTACACCAGCCATGCTGCGATTTCGTTCGGTGTCCGACGGCCATGTGTAAGCACACAAAGGATACTAAAGTACGTGTTCGGCTGTCGGAATTCCGTCCGAAGCAAGAATTCCGGTTCCGAATATAGAAGCCCACGCTCAGAAAGAATCGGCTGTTGGACGCTCGTCGCCAGCGACTGCTCAGAGTCAATTGTTTGGAGGTAGTGCAGGGTCCCACCGTAGATCGCCCACGCCGTGATAGCCGTCTCGATGTCATACTCTGGGAAGAAATGACGCGCATCACCAGCTGAGAGCGGTTTCAGATCGATCGTTGCGGTCCGACGACCGTACAACGGCGCACTTCCAGACAAGACCTTCTCCTCTATGACGCTGATCGACGACCCGACAAGGACGAGCGTCATATCCGTTTCTTGTAACTGCATGTCCCAGACGCGTTGAATCCGCGACGGGAGGGACTCGTCTTCCTCGATGAGAAACGGGAACTCGTCGATAACGACGATAGCGTCTTCTCCCCCAAGCACTTCGAGCAGCGCCTCCCAGTCTCGACGAACATTCCGTACCGACGGGAACTGCGTCGCCGTCGAGTCAACGAACTGACAATTAGATTTTGCGCAGTTGATTCGACTGCCTGATAATACACCGCGTCGTCTCGATCTGCGATGGACTGTCGGACTAACCGCTCTTTCCAAGCCGCCGCCGTGGTATTACAAACAGCTCGTAATCATCTATCGAAAGAAAGTCACTATGACGATAAGATGGAAACTCTCAAACAGTATCTCAAGAAGTCTATAGTAATCGTTAGAACTAATTACTCAGAAAATGTATGAATGAGTCATGAAACGCCTCACCGGTATCACGGTTGACGACCTCCAAAATGTCCTCGAGTCTGTTGACGATAAAAAGCCGGCTCAACGCCTGTTCGTGGCGATTGCGTACAAAAACGGCGTTACACAATCGGAGCTCGCCAAGTGGTTCGACGTCGAACGAAAGACGATCTATAACTGGCTCACGCGACTCGAAGAACGGGATTTCGAGTGTGCCGTGCTCGACGAGGATCGGCCGGGGAGACCGCGGAAACTTACTGATGAGCAGCTCAATGAACTCGAATCAGTTCTTCAGAACCCACCGACGGGATCCAGGTTCGATGCTCCTGCCTGGACGACAGAATTGCTCCAGAGATTCATCCGAGACCAGTTCAATATCGATTACTCACGACCGAGCTGTCGACGGTTAATGAAGGAAGCTGGGTTGAACTACCAGACGCCCCGAAAAGCCGCCGCCGAGGCAGATGTCGAGGACCCCCAAGCGCTCGAAAAGAAGTTAAAAAAACTTAGTCACGTCTGGATACCTAGCTAGTCTGCATCGACCACACGAGGACTCTAGCCGAGCCGAGCCGACCCAGGCGTGATTTCCCCGCGGATTGGAGCTGTCGGTCGATTTATCCGGTCAGCGGGACTATATATGGATGTGCTCGGCATAGTTTTAGAGGATGGCGAGGCGTTCTACTGTAAATCGGGCGAGTGCATCACCGGGGAGTACACATGGAAATTTATGCTCGTGCTGAGTGAGGAATTTGACGAGGATTTGTTTGTCCTCAATGACGCTCCGTATTTTCGCACCTCTAAGGTTACTGAGTCGGAAAATCGAGACGACATCGATTTCGTTCAACTGCCACCATATTCACTTGATATGAAGCCAGTTGAAGGATGCTGATGACAATAAAAGAAGCGCTGAAGAACCATTCTTCGAGGTTTGGATGGATTCAAACAGGCTTTACAATAAGGGTTGAACGAGATTTCGCACCTCATACGAGTAATAACTTATGATGGATCCTACCTCTCCTAAGGAGATCGAGCTCATACGGTGTATGTATCCGATAGTCGAATACACGACAGTTGAAATATTCCAACGCAATTCCTAATCCGTCGTATCCCGAAAAGAATCACCTCTGAAGGCCGATTCCGACATCAATGTTCAGTTTAGCGGAATGACACCGTCCTTGTAATCATTGGTGGGACGATATTTCTCGTCGATTTAATGTTCATCACTACAGGGTGAGATGTCGACCGTGACGGATAACCTAGCAGTTCCTGAATTCCTTGAGTCAGCGAACCAACGCAGGAATCCGCTCCTTCTGATGTCGTCTATCCTACAACTTGGTGGTTGTCACCTATCGACACCCTTGACCACTTCGACGAGGCGGCGAAAGAGGAATTTGACGCAGATCTCCCACTCTATTGTCAGTCGATGAGACGGAGGTCTTCACGGACGGGTGGTTCACGGATATGCGGCCCGTCGACGACAGGACGTCCTTCGACGGCATGACTATCCACCGGACACTGGTCGTCACGGACACAGCCAGTTAGCTGGGGGAATGAGACCGTCCTCGGGTTCGTCTTCGACCTGAGGAGATGCTGTATATTACTGAGGACAGTGCAGACGACGAGTGTGCTACCAGAGAGGCCTCAGTTCGACCATTTTGAACCGCTCCAAAAAGTACTCCATTGCGCGATCGACTCAGCCCCTATCTTTATATAAAGAATATCACCAAAGATTGGGGATCCCTAAAGTGTAGTCATCCTCTCAGCATTGTTCGACAATTGTTGTATAACGAGTTGCGATATTGCCGATCATGGGTGAAATTGCATGCAATGCCCCAAATGCGATAAGAGTCTCGTAGCTTTAGAAGAGTATCACGACAAAGAGTTCGTTTGCGGTTCGTGTGGGTATTTTCCTTCCTAGGTTCTGACTGACATCGGAACGAACATTTTTTCGACTAACCGGTAAATACCAGGTCCGACCGTCGATATCATTTTCAAGCTATTACTACCGTTCATTCTTTGAACCACTACCCTAAAGAAGCAGATCGGTAGTGCATTTTTCTCCTTCTCTCTTCTTTCTCGGCGTCGACTCAGTTAAGATGGTGTCCGTTTCGACGAGTTCGAAGCCTCGTGCTTCCATCTCATCGAAGTACTGATCATCACCGATTCTACTGGTCTCGGTCACGAAGATTCCGTCCTTCTGGACGACACCGTCTGCCATGAGTTGCAATGTCACCGAGAGTGGGACGCCGACTTTGCAGCCAGACCTTCGCATCATCGAGATATCGTTCCCGTCGCGCCACGTATCAACGAATGATTTCGTCGATTCCTCAACGTCAGTCCTCAGCCGCTTTCTGTTGGTCGACGTTTCGGGATCCTTCGTTACATCATTAGTCGTGTAATGCCATACGAAGGAAACGTGTAATGGGCAGTAATTCGCCATTCGGAGTCATGGTGGGGTTCCGACCGGCTGTTCCGCCCTTCGTACAGGGTTTCCTGTCGTCCTCGCCCGATGAAGACAACGGCTCATCATCGGTGATTGCTCGTTGGTGTATGCCGTCCTTCGAACCAACAAAACTTGGCTTTGAGCCGTTTGTTTCCTTCTCGAAGCCTTTTTGTCCTCTTCCTCAAGCGCAACAAGGCGATTCAGTATTCTTCTTTGGAAGCTCTGAAGAGGTCATGGGCAGGCGAGACGAGATGGTCTCTGAACAAGAGACCATCCCTCAGAAATGTATTTGCTTGCCTACTACACCGATATACGACATCAGTTTTGCGGCACCTACGAGAGTGTCGGAATCGATCTGGGAGAAACACGTATCAATAACCTATGGATGGGGAGTTGGCCGATTGTCCGCTAGTGGCTTCTATATTTCATTATCTGCTATTATTTCCAACTATCCAATCAATGCCGATAAACAACAGTCCTGGAGATTATATATATAGAATTCCGGATGATGTACTTTAGGGCTAACTTGGCCCTATAAATGGCTCCACATTCTTTACAAGTAATGTTTTGTAATCCCTATGCAGACTGGGATGCACTCTAATTCAGAACGGATTTCACGTGATGGAGTGAGTAGTACATTCAATAGTAAACGTCTCTGTTGACCCGCCTGGAAGGCAATTGGCAGTTCCGTTTTCAATAGCTTCCTTAAGGCCTGCGTTGGGTATTGATGTCGACGGTTCAAGCCCGATGTTGTAGTTTCGACCGAAAAACGGGGCCTCAGTAAACCCTCCGAAAGGTTGCCAGTACCAGAGATACTCAAAAAGATCCTCTGGGAAGACCACATTCACTCCAAGATTTATCTCCGGATTTTCTACTGTATAGCACCCCTCTTTCAAGTCCGTGAGCACAACTAAGTCATGAACCCGCTCAGATTTCGGCGGGAACGAGCGTAAATCGACTTCCTGACCATCGAACTCACAAATCGGCCATTCGAATGTCTCGCCCGCTGGGAAGCGAGCCTCTGGAATGTCGTGATCGGGATCTACGAGAACTGTGTCACAGGGAACGGAGAGCGACGCTTCTGGGGAAATTAGTGGCTCTCCAAGGGCGATGTGTTGTAACCAAGAGTAATCAACAGCGACTTCACTTTGATTCCGTACAGATTCGGTTACAATGAGCGAAGATTGACCAGCTTTAAGACTCAGTTCGCGCGTTATCTGCAGGGGATATCGAGTCAATGAAGTCTCTAATCTAACACACACTCGATCAACTGTGTCTTCAACGATAATGGCATCCCATGGGACGAGCGTTGCCTCTCCATGAAGCGCGAGCGGCGCTCCATGGATTGTGGACGGGCCTCCGGCCCCCGGTAAGACATCTTGCCATCCACCGGGATAGTGGTCCAAGAACCGGAAATGATCATCATGACCTCCGATCGGCCCCTGGGCTGGAGATCGCCACTCGTGCGGTGCCTCGAAAAGAATATTTGTATCAGTCCGTTTGTCTCGAATCTCTGTTATATCGGCGCCCTTCCCGGCCAGCACTTCGACACGAAGGTGTGCATTTTCGAGGATAACGACGTCGAGTCCCTTCTTCTGATACTGGTCCGTAATCCGGCAATTGCGCATACTCTATACGTACACAGCGATATTATAAACATTCTGAATCAGTATGGTTTGCACCTGTCTAAGTCAGTTGAATGACGTGTCGATCATTGAGTAGAGCGTGCAAATCAAGGACATAACTCTATTCAGTAATGAGTCAATTTTAATTCAATTACATTAGCGTGGTTTCGCAGCGTGTCGAGTAACTCATTTTCTATTCGTTCGTCGGAGAATCGAGTTTTCGGTCCCGAGACGGATATCGCGCCAACAACCGCCTTTTCATTGAGGATGGGCACGGCGACGGCTCGGATGCTCTCCCAGTGTTCTTCATCCTCTATAGCGTATCCTTGATCACGGATCTTGGCTAAATCCTCGAACAGTACATCGGGTTCCGTTATGGTTTGTGCGGTCGATTCTGGTAAACTGTAAGTATCGATGATTTCCTGAATACGTTCTTCTGGCTGGTGAGCGAGTAACGCTTTTCCGAGAGAGGTCCAGTGCATATTGGTGAACTCACCGATTTGAGCGTTATCGTAGATTGCGTCTCTCCCTTCAGAGATATAGAGGAGAACTCGCTTTCCGTTCTCTTCGACTCCTAGATTAGCCACCTCTCCTGTTTCCTCTGCGAGCGCATCGATTTCCGATTCGGCGACGTGGAAAATGTCGAAATTTTGTCTGACCGCTACTCCGTGATCAAGAAACTGTAAACTGAGCCTGTACTCGTTGTCTTCCTTGTAGAGATACCCCGCTTCGTACATCGTCTTGAGGTGAATGTAGGCTGTGCTCTTCGGGAGATCGAGACTCGATGCGAGTTCAGTCACGGTCTTAGGTCCCCTGTCCCTCAGATGTCTAACTATCATAAACGCAGTTTCAACGCCCTGGAGAGTTTGTCCCTTGGTCTCTTCTGGCATACATTGCGATATTACGTGTCAGAACTTAAAGCTGGGGTAGATATCTCTTCCAACCAACTTAAACGACGCTAATGGCTAGCGCGTGAAAAACATTTAATAAAGAGGCCAACTCCATATTCGTGGTGTAGCATGACACAAGTAGACACAATACAATTGATAAACCATTGTCACACCGACATCGGGTATACTCATGACCAACCCGTGCTGTGGGACCTCCAGCGCCGATTTATCGACGACGGTATTGCTGCGGCTGCGGAGGATTTAGAAGTGGACAGTCCGGACGCGTTTCATTGGACGATCGAAACGACGGGACCGCTGCTTCGATGGCTTGAGACTGCGAGCGACAAGCAGATCGAACAATTACAGCGACTGGAGGAGGCCGGACGCGTCGAAGTCACCGGAATGCTGGCGAATATCACGCCGTTGTACGGTCCGGCTCAGACCGACGAGACACTCCGGCCAATCCAACGCCTTCGGGACGAGTACGGTTTCGACATCAAGTACGGGATGAATTGTGACGTGAACGGTCAGAATTGGTCGTTTCCGGATGCACTCCTCGACGCCGGTATCGAGGGATTCTCCATGGCCATCAACGAACACTTCGGCGGGGCACCGCTCAAGCGTCCCGAGGTGTTCCGGTGGGAAGCACCGAGCGGTCGAGAGCTCCTTGCTTTCAACGGGTATCACTATTCGACGGGACATCAGATGGGTATCGGTCGCGATCTTGAGGAGCTACGAGACAAGTGGTGGCCCCGGGTCGAACGCCAACTTGAAGCCGCAGAGTATCCACTCTCGAAGCTCCTGATCCAGAGCTATCACCCGTTCGGCGATAATGGACCCGCGTATCGCGAATTCTCCGACTTCATCCGTGAATGGAACGATCTGGACGCCGTTCTCGACGGTGAACTTCCGGTGATCGAGATGGCGACGCCGGCAGACTGGTGGGAGCACGTCCAGTCTAACGTTGACTGTCTGGAAGCCTACAGCGGTGACTGGACGGACTTCTGGAATTTCGGAAGCATAAGCAGCGCCCGAGAAATGTCAATAAACAGGGAAAATCGGCGTCGGCTCCTTACTGCCGATGCACTCGAAGCGGGGCTGGGCGCGCTCGGCGCTGCAGATCATCAGCGCGAACCGACGCGGCGATCGGCACCGGAAACCCGCGATGATGCCTGGTGGGCGACCCACTTCTTCGACGAGCATACGTGGGGTTCTGATACCGCAGTAAGTGTTCCGGAGGGAGAAGATGCAGCAAGTCAGTGGAATCATAAAGCCAACTATGCCTACCATGGTCGGAGCCTCAGCATGATGCGACAGCGGGATAGTATCGCCGAACTTGCGCGACGAGTGTCCACGGGTGATACCCAATGAGTACCGACGGAATCTTCCTCTTCAACCCCCTCCCCTGGGAGCGGGAACTGTCCGGACCGATCGCGGATCAGGTGGTCAACCCCCGCGGCGTCCCCAACGACGAAACTTCGGGACGCCACTTTCAGGATCGTGACAACCACCGACTCGCTCCGTCGGGCTTCGTCGATGACGAAGACATCGAGTCGATGTTCAGCCCTGGTGGGTACTACCTCCCTTCGACGGCGGTGCCCGGATACGGGTGGACAGTCGTTCCGCGAGACGAACTGATCTCGATCGAAGGAAGTTCGTTCGACGAACGGTCGACCGTCGAAACCGATCGGTACGTTCTGACCTTCGACAGAGACAGCGGTGGGATCGCGAGCTGGTACGACAAAGATCGGAACTGCGAGTGGGTCGATCACTCGTCGGAATATCCGCTCGCCGGTTTCGTTCACGAGGAAGTCGTCGATAACGAAACGGATCGTCCGCGGAAGCGGCTCTTCGATTATCGTCCCGAGGTAGAAGACCGCCACGCCGCTGTCGCCGGTATCCTCGATGCCCCACGCGGTTTCCGGCCGGATTGGCACGGAGCTCGATCCGGGCCCGATCGGGTTCTTCAACATCGCGTCTTCGATGGCCCGGAGAGATACGAGGTACGACAGATACTGGAGACGCCGCAGGTCGAGAGTAACGTTGTGCTCCAGTTCTCGATCCCGACCGACGGGGACACGATAACGGTTGATGCGCAGTGGGATATGGGTCTCCGGACCCAACCCGAAGCGACGTATCTGGCGTTCCCGTTCGACCTCGACGACCCGACTCCCCGCCTCGATGTCGGCGGACAGGCGATGGAACCGGGCGAAGATCAACTCCCCGGGTCGGTCTACGACTACTATACCGTCCAGTACTGGGCTGACCTCTCCGACACCGATCGCGGAATGACGATCGGTTGCCCCTTGAATCCGCTCGTACAACTGGGTGACTTCAACTTCGCCGAAAATCAGTGGGAGTTCGACCTCGAACACCCGCTGTTCCTCGGGTGGGTGACGAATAATTACTGGGACACCAATTTCCGGGCTCACCAACCGGGTCGCGTGCGCGCACAGTATCATCTCACTCCGCACGACGAGTTCGACGAAGCGTTGGCACACAAATCGGGTCTAGAGGCGACGCACTACGAGCCGCTGGCACAGACACTAGGTGAGGGAACGATGGACGAACCGCCGATCGAAGGATCCGGGCGGTTCCTCAATCTGCCCGAACTGCCAGTGCTTGTGACGCAGATTCGGCCGGTTGATGCTGACACGGGAGTCTTCCATCCGGGGATCGAGACCGTCGATGATCGTGACGATCGTATCCTCGTTTCCCTCCGGAACGCCTCGGATGACGGCCGTACGGCTCAGATCGGTCACGGTGAACTCGTGATTGATGACGCCGCGCGCACAGATCCGACCGGGAAAATCACTAAAGAGAACCTTCGAGTAACTGAGAACGGCGTCGATGTTCGAATGGAGGCCCGCGAGACGGTTACTGTCCGCCTTGACGCCGGGTTGAACGAGTAATCTTTCGTTCGAACCCAGGAGTTCTTTTACGGATTCGGCTCCGTCAGTTCCGACCGGGACGAGGTGAGCGCTTCGCCGTCGGAGAACAGATGCACTCGTTCGTCTGGGATATCGAACCGGAGTTCGTCTCTGTCTTTCAGGGTCCCGTCGCGCTGTGCCTCGGCGATCAACTCTACGTTACCAATTTCCAAGTACAGGAGAATATCGGTTCCCGTCGGCTCGACGACTCTTACGTCCGCGTGATATTGCCCCGTTTCCGTGATGTCGATGTGCTCCGGTCGAATACCCATCCGGATGTCCGTCGCGTCTGTCCCGGATACGGCATCTAACAGCTCGTCCGTAAGTTCGTAGCTGAAGCCGTCAAATTGAATCGTCCGCTGGTCTCGATCTAATCGCCCGTCGATGAAATTCATGCTGGGTGATCCGATGAATCCCGCGACGAATTCGTTTGCCGGATCATCGTGGAGCTCCTCCGGTGTTCCGACTTGTTGGACCTCTCCCTTGTCGAGAACCATGATCTTTGTTCCCATGGTCATCGCCTCGACCTGATCGTGGGTCACGTACACGAACGTCGTCCCGATCTGCTCATGTAGCTGCTTTAGTTCCGTGCGCATCTGGGTCCGCAACTTGGCGTCGAGATTCGACAGCGGCTCATCGAGCAGGAACACGCTAGGGTCGCGAACGATCGAGCGACCGAGGGCGACGCGCTGTTGTTGGCCGCCGGACAGCTCCGAGGGACTTCGATCGAGAAGCTCCTCGATGTCGAGGATGCGCGCCGCTTCCTCAACTTTGCGCTTTATTTCGGAGTCGGAAATACCCGATACTTTGAGCGAGAGACCCATGTTCTGCCGAACGGTCATGTGCGGGTAGAGAGCGTAATTCTGGAACACCATCGCGATGTCTCGCTCGGCCGGCTCCAGGTCGGTTACGTTTCGACCACCGATGAGGATCTCGCCTTCAGTCGCGTCCTCCAGACCGGCGACACACCGTAGGGTCGTTGATTTCCCTGACCCCGACGGCCCGAGCAAAACGAGGAAATCGTTGTTATCGGCTTCGATCGATACGTCATCGGCGGCGACGACTTCGCTAAATCGCTTGGTAAGATTTTGTATTTGTAACGACATTGTTTAATTCGTATAGGTAACGAAATATTGGCACGTTCTACGGGTTACTCGTACACGCGCTGGCGTTCATTCTCGATCTTCTCAGCAACCTGTTGGACTCGATCGGGATACTGGAGGAGCTGTTCGAGCGTCTCAGTCGCTGGTTGCGCAACCTCCGGTGAGGTGTTTTCCCAGTATCGGAGCGAGAACTGGATGTCTTCTTCGTTGATCGTATTCACCAGATTCCTCTTATTCTCGTCGAGGAACGAGGGATCAACTTCCTGATTAGTGGGCGGGAACCCTAGCTCTTGATTCACCGTCGATTGGAACTCGGGACTTAACACAAGGTCAATGAACTCGCGCGTCATCTCTTCGTTTTCCGTCCCTGCGTGGGGGACGATTGGTCCCGGTTCGATAATCATCCGCGGATTCTCATCTCCACTTATATTTGGCAGGATGAACCATCCCATATCAGAGAACTCGAGATCGTTCTCAGAGAAAATCCCACTAAGCCAGTCTCCGCTAGCATGCATTACGTATTCTCCGTTCGCCAATTGCTGTTGGGCTGTTGGTGATTCTAGCTGAAACATCCTTTCTGCTGGCCCGAAGTATCCGTTCCGTTGATACTCAGCCATTTTCTCGAGCGCCCAAATAGCAGTATCGTCTGTGTACTTTGCTTCGCCGCGGCATAGTGCGTTGTAGAACTCTGGATCCTCGTGAATGAGGAATTCTTCGAACCAAACGAACGTCGGCCAGGAAGATTCCCCTAGTGGTATTTGGATCGGTATCTTGTCTGTCTCTGCGATGTCGGCGCAGATCTGTTCGAAGTCCGACCACGTCTCGGGTTCTGAGAGACCCATCTCGTCGAACGTAGCCTTATGATACCACACAACCCAGTAACTGAGGTAGTACGGGACAGCGTAGGCGCTTCCATCGGCTGAGAATTGCTGCATGAGACTTTCGTCATACTCACCATTCTCAATGTGGGCTTCCCACTGCTCTGTGATGTCCAATGCGTAACCGTCCGAAGCGATGTCGCGAAGGCGCTGACCGGTCCACCACGTAAAAAGGGTGGGACCATCAGTAGTCCCGAAAACTGGCCGCAGCGCACCTTGGTACGAATCCGTACTACCGTATGACGTGACAGACACCTCGGCGGGCGCCTCTCCTTCGATTTCCGAAAAGCTGGTTTTGAAACCGTCGTCCCAATCCGGCTTGTCGTGCCAGAACGCTGCTTGAGTGCTTCCCCCGTCTCCACCCCCGCTACTGCCATTTTCCCCAGTATTTTCGCCGTCACCGGACCCGCTGCATCCTGCCAACCCTAGCATTCCACCTGCGGCGAGCGCCTTCAGAAGGTGACGCCGATCCTGACTAGCTGCACTCTGACCTCTGTTACCGTCGGGCATAACACGAGAATGATACTGATGAACTATGATAAAGATTAGGGATGGTTACAATAGGTTACACCAAAAATTAGTCTCGCAAAACAAGACACGATATCCACACGAGGTGGTCGGTCAGTACGTCCGCGTCGTACAGGGCTTTCTCGAAGGATAGTCGGAGAGACAGACTCAGTATCCGCCCGCGAGATATCCGCCGTCAACCAAGAGCTGGGCACCCGTAATCCATTCCGCTTCCTCGCTTACGAAGAAACTGACGGCATTAGCGATGTCTCGTGGTTCGCCGAGACGCGGTAGTGGAGTATTTCGTTCCTGTCGCTCCATCGTTTCTTGGTTGTTTAGGTCCTGCATTGGCGTCTTGATAACGCCTGGAAGAATCGTGTTGACGGTCACGCCGTCGTCTGCAACTTCCATGGCGAGGTCGCGGGTGAAATTCACGATACCAGCTTTGGTTGATGCGTATGCCGGCCCCCCTCCACCGAAATGGGCGTTAACGCTGCTAATGTTCACAATACGGCCCGCATCTGAGCCAGTAATGTGTGGTAGTGCGTACTTCGCGGTCAGAAAGTATGCGGTGAGATTGACATCCAGCTGCCGTTGCCAATCATCTCTCGAGAGTGACAGGGTCGTGCCCGGAATTAGGATTCCCGCGTTATTGATGAGGATATCGATTCGACCAAACTCGTCGACCACTTCCTCGACAGTAGTCTCAATATCGGCTTCGTCCGTGAGGTCCGTTTCTATAAAGACGGCGTCGCCGTGTTCCTCTTCTCGAATGGCTTCGTCCGTTGGCTTCGTCACGTTCGTATCGTAGTGTTTTCCCGACTTTGGGGCGTGGCGTTTATCGACAACGGCAACGCTGAACCCGTCTTCCGCGAGGCGAAGAGCGATTCCGCGGCCAATACCCGAACTCCCACCAGTAACAACGGCTACTCGACCATCATGCGCAGTCATATCAACTACCAACCCACAAATCGGTGAAAAATCTATCGGGTATACAATCCGAGTTTGGTTGGGTTTACGTTCACTAATCGGCGTTTTCGGCTGCTCTGAGCATTCCACGAATGTATCCGATCGTGAATGCGCGACCGCTCGGTCCCCAATCCGCTTCGCCCGCCATCTTCGGAACGTGATCTGGAATGACCATCCCTTCGAACCCCCCCTCGATAAGCGTCTCCAGTACCTCGTATTCGTCATAGTTGCCCTCATCGATAAACACTTCCTGAAACGAAGGAACGTGGTTCTTGACGTCCCGAAAGTGAACGTAACTGACTTTGTTTCGTTGAACGAAAAAGTCCACCATCTCTCGCACCTCCATCTCGCTGTCCATCTCGGAGAGTACTCCAAGCGCTAGCTGAATTTTGTGGTTATCGCTGGAAACGACTTCCATTGCCCTCCGTAGATTTTCGAAATTTCGAAAGAGACGTGCAATCCCGCCAAGCGACGAGACTGGGGGATCGTCCGGATGGAGCGCAAGCGTTACTCCCTCCTCTTCCGCAACCGGCAGTACCTCTTCGAGAAAGTATCGGTAATTTTCCCAAATTTCCGACTCGGGATACTCCCGATCATGTGTCAATGGTGCTTGTTCCATATCCTCCATATCGAACGCCGTCGACGTAGCGCCGCCTCGTCCGGGTCGGTTTAAGGACGACCGCCAGACGCGGTTTGGCATCCAGTTGTATCCGAGCGTGGTAATCCCCGCACGACCCATATTCTGGATGGTGGCTTTTACGTTCTCGAGTTGCTTCTCTCTCCCGTCTTGACCAAGCATGATGTCGTCGTAAAATGAGAGGGGTAAGTTTTCGATAGCACCGAACGTAAAGCCGCGTTCCTCGATAAAGTTCCGAAGGTGGAGAAGTTCCTCAAACGACCACTTCGAGTCCGTGGAGAGAGGTAATTCTTCGTCGGGAAGATACGACTGGGCGTACGGATGGACGATGATGTGAGAAACGTTTAGCTGTTTTGCGAACTGAAGTCGTTCGTTCGTCGGATTGTTAAACCGAAGCGAAGGGTAGATTCGGCTCTCAAGTCTCTGGGCCTTTCCCGCCTTGCGACTCATACTATGAGGACACAAGCTCAAAGATATTATTAGTTACTTTTCCTGTGGGTGGGAGATTCACTCACCGCTGAGGTCAACCGCTGTCAGGTGCCAGAGGCCGAGGTTTGCGATATAGAGGGTGTGCCCGGTCGGTCCGCCAAAGCTGATATTCGTAGGATTGCCGATAATAAGTCCGTCCGGATCCTTGATGATGCATTCGATTTCCTGATCTGCCGTCGGCACCCGGGGATCAGCGAGCCGATACACGGCGTTATCGCCGATGGATGCCGCATAGAGTCTGTCCTTCCAGTCGAATCCGAGTCCATCGACCATCCCGAACCCGTCGGTGACGTGGGTCACCGCTTCGGTAGTGCCGTCGACGAGTTCCACGGCAGAAACCTCGTGCAATCCCGTCTCCGCCACGTAGAGCCGTGACTCGTCCGGGGAGAGCGCGAGTCCGTTCGGAAACGCCGATGGTTCTTCGGTCAAGATCCGGCCCGTACCGTCAGGTTCAACGACGTAGATGCACCCGTCGGCGTTCGCCATCTCGCTCCGTTCACCGGAGTCCGAGATGTACAACCGCCCCGCCGAATCGAAGACACAGTAGTTCGGGTGACGCGGAGCCGTGTCGCTGTCGCCGGCGACGACCACTTCCAGATCACCGGCCACACCGTCGCTGTCGATCGGAAGGCGGAAAACCGCGTGTTGTTGGAAGTCACAGGCGTAGAGCGCTCCGTCGGGTCCAATCGTAACACCGAGTACGAATCCGCCGGTGTTTCCGATTTCGTCGACGACGTTCGTTTCCGGTTGTATCCGATACAACTGCCCGTTCTCACCACCCGCGTAGAGTGTTCCGTCGTCTGCAACGGCTACGTCTTCGGGGTGGTCCAACCGCGTTCTAAGCCACGGATCGGCGCCTATGATCGCTGCATCCGAGAGTCGACATACGTGTGATTGTGGGCCGTTAGCAACCATACACCCACGGACCGGCCGACAGGTGAAAAATGTTGGTGTAGGCGGTGTCTATCCCTTCTGTGTCCCGGCCAGCAACCCGCGGACGAAGTGCTTCTGGAAGAGGAGGAAGACGACGAGCGGCGGGCCGACGGTGAGCAGCGTTCCGGCGGCGAGCACCGTCCAGTCGGCGCTTCGACCGCCGAGGAGAGCGAGGGCAGTCGCCATGGGGCGAGCGTCCGGACTCGACGTGAGAACTAGCCCGAACAGGAACTCGTTCCAGATCCAGATCCACTGGAAAATGAGTGCCACAGCGAGTGCCGGTTTGGCCAGCGGCAGGTAGATCTTCCAGTAGATCTGAAATTTCGAGAGCCCGTCGATTCGAGCGGCCTCGTACAGGGAGTTCGGTATAGTAATAAAGTAGTTGCGCAGGACGAAGGCGGCGAAGGGGATCGCGATCGTGATGTAAATGATCGAAACGCCGGTCTTCGTGTTGTAGAGCCCGGTCATGTTGGCCACCTTGACAAGCGGGATGAGGTACATCTGGAACGGGAAGAAGGTGAACAGCAAGATCAGGAAGAGGATGCCATCCCGGTACGGGATGTCAAGTTGAGCGATCGTAAAGCCCGCGAGTGATGCTAAAAACACCGCGATCACGGCCCCAACGGATGCGTAAATCAGGCTGTTGATCGCGTAGTTGCCGAAGTTCCCGTCCGACCACGCCTCCCCGAGATTGCTGATTAACGCGATGCTTTCAGGGAGAGACCAGAAGGCCCCCTGGGGGAGACTGGGTTGTACCGCGATGTATAGTAACGCCAACAGGGGAATCAACCAGAGGACAGAAATTAAGACGATGAGTCCCCCCCGAAGCACGTTGAACCCGTTCAAGTTTTTGAGGTACTCGGCGACGTCGTTTTTCGCTCCGTCGACTGTTGGCTGTCCGGGTCGCTCGTCAGTCGCCATCAGACGTCCACCTCCCGCTGGATATTGTACCGGATGTAAATCACCGTCACGCCGATAACCAAGATCGTCAGCACGTTAGCCACGGCCGCTCCGGCACCGAACCGGTACTGTCCGAAGGCCAGTCGATACATGGTGACGGCGAGCGTCTCCGACGAATTGAACGGCCCGCCGCCGGTCATGACGTAAATGATTCCGAAGATCTTGAGCACATTGAAGAGGATCGTCGCCACGACGAGCGTAGTAAACGGCCGAAGCATCGGAAACGTAAGATAGCGGAATCGCTGCAGTCTCGACATGCCGTCGATCCGAGTCGCCTCGATCAGATGGGTCGGGATGGAGCGAAGCCCGGCCAAGTAGATCACCATTGCGAAGGCGCTGAACAACCACACCTGTGCGACCATCATGGCGAACGTGTTCACTTTCGGAATTCCCAACCACGGGCGAGCGTACTCTCCGAGGCCGATCGTGTGGAGAAATAGGTTGAGGAGACCGACGTCTCCGCTGTAGATGAGCTGCCACATGATCGCGACGGCGACGAACGAGATCGCGTAGGGGAGGAAAAAGAGCGTCTTGAAAAAAGACTCCCCGGTGACGTCGTCGATCAGCAGTGCCAGCCCCAATCCGGCAATCGGCGGGAAGACGACCATCGCCACGGTCCACATCAGCGTGTTGATGACGGAATTCACCAGGTCCGGACTACTGAAGAATAGTTCGTAGTTCTCGAAACCGACAAACGTCTCGGGCCATCCAGTACCGTCCCACGTGAAAAAGCTCACGTACACGTTGAAGACGATCGGGATCCCGAGGACCAATACTAACAGCAAAATCGGTGCGAACAGGAAGAGATACTCCGCTATTGGGTCGAGTTTGATCTGTAGTCGCTGCCACGCGGCTTTCCACCTGGGTGCATCACTACTCACCCTTGAATCCGTGCTACTGGCTGTCGAGCTCATAGCAGCACAATATTCCGCCTCCTATTTAATCTCTAGGTAGAACCGACTCCTATCTAGTGCTGACATGCGCTAAATGGAACATCAAGGTGATTCTCGCTCCCCCTTATGGTTTCCTCTCTACACATACTGAATTTTTCTATAGGGTACAGACGCATCCTAGCTAGTCTCCTAATTGAGCTCAACGTTTATTATATTCGTATGGTAACAATGATACCATGTTAGGGGTTGACGCCCCACACCTGACCCACCACAAATACCGATATCGAGTAAACACACGATCTACCAGTCGACTGAAATGTTCAATGGCAGTTTATCGGCGGAGCGATCGATCTGGCAAGGGTAATCTCGACGACAAGGGTCCGAACGTATTCAAGTGAACAATCGAAGCGACAGGTCCGTTACTCCATTGGCTTCGACCCGCGTCTGACGACCAGATAGAACGCTTTCAGCGGCTTAAAGACGCCGGGCATATCGAGGTCATGGGAATGTTAGCGAACAACACTCCCCTGTTCGGCACGATAGAACTTGTGGAGAGTTTCGGTCGTTACAGTCAAGCTGACCGCTCAACTCGTGACGAGTGAGAGCAGTCAAGTATTCCATGCCGTCTACCAGAAACTCGGTGTCTTCGACATCGTGTTTCTCAATGAAGCGATGGAGGAACGCCGTCGTGGAATCGAGTAGTCTGCATTAGTTCTGACCCGTCACTCTCGGTCTTCTCGATTGCTGCCACATCGTCGCTTTCGGACGATTCTTCGGTCGCCATCGTTTCAAAGCGGCTCGCCGCAATTGGTGTTCAGAAGCTGCGCTAACCACTCGGTCCTGCGGCGGCTGCACACACCAACCTCCAGAACCAGCTTTGACTCCATGTTGATGGCGACATAGAGTCACTTCTTCTCGCCATCTACCACAATCTGTTTCTCGTCTACCCCGACCCGCCGTCGGCGGGTCGCTTTGGGCTTCTGAGAGCGTGTCCAGTATGACGCCCAGGAGGCGACTGAGTTCCAGACCGCGCCTTGAGATTGGACGACGCCGAGCCAGCACAGTACCGCTGCGCCCTCATGCACCAACAACCCCATTGAGTGCAGGTGTACCCCGAACATCCTGACGGATATCGGGGTGCGTTCCGTTCTCCCAAACCTCATCAGAGTCCACCGATACGGCCCTCTGAGCAGGTCTGCGAGATGCAGGGACACAACTCGCTACGACCTGTTCGTTCCTCAAACTCGTTCAACTAGACCGTGCCTATCATACTGGTGTGACGCCACCGAGTCGCCACGGTAGAAACAGTAGGTGAACAACGTGCGCGAGGTCCCGCGAGCAAACGTCACCCACACACACACACTAGACATCAACCCGTGACAGAGGAGGTACGTGCCCCCTCCCCATCCGTCAGTTCTGTCAGGCTGCAATCGGTCCTCAAGGGATAGGGCGAACGGATCGGGGGATGCCATCGGACGGTCCGCCGTCGAGTGACCTGAAGCCGGGGTCGGTTTTATCTTGCTGGCTTTCCTCACCACGTCTATGCAGTCACGAAGCATACGGTACGGAAGACGCTGGTCCCGGCAGTCACACGCTGCCGTCGATACTGGTTTTGCGCGGACAAGTCGACAATTCGTTACTGGGCTCTCCCGCGCTGTCGATGGTGTAGTCTCGTCGCAGCCAAGGAGACCAGAAGTTGTCGCCCCGATTGAGTACGCCGATCCGACCCACGTGAACGAGTAACTGTGACGTACAGCGCCGGCATCATCGGAACTGGGGGCATCGCGGGAATGGGTATCCTCGGTATGCACGACGAGGACGTAATCGGACAGGAGAAGATCCGGGCCAGCCACGCGGGCGGTTACGACGCCCAGGAGGCGATTGAACTTGTGGCGGTTGCGGACATCGACAAGGATAAGCTCGCCCAATTTGGTGATGCCTGGGACATCCCGCCCGAACGTCGGTACGTCGGCCACGAGTCAATGCTCGAAGCCGAGGACTTGGATGTCGTCTCGGTGTGTACCCCGTCGTACCTGCACCACGAACACGTCGTCGACACGGCACAGTCAGCAGCTGATCCGGACGTGATCTGGTGTGAGAAGCCGATCGCTTCACAGATCAGCGCGGCTAAGGAAATGACGGACGTCTGCGCCGAGTCAGATACGGAGCTCGTCGTCAACCATTCGTTCCGGTTTACTGACAAGCTCCGGACGCTCAAGCGACTGATCCAGGAGGAGGGTTTCCTTGGCGAGGTCCAGTCAGTAAACACGCAGTTCCGTATGGAACTGTTGCGCAACTCGACCCATCTACTCGATACGTTGGTGTACCTCCTCGACGCCCGCGCCGAGACGGTGTCTGGGTACGTTACTGGTGAGAACGAGGCCGTCGATTCGCTCCGGGCTGGCCAGCAAGTCGACGACGCCGGCGGGGGTGGGTTCGTCGTGTTCGACGATGGGACCTTCGCCACCGTCGACTGTACGATTCCGCGGAAGTCGTCGTCGATGACCCTGAATTTCGTCGGCAGCGAGGGAAAGCTGTACATGAACAATGACGACGGCGAGTGGCGATACTGGCGGCTCGACGACGGCGACCACGTCGAGGAACCGCTCCCGGGGATAGACGGATTCTGGACCTGGGAGGACGACTATACGCGGGCATTCCGCAACGCAGCCACCCATGTTGTCGACCTCCTTGAGGGTGAGACGACGAACTGCTCGTCCGGTGAGGAGGCCACGCGCAGTCTGGAGATTATCGTCGGGTTCTACCTCTCGCATTACACCGGCGGGCAGGTTACTGTCCCGCTCGCGGGGCCGCTCCTAGACGTCCGCATCACGTCCTGGTGAGGGGCGATCCATCGCAAGGAACCCACGTTCCGACATGACCCACGGACGACCGTTCGCGCCGTGTGTGCGGTCGAACGGCCCGGTTCACAGCCCGATCACCACCGTCCGCTCCATAGCCAACGGCCGAGGCGATGGCGTAAACTTGGAGGTGCAGAGCCATCGGATATACACATCGGTCGATTCTATAGTAATCACTAGAAGTAATTACTCATGTTGTCCGGCCCGACTTCAGCGCCGGCCACTCACAGATACCGTCGCTGCTGCTGTCACGTTGAATATTGTTTCACTCCTGCTGCCGCTTGAGGAACTCGAGGAGCGCTCGATATCCTCGGCCGAGGCTGATGACTGGCCCAACATACTCTTGAACCGGTGATCAAACCCACCCTCTTCGATAAACGCTTGTGCGCCACTAAGCTGTTCCCGGAGGGCATCAGTATAACTACAATGGGATGCGTCTCAACTATGTCAAGGTCGATTGCAGAGTTCTGCTGACAGGTTCGGCTTCGCGGTGATGTCGTAGGGGATGTGAACGATATGTTTGAACCACTCGATCAGTTTGTCGTGGGCCGCAGAATGTAATTACACAAAATCGCTCTCTTGAGATTCTTTCAATAAATAGTGTGATCCACTTCTACCGGTATATCCGATAATATTTCCCTGCTTGTTCATTAGGTATATTCAAAAGATACATTCAGTAGAACACCCGGCTTGAGTCCCTGTATTTTCAAACATTATTAGAATACAATAATCTATAAAACTAATAGTAGTCATATATTTATATTATGGTTCAGTATATTGATTTTCCAATACATCTGTCGTCATAGGTCTTGGATTGTATGGTTCAGTAGCTCCTGTATCCTTAATAGACGGATACAGAATCGATTCTCGCATTTACAGCTATGCGCTCTCTCTCTCTCTCTGAAGGCTGCATCTAACTGAACACGTATGAATTCGCGACGCACTTTGCGACAACGCCCGACAGAACCATCTACGCGCTCTTGCTCGCGAAGGCGCGAGCGAGAGTGCGCCCGAGGCGGACACCCATCCAGCACCGCGCGCCGACCCGCCCGCATACCCGGAATGGTCGGTCACGAGCGACTTGTCGGAGTACCTCTGGGGCTTGATCATCGAGCTTTGAAACGATGTCAGCTGAGACTTCGCGAGGTGGGTCTGGTGGGGAATAGGACATTGGACACGGATCTGTTAACCAACGTTGTTGGCCGATATCTTAGAACTGTTGGTTAATCATCTCATCTACTCAATCGAGAACTCCTCGATAACCGCCACCGTAGCTTCGAGTTCCCGTCGTCGCTCCTCGCGTTCTTCGATCTCCTGGTCCAACTGATGAATCTCCGTTGAGAGTTGCTTAACTACGTCCGTCGTCTCAGGGAGACGGCCATCGGGACGAGGGACGTTCCCACTTCGAACATCGAGATCGGCTCGCCGTAGATGCTTACACCCACCGCTTGGATTTCGTTTCGTGAAATCTGGACACGTACACGTCTTACTCGCGACGTCGACCTCGTAGATGTTCCCTGACTCCGACTGCACCTCGTAGATTCCTCCCTTCTGGAGTAACGAGACATCCATCTCTTCGGTTCGAGCTCGTTTAGTGCGGGGCTCGAGTTCCTCCTGAGACAGGTCCTTGCCAATGGTGTGTTGCCGGATCGCTTCAGCAGATCTCGAAGCTGCAGGAGTCGATGCTATAACTCCACCATCAGGAGAGTACACCCGCTCTTCGTGTTCTGTTTCGTCTTCGTTCTGTGTCTCGACGACGTCAGTTCGTTCGGTCATGATTTCGGCTGAATCGACGTGACAAGTTCGCGCACGCCGTCGCCCTTCGACGGCGTGAAAAACCGTTTTATAACGCACCTGGAACTCGATTAGAGCGACTGTGAGTAATGCACGCAAAGGTGTCTGAATTGTCACTCGATGAGTACTCGTATAATCTCCTGAGCGGTAGAACTGATTCGACCGAGGCGCTCTTTAACCGCCTCTGAGTCATCGCCCTGCCACGCAGCGAGATAGAACGCAGACCCACTCGTGTCGAGTCCGAAGTACCGACCGACGATGTACGCGACGGCTTCTGCTTCCACCTCGTGTTTTACTCGTTCGGGTTCATCGTCGATATCGAAGTGGAGCAGCGCGTGGGCGTACTCGTGAACCAATGTGACAGCGAGATCCGCCTGGTTCGCTCGGGCTTTCGCCTCGACAACTGGCTGGAGGTCATGTATGCACCAGAACTTACAGACTCCCTTTGCGTCGCCATGGTCCCAGTCGTCTGCATCGATGATGCGTACCGTCACACCGAGTTCATCAGCTGCCCCTTTGAGCGCTGGCACCAGGTCGTTGGCCTCGCCCATCGCTGCGGTCTCTAGTTCGGGAAGCGGTTCTCCGTCCATCTGGGATACGTCGAAGACTGGTGCTGGTTTGAACCCGACAAGGCCTTTCGACCACTCATCCGACGACGTCTCGTCGTACTCACAACCGATTTTCTCGTGGTAGCTGGGCGAATTCTCACATTCGGGACATCGCTTGGTGATGATCGGTGCCCAGATCCAGATGGCTTGTTCGCCTTCTTGGACATGCCGATCGAAGTCGTTCCGCCACGTGTTGTAGCCAGCAACCTTCGTTGCCTCGGGATACTGGAGCTTGATGAGGAGCGTGTTTCGGTGAGAATAGTCGTGGAAACGACTCTGGACGTCCAACCACTCCTGAAACTCCTCACTCGCTTGTGCATCGTCGACGTGGTCGACGAGGTCATCGATTCACGCTTCGATGGTACTTTGCATCTCGTCGTGTCGAGTGTCGGTCTCCTCGAACGAGACTGACGAGTCACTAGTTGTAGCCATTGTGTTCACCGCGACTGCATCAGTTCAGGACGCGCCGCACCTTTTCGGGGCACAAAATAGACAGAACCGTCTCGCGCTATCTCAAACCAATATCCCGCAAACTCTCCTATCTTCTTACTGTGAGGACCTGTACTAGTGCCGATGGTACACCCTTTGAGGAAGGCTGATACGGCTATCCGCCCGAAAAGATGGTAATGCGTGAATTCGTCTTTGCCCTTGAGTTCGACTCGGGAACGAATCCCGTCGCCGATATTTTAGCTGCGCATTCAGAAACCCGGCTCCGCTCGCTATCCTGCCACGTCACTACGGAGACGCTCTGGCGTGTCGATCACGTAACTGGCTCCGAGACGGCGCTTGATGCCGTCGTCGAAGCTGTCACGACCGCAGACTACTACGCCGACTGTCTCGTCCGGCGGGACTGCGAGGGCGAGTGGGAGACGCGAACGCTCGACCGGTCGGACGAGACGCTCATCCTCTACTCGTACTGGAATCGGACACCTGCCTGTACGTCTATCCCGCATCTCGCCGTCGAACACTTCGGGGACGGACTCATCTTCGAGACGACGTGGTCCGGCCGACGCTACGAGTGGCAGATCATTGCCCCCGGAGATGCGACGTACCGCGCTTTCCACGAGGCTATCGAGCGTGAGATCGACGAGACGACGGGGGTCGATTTTGTCCGGGTCGGTGATACTGCTGTGGAGCCAATGAGGAACGACGATGATCGGGGCCTCACACCGGAACAGGACGGAGGCCCTTCGTGCAGCCGTCGAACACGGCTACTACGAGACGCCCCGCGAAATCGAGACCTACGAGCTGGCTGAGGAACTGGGGATTCCGGGCTCGACGCTGTCGTATCGACTCCGCCGTGCCGAGGCGAAGCTGGCGACGGAGTACGTCGACGACCGACCGCTATCCGCCCACTTGACCGGGCCCGATAGCTGACTCGCCGTTTGGTACACACCAACCGAAGTGGTTTGGCCATAGTCCCCTTCTCGATAGGTAATGACTACGAGTAGGGCACAGTCGGACGGGCCGACGACGCGGTCCGTGGAGTTAGAAGTCCCTGATATGGATTGTCCGTCGTGTGCGGAGAAGATCGTCAACAGCGTTTCCACACTCGACGGCGTCGTCTCGGTCGACCCACAGGTAATGGCCGGGACAGTCCACATCGAGTACAACCCCAGACTGTCAGCGTCGACGAACTCGTCGAGCGCGTCCAGGCCGCCGGCTACGATGTCGAGGCGCGGAGCGACCTCGAGACGGAGCGGTTCGATGTCCCGCAAATGGACTGCGCGTCCTGTGCTGGCAAAATCGAGAACGCCCTCGACGACCTCACGGGTATTCATAAACGCGAGATACTGTCCACCACTAGGACCGTCATTATCACGCACACACCCGATCAGACGCCTCGTGCTAACCTGATTGCCGCCATCGAACGTGCTGGCTACGACGTCGAGGACCCAGGGTCCGAGATTGAAGGAGACGACGCTCCCGTCGAAAAGAGCAGGGCTCGGGACCTGTGGTTGAGTCCGCGAGCGGTCAAAACGTGGCTCGGGGGTGGCTTGCTCGTCCTCGGCCTCGTCCTGGAGTTTTTCCTGTCTAGCCTCAATATCGAGCTCTTCGCGCTTCTCGGACGGGGATTCGACGTAGCTGAACTGCTTTACTTCGCCGGCGCAGTCATTAGTGGCGAGGAAATCCTGCAGAACGGGTACTACTCGGCGCGGACGCGGTCGCTGGATATCGACCTCCTGATGACCCTCGGTATTCTCGGGGCGATCACGGCGAATCTCGTCTTCGGCGAGGCGCTTTACCTCGAAGCGGGGATGCTGGCCGTGCTGTTCAGCGTCGCCGAGTTGATGGAAGAATACGCGATGGATCGTGCACGCTCTTCGCTACGTGAGCTGGTCGATCTCTCGCCGACGACCGCGACCGTTCGCCGCGACGGTGAAGAGCAGGCGGTCCCCGTCGAGGGGCTGCGTGTGGGCGACCGCGTTATCGTCCGGCCGGGCGATCGAATTCCGGCCGACGGGACTGTCGTCAAAGGTGAAAGTTCAGTCAATCAGGCTCCGATCACCGGCGAGAGCGTACCCGTCGACAAGGCGGACGGCGACGAGGTATTCGCAGGCACCATCAACGAGGAGGGCTACCTCGAAGTCGAGGTTACGAGCGAGGCCGACAACAGCACGCTCGCCCGCATCATCGAACTCGTCGAGGACGCCCAGCGGAACAAGACCGAACACGAGCAGTTCGTCGACCGCTTCGCCGGTCACTACACGCCGGTCGTCGTCACACTGGCGGTCCTCATCGCGGTCGTTCCCCCGACCCTAATCGACGGGACGGCGTTCCTCCATGCGGGCGGGTATTCGCTCGCGTTCGCCGGCGACTGGGCGACGTGGTTCAAGCGCGGACTGGCGTTGCTCGTCCTCGCGTGTCCGTGTGCGCTGGTCATCAGTACGCCCGTCAGCGTCGTCTCAGGTATCACGAGTGCGGCCCGCAGCGGGGTGCTCATCAAAGGAGGCACCTATCTCGAGGCCGTTGGCACCGTCGATGCGGTCGCGTTCGACAAGACTGGCACGCTCACCCACGGCCAGCTCACCGTGACCGACGTCGTTCCCGTCGACGGCGAGTCGTCCGATGTCGTTCTCCAGACCGCTGCGAGTTTGGAGGCTCGAAGCGAACATCCGATCGCGGAGGCTATCGTCGATGCTGCTGGCGAGGCTGGCGTCGAGCCTGTGGACGTGTCCGACTTCGAGAGCCTGACCGGCAAGGGCGTCCGAGCCACCGTCGACGGTGAGACGCGGTACGTCGGCAAGCCTGGACTCTTCGAGGAGTTGGGGGTCTCCCTTGACCACATCCACGCTGCAACCGACGGAGGCGTCGCCCTTGAGGGACAATACTGTGACCATGGCGAGTATTACCACCTCGAAAGCGACACGATTGCGGATCTCCAACGGGAGGGCAAGACGGTCATCCTCGTCGGGACGACAGAACGGATTACGGGCGTAATCGCGGTCGCTGACGAGGTGTGTTCGGAGGCGCAACAGACGGTCGAACGGCTCCACGAACTCGGTGTCGAGCACATCGTGATGCTCACAGGCGATAATGAGACGACCGCACGGGCGGTCGGCGAGACTGCAGGCGTCGACGAGGTTCGAGCGGAGCTTCTCCCCGAAGAGAAGGCCGAGGCCGTTGCGGCGCTCGACGACGAATATGGCGGTGTGGCGATGGTCGGCGACGGTGTCAACGACGCGCCCGCGCTAGCGACGGCGACGGTCGGCGTCGCAATGGGGGCAGCGGGGACGGACACTGCGGTCGAGTCGGCAGACGTTGCGCTGATGGGCGATGACCTACTGAAGCTGCCGTACCTCTACGCGCTGTCGGGAAAAGCCAACGGCGTGATCCGAGAGAACATCTGGGCGAGCATCGGCGTAAAGGTACTGTTGGCGCTTGGTGTCCCCTTCGGATTTGTGAACGTTGCAGTCGCGGTCGTCGTTGGAGATATGGGGATGAGCCTCGGCGTAACGACGAACGCGTTGCGGCTCGCCCGAATTAAACCCGAGCGGTTTCGCTGACCCTTCTTGAATTCTACACATATTAGGATCGGCCCTGGCCCTAGTTGAGTAGAATCTCGAATGTTGAGTTCTACCGACTCTGTGACTTCTCCCAAGACTAAGTCGTGGGCTCCCCTCATTGAGGGTTAGACCCACGTCGCCTGGGGAGTTCGCACGTTCCATACCCGCGACAGGCCTTCCGACGTAGACTCACCATTGTTCGGGTAGCCCGTACTGTCAAGCCGATCGTGAGATTCGCATCTCAACCCGAGATATCGATCCCGGACGTGGGTGGCTTCCCCACGAGGCTGAAAGGCCTCTCGGTCGAGTTATCAATTCGATTTTCCTGTCACGCTGACGGGTTCCTCCGTCTTCGTACTTAAATTACTGTCCGAATCTGAAATCGGTGTCACAGTAGAACAATCTGTTATCTTCATTTGAGAGTGGAATAGCAGATCACAATATGCGCGTCGATTAGTGGTGGTGATGGCACTCGTTGTCGGATGGACTGAGGAGGAGAACCTTCACGCAACCAACTGCATCGAAATCCCGTAGTTGATAGACGAGTTCTCGGACTCTGGCTGCGTCTCCACGACAAAAAATCGTTTCCAGACACCACTTTCCATCATGCATGTGGCTCATCGTTGTGATAATATCCTGAAAGTCATGCTGAACTTCATGGAGTTCGCTGATTACCAACTGGTGTTCGTAATCGAACGCGAGAACAGCGGTGATCTCCCCGGTCATTTCTTCGAGTTCTGTATGCGATTCGATGTACTCGTTCGTTCAGTACTATTACCTGCTTCGGGATGAGGTAGTCACCCCGAGATTTGTCAGCGTCTGGTAGACCTGCTGGGAATCAAACTCCCGATCACACAGTACTGTCTCAATAGGTGCGTGTTCTTTCACAAAACGCCATGTAGTGTGTTAAAACCCGAAATAAAGGCCGCACAGCTAAAAATCCGTCACCAATATTGGATTTAGTATGAAGTTCAGGATGAAAGCGGTTGACGATATCACGTTGGCTTACTTTTAGGCAAACCTAAAATTCATAGGGCTCCGAGTACATCGGGAAATAGATGCAAGCAAATGGCCAATCCGTCACTTATCCAGTCGAATGGGAGAACGCAGAGATCGACCTCGTTCGCCTTCTCTACGTTGGGAATGATGGTGTCGTTCGAGGACACACGATCGATGCCGAGGACGTCACAGCCGCTATCACCGACGGATCGACGCTTCCCCAGTCGGTGCAGTCGTTGACCGCCTTCGACCAGCGCATCCTCGATGGCCGATTTGATGCGGTCGGCGAAGCCCGCCTCATGCCGGACCCAGAGACGTTCCGTAAGCTTCCATATACCGAGCGCTGTGGAGCGATGCTCTGTAACATCCATGACCTCGACGGTAATTTCTGGTCGGCCGATCCGCGCTCGGCCCTCGTATCGTTCCTTGACGAGATGGACGCCGACGTCCACACGGCTTTTGAGAGTGAGTACCACCTCTGTCAGGAGACGGAGGACGGACTTGTTCCGTTGGACGATCGTGGCGTCTACGCTACCGAGTGTATGCGGACGGCCCACCCCATTACTACTGACATCGTCGGCGCCTTGAAAGACCAGAATATCGGGTTTGAGAAATACTATCCCGAGCACGCCCCTGGTAAACACGAGGTTGTCATCGCTCCCTCGTCGGGCGTCACGGCGGCCGACGAACACCTCTTCTTGAAGGAGACGGTGAAGGGCGTCGCCGCGAACCACGACCTCCAGGCGACATTCCTCCCGCGGCCATTTCCGGGCAGCACCAACGGGTGTCACATCCACCTCTCGTTGTGGAACCGCGACGAGAACGAGTTCTACGACGCAGGCGACGCGGACGGGCTTAGCGACCGCGCCCGGTACTTCATCGGTGGTGTCCTCGCCCACGCTGACGCACTCGTCGCACTCACCGCGCCGACGGTCAACTCCTATGCACGGTTGCGTCCACAGACCGAGGCGTCGGCGTTTGCCTGCTGGGGTCTGGACAACCGTGAGGCCGCCGTTCGAATTCCCTCGCCGAAGGGCGACGCCGAGAAGACAACGCGTCTCGAATTCCGCCCCGCTGACAACGCCGCAAACCCGTACCTCGCGCTGCTCGGCATCCTCGCAGCAGGGATGGACGGCGTCGAACGAGAACTCGATCCGGGCAATCCAGTCGGATTCGATCCAGGGAACCTTCCGCGGGTGGAGCGCGATGATCGAGACATCTGCCGTCTCCCCGAGACGCTTGGCGAGGCTATCCGTGCCCTCGAAGCCGATGACGTACTCGCAGACGCACTCGGACCCGATCTTCACAAGTCCTATATCGAGGTAAAGAGAACGCAATGGCAGTCGTTCACGGAGAGTGCCGGCGAGTGGAACCTCGAGCGATTCCGACAGGTGTTCTAACCTATGCCGGAGATAGTCACCGACGTGCCCCGTCCGGACGCAGATCTGATGGACCGTCTGTCTGCTTACTCTCCGAGCGACCTCGGCCACCGTCGTCACTTCGGCTTCCCTGGCCCCGAGATCAGCTATCAGGAAACTGCTGGCCGTACGACGGTAGTTGGGAGCGCTCTGACGGTCCGCATCCCGCCGGAGGACTCGACGATGGTTCATAAGGCGACTGAACTCGTTGAACCCGGCGACGTCATGGTCGTGGACATGAAGGGACACACCGCGCACGCGCCATGGGGCGAGATGACTACCCTGGCGGCCCAGCAGAACGGCGCCGTCGCAGCCGTCGTTGACGGGAGCGTTACCGACACGCACGCGATCGCCAACGATGGCTTCCCGGTGTACGCTCGCGACACATCCGTTAAAACAACGCGGCTCCACGGACGTGGTGGTGACATCAACGTCCCCGTACAGGTTGGTGGGGCAACGGTCGAACCCGGCGACGTTGTCTTCGGGAACGAGGACGGAGTGCTGTTCGTCCCGCGCGAGGACCTCGAGACGGCGATCCAACAGCTCGAAGCGGAAGTCGACGCGGAAGCAGGAGAGCGAGATCGATTCGAGGAAGGTGCGTCGCTGGCCACGGTCACCGGCGCGGCTGCCCTCGTCGAGGAGATGGAGCCGATGGTTCGTCATCACGACTGAACGGGTCTGTCTGCCGTCCGCTTTTCGACCGTCTCGACATGCGGTTCTTCGACGCTCCACCAGACGCCGACTCCCCCGACGGTGAGCGCGGCGCCGGCGACGAAGAATGGTACCTCGAAACCGAGCGGAGCAAGTGCGCCTGCGATTACTGGCCCAACCGCGTAACCGCCGCTAAACGCCGTGGTCACGAGGCCGAACTGGGCGCTGGCGTCCGCGTCGTCGACCACATCTGCCGCCAACGCGTAGGCGGGTGCGACGACGCCGGCAAGTGCGATTCCTAGGAGCGATCGGAGCACGAGGAACTCCCATAGTGAGTGGGCGATTCCCATTAGCGCGACAAGCGGTGCGGCGCAGAGCAACCCTGTGACGACGAACCTGCGACGGCCGTAGTGGTCGGTCGCGGCGCTCACGGGGTACTGGGCGACAAGGCGAGTGAGCGTCGTACTGGCGAAGACGATCCCGAACCCCGCGACCGTTCCGCCGTGCATCCGGTCAAGCATCGTCGCTTCGAGCGGGATCATTGCCGTAACACCGATCATGAGCGTGACGACGCCGCCAGCGAGGCCAAGCAGCGTCCGAGCTTGTCGTCGACTGGAGAAGAACTGCCGCGGCAGGGCGAGGGTCTTCCTAGTGTCGGCGCTCGCATGTTCGTCCGAACGAGTGTGGGTGGTGCCCGTTTCGGGGACACCAACACGGACGAGAAGGGTCGCGCCGCAGAGAAGAGCTGCCCCTATGTACAAGGCGGTATCGACACCGAATGCCGTGGCGAGGACGCCACCGACAATGGGGCCGAGTCCGAGTCCGAGCGTCTGGACTGTGGAGAAGATTCCGACGCTCCCGCCGCGCGAGTCGTGGTCGGTGACTGCCCCGAGGGTGGCCATAATCGCCGGAGTCGAACAGGCGAGCGCCACGCCCTGCAATGCCCGCGCTGCGAGGAGTCCGGCAACGCTCCCTACGATGGCGTGGGCGGCGAGAGCAGCAGCGCTGCCCAACAACCCAAGTTCGATGAACGGCTTGCGAACGCCGCAACGGTCGGAGACACGGCCGAGCGGGATCTGCAGCACCGAGCGGACGACACCGAGAACGGCGAACAGGACGCCGATACCGAACGCTGTCACGAACACTCCCGTACTCCCGGCGGCACGGAGAAGTGGAGCGAGTACAGGAAGCGCGACGCTCGTGCCTAATGCTGCGATGCCCTGTGCAAGCGTGAGCGCGGCAAGGTCTAGTGACAGGTCGTCTGCCGGGCTAAAGAGGAGAGTACGAACCTTTGCTCGTACTGACATAAAGGTTAGTAGTTAGTAGTTAGTTACTGGAGCGGGTTACGAACGGTCCCGTGTACGGCGATGTCCGGGCGTTCGCCGTCGTCAGCGTAGCCGTAGGCGAGCAGTCGGTTCCGATTGAGGCAGAGCTTCGGGAACTCGGGTGCGAGCAGGTCGAAGCGATCGAAGCGCTCGGCGAGCTCGGGGAACCGGTCCTGGTATGCCTCGATGGCTGCACGGGCCTGCGACCAGAAGCGCTTTTCGGGATAGTCGCGGTAGGTTGCAAGCACGTCCGCGAGGTAGCGCAAGACACAGACGACGAGGCTGGCGAAAATGACCTGCGCAAGCCCCTTGTCATCTTTTGTGTCCATTGCTTCGTGGACGTCGGAATCAAGAACCGCCGCCAGCTCGGGAACACGTTCCTCACTTACGTTTACATCGATGAGATCCTTGAGGGCGAGGCGGGTGGGGACACCATCTTCGAGCAGGAGGATGACATCTTGGCCGTGTGGTGAGAACGCCGCCCCGTAGCGATAGAGGAAGTGGAGGAGAGGCGGCCAGAGGGTATCGAAGAGTTCCTCGACCCACGCTCCGTCGTTGAGTCCGGACTCCTCGATGAGACGGGAGACGAATGGAACGTCTTCGCCGTCGACATGGAGGAGGGCCGCGAGTGTCACGGGACGCTCGTCGTCGCTTGCCTTCCGGTAAACGCTTTCGCGCCAGACACTCCCGAAGAGTTCACGATACTGGTAGGGTGCACCGTCGATGGCCTCGAAGTCACGGTGCGGGTAGTGGAGTCCCGCCACCTCGCCGAGGAGGACGAGATCGCACTCATCGGCGAAGAACGGGTCCTCATCCCGGACCGCCTGCAGCCCTTCGGTGATGCGCGGCGTCCGCGTAATCTTCTTTCCGGGGAGTCCGCGATATACGAGTGTATTGAGGACGTGCAGGGGCACCTTCACATGATGCTTCTCAGGGTCGTCGATGTTCGTAAGGGTCCGGATAGACTGTTGCGGGAAGTACTTATCTGGCCCATTCCCCAGTGGCACGACGTCGTCGGTAGCGATGTCCCGCGGGAACAGTTGGACGATGCTATCGGTCCATTGCCATTCATGGATAGGAGCGAGATAGTAGTCAGCCGGGTTCAGGCCACGCTCGCGCAGATCGTCGCGGAAACGGTCGTAGTGCTCACCGAGTTCCCCACGCAGGAGTGACTCGGGGTCGAGGCCGTCAACCGTGGTGAACGTCGCACGCTCACGCGAGACAGCGGCCCACTCAAGCGAGACCGGTTGCTGGCTCTCGGGCGCGAACTGGCAGTAGTCGTCGTAGTCGAATCCAACGCGTCCCTTGTTATATGTGATCCACGGATGGCCTTCCATCTCGCTCTCAAGGCGGGTATAGTCCGCGTCAGCGGGGAGACCGCCGTCGCGCTTCCGCTTGCGAGCCTCGATGTGGGCGTCCGCCAGGAGCGTATTGTTGAGTTCCTCGACGAGGTGGCCTGCGGTCACACCGTCAACGTCGCTCTCCGCTTCGAGGTCGCGGAAGAATCGTATTGCGTCGGTTGCGGACGCCCACCCGTCATCGTCGCGGCGTTCGATGGATGCATCGTAGATATGATAACTATCTAGCATCCGCGGCGCGGCTTCGAAGCGGTAGACGGCTTCGCCGAGATCAACGCGAAACATCCCGCGCTCGCCGATTTTTAGGGGAGATCCAATCGGTTCCGGCTCAACAACCTCCTCGTAGGCGAACTCCGCAAGCATCTTCGACAGCAACCGCCTATTGACGGTCTGCCAGACATCGGTGTCGAGGGCGTCTTCGAGCGTCACGTCGATGTTAGCTGGATAGCGTAGTGTCATGGTCAGTCCTCCGAAGGATTGGGGGTATTCGCTTCGCGGTGCGCACCAGGCGTCCGTTCGACGAATTCCTCGACGGCGAAGTCCTGATAGATGGCATTCGTGTCCTCCGGGAGGACTTCGCCACCGACGAGTTGGTTCACGATGCGCGCATTGCGGAAGCAGCCGAGTCCGAGATCTGGTGCGCCGACGCCATGAGTGTGGAGGTCGGCGTTCTGGACGAATATCCGCCCGGGATAGTCCGTTTCAAGGCGGTAGTCTTCGGTGATTCGGAACCGGCCCTCGCAGTCGAACTCAATGTGGTCGCCGAGCGGCGAGAGGAATGATGGCACCGGCCGATGGTAGCCCGTCCCGAGGACAACTACCTCCGCGTTGTGGACGAACTGCTGATCAGTTTGCCACTGCCGACACTGGAGACAGTGCACATCACCAATGTGCTCAATGTCTTCCACCTCGGTCATTGCGAAGAGCCCCACGTCGGGGTCGCGGTCACCGATGGAGTGCCGGTAGAGCGCGTCGTAGATTTCCGCGCTCGTATCCGGATCAATCCCCTTGTAGAGGAGGTCCTGGTCCGCGCGGATCTCGTCTTTCTTCGTTTGGGGAAGGTCGTAGAAATACTGCGTGTACTCGGGAGAGAAGTGTTGGAGGCCGAGTTTCGAGTACTCCATGGGGAAGAACCCCTCTGAGCGCGTTAGCCAGTCGAGGCGGTAGTCGTTCTCTGGTTGCCGCTCCAGGAGGTCAAGAAACACCTCGGCGGCGCTCTGTCCAGAGCCCACGACGGTGATCGAGTCGGCGTTGAGGCACCGCTCCCGCCGGGAGCGATATCTGGACGTGTGGAAGACGTCGTCTGTATGCTGGCTTTGCAGGTGTTCGGGGACGTGAGGGCGACTTCCAACGCCCAGTACGACATCGTCTGCGAGGTACGCGAACTCTTCGTCTGTCTCGGGATCAACCGCCACGATGTGGAAAGCTTCCTCGGTCGCGTTCCAGCGGACGTTGGTCACTCGACGGCTAAACCGGGTCGAGTCGAGACGCTCGGCCACCCATCGGAGGTAGTCGTCGTACTCCTGTCGGGGAATCTGGAACGTCTCGTAGAAATAAAACTCGTAGATACGTCCCGTCTCCCGCAGATAGTTGAGATAACTGTTTGGGTTGGTCGGGTCTGCCAGCGTGACGAGATCCGCGAGAAACGGGACTTCTAGTGTCGTCCCTTCGATGAGCATCCCTTCATGCCACGACATCTCGGCGTCCTGTTCTAGGAAGCACACGTCGATGCCACCCTCGGTGTCTAGTTCATCCAAGAGAGCAGCTAACCCGAGATTGAAGGGACCAAGGCCAATTCCTACGAGGTCGTAGATGCGTTCAGTCATTACTAATCACCCCCTGACAAGACGTGGCCACGGAGTCACTGAGCACCTCGGTCTCGAAATGCTCGCGTTCACAGACGAGCAGGAGCGCGTTTTTCTCCGCCTCTTCGAAGTAGAATTCCGACTGTGGTTCAAACCCGCACTGCTTGAAGACGGTGATGACACGCTCGTTACGGGCGTCGGGTTCCGCAACCACTCGATCGGTGTCCTGATGGCGGAACTGCATGGCGACAATCGCTCGCATCAGCGGGAGCGCATACCCGTGGCCCAGGTACTCTTCGGGACCGATAAGCAGGTGCACGCCTTGGTCGGCGGGGTCGGCGTCGTAGTAGTTCGCTAGATCGTCCTCGGCCGCCCAGTAGCACTCCCAATAGCTCATCGGGATATGGTCAAGGTATCCGATATAGGGTGTGAGATGATCGTCCGCGAGTTTGGCTTCGAGTTCAGCACGGAACGCCGGGAGCGACAGGTCGAGTTGCCAGTACGGCTTAACGTGACTGCTCGCTAACCACTGGTAGAGTCGACCGAGATCGCGCTCCATCGACACCTGTCGGAACGACACGGTCTTTTCGATACTCGAGTCGTAGGTTTGGTAGTCGTACGCGGAAGCGATAATTGAATACGGCCCGGTCATAGGTCGGTCTCTGTGATAATCGGGTTCTTCACGTCTGTGTAGACGGACTGGTTCTCCAGGTCGTTCTCCAATTCATCAAGACCGCGGAATCGGGTGAGCAGGTTCGCCTTGCAAGGGACAGTTTCGTCTTCCAGCAGCGGCGTCAGGAGCTCCGACGAGGAACGGTCGTACTGGTTCTGAATCCTTGTCAGCTCCTCACGGAGCAAGCCGAGCAGGCGACGTTCGCCAACGACACCGGCACACCCGAACGCGTTAACGACATCGAGCACGTTGTTGAGGATCACATAGTAGCGGAGGCGCTCGTCGGCGATCGCGTCGGAGCAGATGGTGTCGGCGCGTTCGCCGACTCCTGGCAGGTACTCCTCGACGTCAGGGTACTGCGATTTGGGGAAATAGAACCCCTGATTATCGCGGTAGCGGAACTCACTCGGATAGCCCTCTTCGTTGAGGGTGAGTACTGAATTCTGCTGGTGGGCTTCGACGCCGACACCCTGTTCGAGGTAGAGCCAAAGCACTGGACGAATGGCGATTTCGAGGTACTGGTGGAACCAATCCTCGCTAACAGACTTGGTATCACGACCCTCGCGTTCGGCGATAGCCTCGATGAGACGTCCGAGGCGCGACTGGCCCTCGATGGCATCTTGACAGAGTGAGACGAGTGGTGTAGACCGCTGGGCCAGGTCGCCACGGAATGGGTTCGTTCGCAAGACTGACTCTAGCCCTGATTCTCGGTCTTCCCCGACGTCAAGCGCGAGGAAGGCAGGGTCGCGGACGATATCGAAGTTCGGGAACGCGTCGGCGAGTTCGTCGCCGAACTCGGTATCGAGGAGTTCCGCGACGGCTACTCCCCGGTCAAGTTCCGGGCGCTTGTTCGTCCGGACCGAGTTGGTAATCTTCACGTGCAGCGACGACTTTACCATAAACGGTGCGCCCTCAGTGTAGAGCGTCCGAACCGAGGTAGTCGGATAGAACTCCTGACCAACCGCGCCGAGATGTTCAAGCCCATCGCCTAGGTGACGGTTCACGTGTGGTTGGTCGAGGAGGAACTCCGCCTGCCACGGGTGGACGGGCAGGAGGACGTCCTCGCTATCAACGTGTTCAGCGACGAAGGAGGCAGAAACTTCAGGGTCGTCACGCAACGCACCTTTCACCCACGCCGCTGCGTTCTGATCGAGCGCTGACCCGGCCGACACTAGTGCAGGATCCGCCCGGAAGTAGTGAAGCGGGAACGATCCACGGAGCTCCGGGGCATACGTTGAACGGTTCCGTTCGGCGATACCCTGTCGGCTCTTTGGCGTCGGGTGACGGTGGTGACCGAAGACGAGCGCCTGCTCGGCGTCACGGAACGACAGCTGCTCAGCATAGAGGTGGTCCTCGTCGTCAGCGCGCGCGGCAACGAAAGATTCGACACTCCGTTTGCTGCGGAGGACGCGGTCAAGCAACTCGTCCGGAACTGCATCACCCTCTCGTCCGAGAGTGAGATCTTTCACCACGAGCGAAGCGAGGGTCGCCGCGTCGACCGGCCGAGCCGTGCCGTCAGGGAGCCGGTACCAAACGGGTGTTTCGAATAGATGTCGCTCCGTCGGCGAGTGGTGATCGAGTGGGGCCAGCAGGTCGACGTCCTGCGCGGGCAGCGTCGTCAGGAGCAGGCCGTCGGGTCCGGGATCAACGCCGGCTACGACCTCGTCACGGACCTCGTAGTTGCCGGTCTCGCGAAGGTAGCAGTTGAGAAATGCATGCACGGTGGCGTCGTCGGCACGGGCCGCGGGATCGACGTCGGCGCCAGTCTCGTCGCAGTCCGTCGCCTCGAGGCTCATGCAATCACCTCCGGTTCTTCCAGGTCGACGGCGACCCTGATCCCGCAGTCGCGGATAGCGTCCAGCATGGCTGCGATATCCTTGAGCGTCGTAGTCGGATTCAATAACGTGAACTTTAGGCTAGTCACACCGTCGACCTCGGTACGAGCTACGATCGCGCGGCCGTCGCCGAGGAGTTCGTGTCGTATAGCGGCGTTCAGCCGGCTCACGGCGTCGGCGTCCATCCCCGCTCGCGGCCGGTAGCGGAAGACGACAGCGTTCAGCGTCGGCTTGTGGAGGAGTTCGAAATCGTCGGCCGCGTCGACGAGCGCCGCCGCCTCGTCGGCCAGTCCGAGGGTTCCGTCGACGAGCGACGCCAGTCCTGCTCGGCCGAGGGTGCGAAACGCGACGTAGGGCTTCAGGGCGTCGAAGCGACGAGTCGTCTGGACTGACTTCGCCACGAGATTGGGAACGCCGACCTCGTCGTGTGCTTCGGGGTTGAGGTACGCGGCGTTGCGGGCCATCACCTCGAAGTCGTCGCCGTCTCGGAGCAGGACGGCCCCGCAACTGATCGGCTGGTAGAACAGCTTGTGGAAGTCGACGGCGACGGAGTCGGCCCGTTCGATGCCATCGAGGAGATCGCCGTGGGCCTCGCTGACCGCCAGCGCACCGCCGTAGGCCGCGTCGACATGGTACCACAGGTCGTGTTCGGCGGCCCGATCTGCGAGCGCTGCCAGCGGGTCGACGCTCCCGAAGTCGGTGGTTCCGGCGGTGCCGACGAGCGCGAACGGCTCCGCTCCCTCGGTCTCGAGGGTAGTGAGCGTCGCGTCGAGCGCGTCCGGGTCCATTCGACGGTCGTCGTCTGTCGAAACGGAGATCACAGCATCTTCACCGAGGCCGAGGTGGTGGGCGCCTTGCTTCGCGGTGAAGTGCGCCTCTTCGGAGCAGAGAATTCGGAGGTCGGCGTCCGACGGGAGCCCGTCGGCCTGCACGTCCTGACCGTGGTATCGCTTACAGTACCGGTCACGGGCGAGCAACAGCGCCTGGAAGTTTGATTGTGTCCCACCGCTCGTGAAGACGCCGTCCGCGCTGCCGGGCAGATCGAACAGGTCACATAGTGCGTCGACGACCTGCTCCTCGAGAACCGTCGCGGCGGGCGCTTGATCGAAGGAGTCCAACGACTGGTTCGTCGCAGTGAGCATCGTCTCAGCGACGAGTCCCGGAACCATCGGCGGGCACTGGAGGTGCGCCGCACATCGGGGATTCGACGTGCCGACGGAATGGGCGAGCACACGCTCGGCCACTTCGTCGATCGTCTCCTCGAGTTCCTGGCCGTTGTCGGGAACGACCGGCTCGTCGAACTGCGCGGCGATGGCCTCTGGTGTGGCTCCCGAGTACGGATCGTCGCCGTCCGCAAACGACGTGAGAACGGCGTCGGTCGCCCGGTTCATCGCTTCGCGGTAGGCAGCGTCGCCCTGATCGCTGCCGAGGAAGAGGGAGTCAGCGCTCATGCAGCCACCTCCTGTGTCGTGGCGTGCTCGCGTACGGCCGACATGACGGCTTCGTCGAAGATCGCCGCAATCTCGTCGATCTGGCCTTTCGAGACGGTAAGCGGTGGCAGGAAGCGTGCAGTGGCACTCTCCCGGCCCCCGAGTTCGATGATGAGTCCACGTTCGAAGCACTCCGCCTGAACGGCCTCGGCGAGATCGGCGTCCGGAGCGTGGGGTCCCGCACCATGCCAGTCGGCGTCGACGTCAACGAATTCGACGCCGAGCATCAGGCCCCGACCGCGAACGTCGCCGATCGCGTCGAACCGTTTGGCGGTGGACTCGAGATGATTGCGCAGCCGCGCACCGACGTCGGCGGCGTGGTCGTCGAGATTGTTCTCGAGGATGTAATCGATGGTCGCCGCGCCGGCGGCCATCGCGAGCTGGTTCCCGCGAAAGGTTCCGGCGTGTGCACCCGGCTCCCAAACGTCGAGCGACTCGTCGTAGACGACGACCGCAAGCGGCAGGCCGCCGCCGATCGCCTTCGAGAGCGTGACGACGTCGGGCGTGATGCCGGCATGTTCGAACGCGTAGGTCTCACCTGTGCGACCGAGTCCTGCCTGAATCTCGTCGACGATCAGGGGGATATCTCGCTCGCGGGTGATGCGCCGGATCTCTCGGAGCCACTCGTCGGGAGCGGGAACGGCACCTGCCTCGCCCTGAACCGGTTCCAGAATCATACCGGCAGGCTCCGTGATACCGCTCTCAGAGTCGTTGAGGAGGTTTTCGACGTATCGACTGGCCGTTCGGTGGCCCGCCTCCCCGCCGATGCCGAATGGACAGCGGTAGTCGTACGGGTAGGGTAGGTGGTGAACGTCGTTCATCAGTCCGGAAAGTGGTTCCTTCGCGTCGGTATTGCCCATGAGACTGAGCGCACCATTCGTCATTCCATGGTAGGCACCCTGGAATCCCAGCACGCTCTGGTTGCCCGTCGCCGTCTTCACGAGTTTCAGCGCCGCTTCGACGGCGTCAGTTCCCGCGGGGCTACAGAATTGGACCTTGGCGGAGTCCGCGAAATCCGCCGGGAGGCTGTCGAACAGCGAATCGATGAAGCGTTCCTTCGCGGGGGTGGTGATGTCGAGCGTGTGGAGCGGGCGGTCTGCATCTAGAACTCGTTCCATTGCCTCATCAATGCGTGGATGATTGTGGCCAAGGGCGAGTGTTCCCGCACCGGCCAAACAATCGTAGTACTCGTTTCCATCCATATCAGTTACTGTCACACCCCGAGCCTCGCGGATAGCCAACGGGAGGGAACGCGGATACGTTCGTGCATTGGATTCGCGCTCCATCTGTTGCGCGAGGATCGGCTTATTTCCTGCCTCCAGATACTTCACGGGGCGTTACCTCCTTGACCAGTCGGGATCAACGCACGTTGCCAGCGCGTCTGTTGCCTGGTTTGTCGCATACATGATTTTAGGCGTGCCTAAAACATTTTAAAACTACCGAATCTTAGGCAAGCCTAAAATATTATTGTCCAGCCCATTCTCTGTTCCAACTACTGGCAAGATGGTAATACTTGAGAACGATGTCCATTTGAACGCCGGCTCGTCGAGGCCGACTGGGATGACCTCGATCCTCTCCGAACGGACAGACGGAAAGCGCTCGTATTCTGGCTCAACGTCTACAACGCGTCGACGCAGCTCCTGCTCGACAACCGGCCGGAACTGTTCGAGTCGCGGTGGCGGTTCTTCCGCGCGCACGCGGTGACGGTCGCCGGAGTCGAACTGAGTTTAGACGACGTCGAACACGGGATTCTCCGCGGCGGGAAATCGAAGTACGGCCTCGGCTACCTCCCTCGGTTCGCCCGAGCCGGTCTCGGTGAGTCGGACCGACTTGAGAGGGATCCGCGCGTTCATTTCGCGCTCAACTACTGGTGTCCGCCTCCGCGCTCTCAAGGCGAGGACAAACAGCACCTGCTCACTCCCTTTCTAGCCCAACTTCGGCGACGGCCACCCACAGATACCGTCGCTGTTGCTGTCGCCGTGGGTGCAGTTTACTTCTGTTGCAGCTTGAGGAACTTGAGGAGCGTCTCGATATCCTCGGCCGAGGCTGATGATTGGCCGAACATACTCTTGAACGGTAATCTAACCCACCCTCTTCGATGTACGCTTGTGCCTCACTGAGCTGGTGACGAAGGGCATCAGCATCGCCGCGATGCAGATGCGTCTCGACCATGTCGAGGTCGATTGAAGGAATGGCAGCGAGGACATCAGCGAGATCCGTTTTCCGACCACTATGGAGCTTGGCCGCGACGAGTACTTCCCCGTCGGCTGCTCGTGCCGTCGTCGACCGAGTGCCGCCTGATATCGTCGTCAGAGAACTATCCGGTCGCATCGAGACACGTTAGAGGAGCAGGTGGCCTGACAATGCTCCTGTACAAGCATCGCTGGAAGGAATAGTTTTCTCAGGAAATTATTTGTTCATGGGATGCGTAGAACCCAGTATGACCGAGACGTGGGATGAGATCAACGAGCAGGTCAAAGCGGACTGGAAAGCGGATACCACGCCATTCGAGCGGGTGTACGAAATCGTTGAGCAAACCCACGACGGGCAGTCGGCAGCCGAGATCGCCGACCGCGCCCTCGTGAGCGAACCGACGGCACGTCGACACTGCAAGACGCTCGTGAACACGGGCTTCGCCGAGACGGAGCAGGACGGCCAAACAACGCTGTACAAGCGAAACAGCGACCGGGTTTTGATGTCCCGGATCCGCGAGCTTCGTGAGGAAGTCAATCGGCCGGAGTTGCTCGACAGCATCAAGGAAATGAAGGCCGAGATCCGGCGCTATGAGGACCGCTACGACGTGGTGTCACCCGAAGAGCTCAGCCAGCAACTTGACGCCGACGAGACGGAGGGCTGGGACGACCTCACCGCGTGGCGAACGACGCGGCAGAATCTCGCCGTCGCCCAGGCAGCACTTGCCTACGACGAGGCCAGCCACCAGCTCGCTGTATGAGCGAGGACGACCGAGCCGGCGAGTTCGGACCGATCTATCTCCCGGCGCTCCAGCGGATTCGTGACCTCTGGCTCGAGCTTGAGCCGTTAGTCGACACAACCTCGTACGATGACGTCGTTGCACCCACGGAACTGCAGATCAGTCTCAGCGACGGCCTTGGAGACGCCGACGCTGGGCGACTCGATATCCAGTGGAGCGAACTGGGGATGTATTCGTTTCACTACGTCGATAGCGACGACGTCAACTGGCGATTCGATCGGCACCCGAATACACACTCACCCGAAATCCATTTCCACCCTCCTCCCGAGGCCGCCACGACGGCAGCCGAACCGTCCTGTATCAATGTGACCGAGGTCTCACTCGTGACTCGCGCAGTTCACGCGATGTGGCGAGCAGCGTACGAGGACGATGACCTGGATCGGCTGAATAGCGCATCAAACCCGCCATAACGGGGGCATTAGCGCGTGGCGCGGTCAGCCACGTCGATCATCTGGTCGCGAGCGGCTTCAACATCCGAGTAGAGTGCCAACGCGTGCTTGATGAGACGACGATCCTCTTGGTTCTCCTCCCAACGTCCGATGACGTCGCGGCGTTCGCGAAGCTCGTCACTTGAGAAATCCCTATCAGCAAGCGACTGTTCGAGCTCCTCCCACGTCTCGACGTCGTAGGTGGCCTGCCACTCCTCGATCTCCTCGGTGATCGCAGTCAATTCGTTCCGTAGCTCCTCGCGCGTGTTCTCCTCGATGAGCGTGCGGATTTCCTCGAAGAGCAGTCGCGTGTAGTCCGGCTGGTAGCGCGTCGTCTCGCCGGACTCGACGCGGCGCAACTGGCCCTGCTCGGCGAGCGCCTGGAGTTCCTCGTTGGTCGTGCTCCAGGCGGCGTATGAACGGAGATCAAACGGAGCGAACAGAGCACGTCGAGCGCACTGATGTTGGTGTCTCGCTGACCGTGAAACTCAAACACGGAACCGGGACGCGAGATGAAGACCAGATCAAAGTCAAGGTGAAGGCGAAAACGCTGGAAGACGCCCGCAAGAATATGGAGACGCTTCGCGAGTACATCCACGACCTTGCCGAAGACGCTCGCCAAATCCAGCCAGCAGACCCACACGAAGAGTAATTCTTTTGTCTGTTGCACAGAATTGTGTAACCATTGGATGTACGAAGTGTGCGGTGAGAAGGAACTCAAGGTCATTCTCGCGCTTGACCCAGGAGATTCCATCTCCGGCGTCGCGCGGAAGATTGACGAGAACCGGGAGACGATTCGGCGCGTCGTGAATCGCCTCGAAGAGGCGGGATACGTCGCATACGATGACGGCCTCCAGCTCGTCGACCAGACAATCCGAGACGCCGGTCTCGAGTTCCTGACGGCGTCAGCAGACATCTTGCCGCCGTCGATTTCAGAAGCGTATGTCCTCCCGCAGTTCGCTGGCATGGACTACGCCTTTACCGCCATCGATGCGGTCTACGTCTGGACCCGCGGTGGCTACCAGGTCGCTCGCGACCCAGAGGACTACCCGCTGTTCATCGCCGTCCACGAGTCCGACCTCGACGCCTGGACGTCGTTCTTCGATCGATTCGGAATCCCGACTGCGGAAGAGCGCCAGCCCGCTGACAACCTCGATGGCGCCATCCAGGTCGTTCTGGAGCCACGGTCACAGATTGAGGCCGAGATGGTCGATGGACGGCCCGTCATCCCGCTCCAGGAAACCGTGGCGTTCGCAAACGAGTACTACGCGACCTTCGAGTCGGCACTCGACATGCTCGGCCGGATGTACGACGACGTCGACACGGACGCAGCCTACCGGATGGAGCCAGCCTGAATATGAGTCAAGAAAACCGAAGTGAGGCACCATCGAAGTGCTCGAAGAACTGGAGCAGTCAGACATCGGGTTCGTCCTCGTTGGTGGGTACGCAATCAGTCAGTTCGAGACGCGGTTCTCGACTGACCTCGACCTCGTCATCGCCCCCGACGATTACGATGAAGTCGTTGCATTTCTCGAAGCACGTGGCTTCGAACGACAGGCCGATCTCGAAGTTCCCCCAGAAGAGACCATCTATAATCGGGAAATCGAACTCTTCGAGCGTACTGAGGGGCTTCCTCACCCGGTCGGCGTAGACATCCTCGTGAACGGCCTCGGCTGCCGGCAGACTGAAACAGAGTGGTCGTTCGACTATCTGCGCACGCGTGACATCCTCCCCGTCGTAAACGACGGGGCTTCCCGTACCGCAGGTGGGATATTTGCTGGTTTACGACACGGCTTGTTCTCTCGTGTGAAACATCCCGCTCTCGCGGTCAAACAAGTGTACCGATGGCTGTGCCACACAGCCGTTACTCCTATCCTCGCCGTGAGGACTTGGAGTTATCTTCTGTCGCATATTCTCCGCGCCGTTGCAATCCGCGTTCCCGACTAACCCACACGACGAGCAGACGTACAGCCCACGATGTTTGTGGTTGGACTTCGTGTCGTTACCACACTTCGAGCAGGTCTTCGATGTATCCCACTCGTTCTCTTTCAGTACACCAACACCGCGAATCTCGCCTTTGTATTCGAGGTACTGGTAGATGCGGTCGAACGCCCATGTATGCAGTTTCTTGTTCCCCGTCTTCCCCCAGTCGGACTCTCGCACGTCTTCGGGCCAACTCACCGCGAGCGTTCCAACATCGCGTTCGACACACTCTGTGATGATGGTATCTGAGAGAACGTGGTAGAAGTGCGATTCGCGGTCGTTTGCACTTGAGTATATTGAGACTGGCAGTTTCGGAGAAGTTCCAGAAACAATCCACGTGTCTACCATTTGCTTCTGGGGCACTTGTGGGCTATCTGAGAACGGCCATTTTCGTCACCGAAAACAATGGCGAAAACCGCGTTCACAATACCTATTTCTGTCCTACAGACGTCTCGCTGTGTCCACTATCTGTTGGCTCAGATCCGAGGAGAATTTTGAGGATTGATGGGAGAGCCAGAGAGACCAATACCACAGAATGTCAGATATCTTAGTTAATGGATAGTCTCAAGACTTGTATTGACATAGTATCCTCTCATGAGTGTCATTGCAGATTTCAGTGTTCCCGCTGATGCGTTCTGCTTGGCGCACACACTCAAATCTGCCCAGCAGATGGCAGCCGAGTTAGACCTGTTAGTTGCTCACAGTCCTGATTACATCATGCCGTTTCTCCGTGTAGTTGGAAACGAATGGGAGCAATTCGAGACCATACTTGATGAAGACCCAACTGTTGATGAATCAGAATTGACCGATTCGTTTTCTACTGAGCGCTTATATCAAATCAAATGGTCAGACGTCGTTAGCGAACGTCTGCGCATCATTCTCGATCACGAGGGAGTCATTCTTGATGCCCGTGGATCGGATGGCGAATGGCGGATGCGCGTCCGTTTTGAATCCCGTAACCATTTCTCCGAATTTATAAATCACTTCGAAGAAGAGGGACAAGTGACACTGCACCAATTATTTACTCCGACCACATCTGGGGTTCACTACTATGCGCTTTCGGAAAAGCAACGTTCTGCTCTTCTCACAGCATATAACAGTGGTTACTTCGATGTCCCACGGAAGGCGACAGGAGAGGATCTCGCTGAACAGCTCTCTATCTCACATCAGGCAGTCTCAGATAGATTACGTCGCGGAATGAAGGTTCTTATTGAGCATACATTAGCACGAGACCAGAACCGCGAATTATGACTTGAGGGAGCTAGAATCGCGTACTTGACTACACTCGCCGCGTACGGCTCTCTCACAATCTTGACAAGGAGCCTCCTCAACTCTGGCCTGCCGAACCAGAACAGCGAGCGACCATCCTCACCACTCCTGACAAACCCATCCCGGAACTCGAAGAGGGAGAGAACGACACCCGGTGACGACGAATTCGTTCCGTCTAGAGGTTGTGGCTGCGCGCGCAGTGAAACGAGCACGGAGCGGTGGGTGGGGTGGTGGGGTTTGGGCCGGTCCGGCAAAGAAAAAGAAAGAACCGCCTTCTCAGCCTACTCCCACCACCGACCGCGCTCGGGGAACAACACCGTGCTCCAGCCAGTCACAGCCAACGAGATACGTCCATTGTACCAATTTCGAGCTGCGCCATGAATCCGAACTCGCTCACCCTCACTCATCCATGGTTGATTCGACTTCTCCCAGACCGTTACTTTCGTCTTCCCACTTTCATCACCAATCAGTCCCACCTGCGCAATCTTCGCAGAACTCGGCTCCCACAACGTCTCGACACGCCCCTCAATGCTCACCTCTTTCGTCCTCGCCTTACTGAGCATTCCAATCGGCACAACACGCCCGGGTGCCGTCTGCAGCTCCTCAAACACTCCCACGACCGCACTCAACACATCCGTGCCGTCAACGACGCGTTCTGCCAACCTACGACTAATTGCCGCTTGCGACCACCCATCGAGTTTTGGAGTCATCCGCGCCGCTTGTGTGTTCACCGTGGCCAACTGCTCTCGCGATAATTCTTCACGAGGGTCTCGTCGATCAGGGTCTGCCCACGGGTCCACACTCGCTGCTCGCTTCTGAAAGTCACGCCGCCACTGCCGACTCTGCTCTGCAACTTTCTCCCGTGTCATCTCCGCACGCCCATCCTGTAACCCCAATGCCGCCTGGTTACTGATGTGCTCTAACTCAGCTTCCCGTGCTCGAATGCGTTCTTCCTACGCCAACGTCGCGCCCCGAATACGCTCATCACTCGAATCGACGATGCCATCTGGATGGTTGAAATCGACTTTCGCCTGAATCTCCATCTGTACCGTTGCCCGCAATTCCGACGTCTCATCGACAACCTCAAATCCATCTTCATCGACCGCTTTCTCGTTCGTTTCTCGAAGTGCCTGTTCATCGACCGAAACAACCTTGCTACTCGCGTTAGTACTTGACATTGCTGATATCCGAAGGCACTCACTCGGCGTCTTCTTCCAACACTACGACTCTCCAGCCGTGGCTCTCTACATCATCCAACTCAATCTCGTGCTCTCGCTCGCGCCTTCGTGAGCGACCATCGGGAGCGAGCGAGAGCACAACCAACGTGAAGCAATCAAGCACGCGCGCCGGAGCGGCCGGACCGAGTGACCAGCGGAGTTAGTCTCGTCGGCAACAAGCACGCCACGCGAGCGCAGTCTGTCGACTGACTAACCCGCTGGCGCTTCGGGAGAAGCGAACGACGTCTGGGACGACCATCGGGAGTCCCAGGTGTGGCGAGGCGAACATCGTGAGCCGAGTCCACGCGTCCGGCCGCCGGGGACAGCGAGCGGGCGTACCATACGAGCGCTACTTCAAGAAACTGAGTAGCTGTGCGACATAGGGACTGTTATCCCAGCTACGGGGTGGACTAATCGATTTGATGAGTGCGCGGGCTTCGTTGTGCGTCATATGTCCGCCTCGCGCGTAGTCACAGATGAGCCGTGGGGTTGGCACGATGCGTGGACCTCGAAGCGCTGCATGTACGAGTGCGAAGTTGTTTCCACCGAACTCGTCTGTGAGAAAGCCATCAACGTCGAGTGCGTTCGCCAGGATGATACCGTCGGTTTCTCCATCATCGAGCCCAAGTGTGGGACGTGAGTCGGGTGCGTCCGACTCTTGGTACGGATCTATAACCGAGTAGTGTGCGTTGGCAGCGAGGACGTTGGTGGCCGCTTCCCCATGGACATCTTGGTATTGGGCGATGTCAGTGAGTTCTGAGACCACCTCAGGAGGAACAGAGACCTCACAGGAAGTCAGTAGATACTGCAGTGGGTCTGGCTTGTTGTCTGTATTGTAGGTTGCGTCTGCACGTGGGACCGCGAGACTGACGAGCGCGCTTGTATCAGCGACGACTGTCCGGAGTTGTGGCCCGCTACTCATTGATCGTCGCTGTCGTCACTCGTATGCTCAGGCGTGACTTCTCTGACGGTGTCGTCGTAGATGTTGGTATCATCAGGTGCGGCCAAGTCGAGCGGTTCACCCACGATATCTGCTTTGAGGAGTCGGAGTCGCTGAGCAGTCTCGGCTCCGACGAGTTGTTTCACAGTCTCGAACTCGAGTTGGTCGTCGTAGTACTTCGCCGCGACTAATTCTTGGAACGTTTCGCTGTGGGCGGTGTCTTCGATGTATTCGCGGATTGCTTCGACGAGTAAGTCGGTGCGATCTTTATCGAAGAGGTCTGCAATGGCGTCGAGTCTGTCGACGAGGTATTCGGGCGATTGGAAGTGGACTCGTCGGGGATCGTCACTCGCACTCATCTTATGTGCATATCTTGCACATGGACTCATAACGGTTTCGACTCACGCACATCACTTGCACATACGAACATGAAGACTAGACTCTGTACACCTACTCGATTTTGTTAACCAACACTAGTCCGATATTCGACAACGAGTTGTTAATCAAACCGGGATTGGAATGCGGCTCTCAACGTCCTCTTTTGAGGACTTGACAAGCTAGGAGTGGCCATCCCATCCTGAAGTACGTGAGTCATCTCTACGAAGCGACGGATGGCTTCGAATTACTGAGTGAAGCGTCCTCACAAGAGCTATCGAAACTGAGATGTTGAGCATCCGCCGTCCTGTTAACCAACAGCTTAGAGAATTCGCGATGTCTGTTGGTTAAGTCAAAACAGTCTCTCGGCTATTGAGTGTCGGGTCTCTACAGATAAGCAAGGCGAGTGCCTCGGGGCTTGACTCCGAGGTACTTCACGTGCGCTGTGGAACAAGCATAACCGTCCAGCGCCCCTCCCACTAGAAAGTCACACATGGATATATCTGAGATCCTCTCCCCAAAATTCACGGAGTTCGACATCGGCACACCGCTCTCGAAGGTCGCCGGGGCGTTCGAGAATCAGGAACTCGATGCCGTCATCGTAACAGACGGCGACGAGTATCGTGGCGTCGTTAGCCGCCGACAGCTAGCTTCCTCGTCCAACCAGCCCTCTGCGAAGGTTGGCTCACAGGTACAGCACGTCCCGACTGTCGAGCGCACCGAGGATGTCCGCGAGGTCGCGCGGCTCATGATCGGGAGCGACGCCAAAACGCTCCCCGTACTCGATGACAACCGTGTTGTCGGTGTGGTGACCGGCGATGCCGTCCTCGAGGCAGTACGCCCGTTTCTCGAGGCCGCCACTGTCGAGGATGCCTACACGGCGGAGTTGATTAGTGCGACCCCTGAAACCACGATTGGGAAAGCGCTCAATATGCTTCGAGAAGCCGGGATCGCCCATCTCCCGGTCGTCGACGGGGACGACCTCGTGGGAATGTTGAGCCTGTACGACGTCATCGAGTTCACGACGCGAGGCGGCAGCAAGAGCCAAGGTGGTTCGTCGAGCGACTTCGGTGGCCGCGGCGGTGGCGGGCAGAACCGTGGTGGATTCGGCGCGCGCGAGGGTGATGCCGACCGGATGCTCGATCTTCCGGTACGGAACCTGATGTCCGACGCAGTCGTGACCATCGAGCGAAGTGCACCGCTCGACGAGGTCGTCGAGACGATGTTCGAGCGGGAGATATCCTCGCTCGTCGTTACGGCCGACGACACCAGCGAGCCAATCGGTATCATCACGAAAACGGACGTCATCGAGGCGCTCACCTGGGAGCGCGATGACCGCAACGCCGTGCAGGTGTTCAGGCCCGACCTGCTGGAGGGGATGGACTACGACGACGTCTCCGCGCTGATTGAGAGCATGACCTCGAAGTACGGTGAGATGAGCGTGATCAAGGCCAGCATCGAACTGCAGGAGCACAAGGAACAAAGTCGGGGGGTGCCGCTGGTACTGGCACGGATCCGACTGGTCACCGACCGCGGCTACTTCACGGCCGATGGGGAAGGATACGGTGCCTCTCACGCTCTCCGACTTGCTGCGAACGCGGTCGAACGTCAGCTGCTCAAGGGGAAGACCTACGGCCACTCGAAGAAGCATCCCGACACAGACGAGCAGGCACAGCTCTATGGCTGGTGGCTTGGCGGGTGATTGGATTGATGTCTACAAACAGACGAGTAACCGTTGCTGGCTGGCACACTCACTACCTGTCAAAGAGAGTTCGGACTTTGTGATCTGTACTGGTGAAGAACTAACGGGTGGAATACGCTGATACGTGAGCTTCCCGTACGGTTGACCAATGCGGACGCACCGTCATGGGACGCAGTCATTTATCGACTTCATGCAGACGTATCTTCAGGACCATCCAAAACGTTGCTCGGCATGTGGGAACGTCGCTCGCGCCCGCTCAGAGTGGAGAATAGAAAAGCGCGATGAGGACGGTCTCCACTTCGTGCATACTTGCCCACGGTGTGGTGCGGAGGACGACGTGTTTCTCGACCTCGCCTCAGAACACGAGCGAACTCGGCGGTAGGAAGTGCTACGCCCGGCGTGTAACTCACATAATGAAAAAATCCGTAGGGCGTGAAAATATCGCCTCTTTATGGCTCTGAAGGGCGATATCTTAATCATGCTACAATCGTACGTGCTCCAACCGACGCCGCACAACTCGCCCCAGGCCGACGGCGGTGAGGGGAGCAAAGCGAGGCGAGCCTCGTCGGACCTCCGGTCCGACGGTGGTGAACAGAATCCCTCCGGTGGTGGAGAGTAATGCGTAGCTATCGACTCACCAGCGTCTGGGGCATCCCCATCCGGATCAACATTTCGCTGATCATCTTTCTCCCGATCCTCGCGTGGTTGATCGGAAGTGGGCAGCAGATCCCCCTCTACGCTGGAATCATTGATGGGTTGACCGGGTCGACACTCGACGTTGCCGTCCTGCGCCAGGGCGCGACGCCCTGGCTGATCGGCGCTGTGGCGGCGCTCGGTCTGTTCGTGAGCGTGACCCTCCACGAACTGGGTCACTCGTGGGTCGCGCTTCGATACGGACTGACCATCGAATCGATCACACTCTGGATCTTCGGCGGTGTCGCGAGCATGACGTCCATGCCGCGCGAGTGGAATCGCGAGTTCTGGATCGCCATCGCCGGCCCTATCACGAGCGTCCTGCTTGGAGGAGTTTGTTACATCCTGTTGCAGCTCATCCCCACGTCGCTCCCCATTGTACTGTTCGTCGTCGGCTGGCTCGCGGTCGTTAACGTAACGCTCGCGGTCTTCAACCTCGTTCCGGCGTTCCCGATGGACGGCGGGCGGGTCTTTCGAGCGCTGCTCGCTCGGACACGCCCGTACGGGCAGGCCACCCGAATCGCCGCACGTGTTGGCGTCATCTTCGCCCTGCTGTTCGCCGTTATCGGCGTGTTCTCGTTCAACGTCATCCTCCTGTTCGTCGCCCTGTTCATCTACGGAGCGGCGACCTCCGAATCACGCACGACGGCGCTCGAAGATTTGCTCGCTGGAGTCACCGTCGCGGACATCATGACGCCCGATTCACGCACTATCTCGGCCACTTCGACGGTCGCGGAGTTCGTCGACCAGATGCTCGTCAACCGTCGAACCGAGTTCGGCGTTACCGACGAGACAGGCGCCACCGTCGGTATCGTCTCACTACGACACCTGAAAGATGTCGACCAGCGCAACCGTGCAACCACTCTGGTTACTGACGTAATGGCCGAAGCACCGCTTACCGTGCAGGCGACGGCGGACGCCTTCGACGCACTCGTCGAACTCGGCACCACAAAGACGTCGTACGCCCTCGTCGAGGAGGACGGCGCAATCGTCGGGGTTCTCTCGCAGGCCGATTACGCGAGCGCACTCGAATTACGGCGGGGTATCGGTACAGTTGGCGAGCGCGATCAGTCTGTGCCGACGACTGCGGCCGGTGACGTATCTGCCTCCGGGCGTTAGTGTAGATATGCGTTCGAGCCTCTCAGAACACGCCACATCATGTCTATTCTCGGGATTCATGCGACGCGAGATGTGGTAACTGTATGCAAGAATTCACGGTCGATGTCCAACAGCAGATAGCCATTTCGGAGACACCAGGCGCAGAGTTCCAGGCATTGCCGTGGGCACGGCAACGAGTGGTGTTTTTCCAGTTGCCCGAATCGATCCAGCGAGAAGTACTCAAGGACATGGATCGCCAGGAGGTACGGCGATTCGTCCGCCGACTTGATCCCGACGATGCGACCGACGTGATCGGACTGCTCGACAGAGACACTCAGGAGGCCGTGCTCAGTCAGCTCGATACCGACAGAAGGGAGCGGATCGAGTTCCTCCTGAAGTTCAGTCCGGACAGCGCCGCCGGTATGATGGACCTCGACTACGTCACCGTCGAGAAGGACCAGGGGTTCGAGGAAGTGGCACGGATCGTCCGACGCCACGAGGCCCGAACTGGGCGGTTCCCTACCGTCTTCGTCACCCATGGCGACGAGGTGTTGGGAGAGTTACCTGGCCATACCCTGGCCCTGGCTGGCCACGGGTCGGCGGTCATCATCGAGTATCTTCGCCCCGCCCCCACGGTTCGATACGAACAGCCCGACTCGGAGGTCATCGAGGTGTTCAGGGCCAACCCTCAGGGTAAAATCGTCGTCCTTGATGAAGACGACAGCATTCTCGGAGTCATCTATGCGGACGACCTCTTGCGGGCCATCGAGGCAGAGGCCGGCCAGACGCTCTATGAGTTCACCGGTGTCGACGAGCAGGAGAGTGTTCTCGATGGCGCCCTCGAGAAGGTTCGCCGGCGGTACAAGTGGCTTATCATCAACCTCGGAACGGCCTTTCTCGCCGCGGCGACCGTCGGGCTGTTCGAGGACACAATCGCGGCGTTGACGCTGCTGGCAATCTATATGCCGGTCGTCGCCGGGATGGGTGGGAACGCCGGCACGCAGTCGATGGCCGTGACAGTCCGAGGCATCGCACTAGAGCAAATCTCGCTTCGGACAGGGAGGCGCGCCATTGGCAACGAGGTGCTTGCGGGGGGTGCAAACGGCGTAATTACCGGAATTATCGTGGCCGCCATCGCCACCCTGTTCAACCAGAGTCCGCTGTTGGGGCTAGTCATCGGCATAGCGATGGTACTGAATCTCGTCATCGCCGGGTTCTTCGGCGCGCTCGTTCCGCTCCTACTGGATCGACTCGGCTACGACCCGGCCACGTCTGCGACCATCTTCATCACGACCGCGACTGACGTCCTCGGGTTTTTCATCTTCCTTGGTCTGGCGCAGGTCGTGCTCCTCTGACCTGGGCTCGGATCGTATACGTGCGTCTCCAATTCCTGTCGCTACTCGATTCGATTGGCGACAAGAATCCTATGTCACTCGAAGTCTGTGTGGACGATTCGTTCCGGGGGTTTTCCTTGGGATCAACGGGTTCACTCGACAATACCATCGCTTGAAGCTCTGAACTGGCTGTTAGGGATACAGGTTCGGAGGGAGGCCTAGTACCAATGCAATGGGAATCGACCCATGGAGCCTGCCGTGACGTGCTGGTACCCGGTGGAGACAGCGGATAACGAAAGACGGTTCATGAGGGGAGAACAGGGTAGACGCGCGTGCCACATGAGCAGCCCCACCGAATAGCCAGCAGAATAGGATTCGCGTACGCCGCGAACTAATTCGTCATCGATGTATCAGTCCCAGTATCCGACTTCTAACGTCGTCAGCGGAATCGTACGTTTGATTATCGGTTTTGGCAAGCACTTCTTCGAGGGATTCCGTCCCGCCTTGCGTTTCGATCTCGTAGTCGCCATAGGCCTCGACCAATTCATCCGTCGTGGTTGGATACTCTTGGGCTTCGAGTACCTCATCAAGGTCACCAAGCCTTCCACCAGGGTCACCGCTCATCGCTCGGTCTTCATGGGCGCGGTCGCGTACATCCTCTCGCTTCCGCTCTGGCTGTTGTCGCTGTTCGTCGTCCATGTTCTCGTCTCGGCCTCGTTTGTCGTCTGGCATCCTTCGAAATAGGCACCCGATTCGGATAACTGTGTGGACGCTCGTCAGTGTGAACTCCTCGGGGATATTATTGAGAGAGACACCTTTCTCGAACCTACTCAATATCTTTCATCTTCCGAGACGAACGACAATCCGTCACTTCGTCAGCTTTCGTCGCCTATCGTTCTTTGATAGTCTTCAACCCCTTGTCCACGATCACCCGAAAGTGTATCTGGACGGGAGTTAACTCTGCGTTTGACGAACGAACTCGTCGAGTTTTGCTTCGACGAGTGTCGCGACGCGCTCGCTGTATTTCCAGAGTGCTGCGTTGAGTCGCTCTTCGGTCTCGTCGTCGAGACCGTCGGCCCCACGCAGGACGGAATCCTTGGTGATCTGTGGGTGGTACACACAGACGACCCCAAGTGAGGTATCTGAGCTTGAGGTCCCCGCCGTGTGGATTCCGTACTGATCGGTCCCCCAGACACCATCGCCACCCTGTCGCTCCAGTTCCGAGTCGAGCGCATCGAGGAGTTGTATCTCTTCAGGGAAGAGGATCGGATCGTCGCCTTCGAACAGTTCGGTGTATGCCTCTCTCCGAGCGCTCTTCGTCCACTGATCCAACTGGGAACGCGCCCGTAGTACGAGCTGTCGTTCGTCTGGAAACTCGGCCATGCTTCTAGGACGGCGGCCAGGTGAATCAACGTTCGGCCAACGGTGGCGGTCGGTGGGTGTGGTGACGTCCATCGTGAACCGTTCGGTCGCAAAGAGAACGAGGTCGAAGACGACGAACATCTCGGCCGTCACCGGCGTTGAGGCCAGAGCCTGAACTAATAATAAGTTTAAAAGTCACCTCGCAGGTTCGACCTGCCAGCAAACAAGTTCAGACGGGCGTACAACCCACCCCCGCTGGAAGCCACGCAAGCCCCGTCCTCACCCCGCCGTAGGCGGTTAGGACGGGGTAGCTGACAGATGGCCCGATTCTGTACACACAAGTAAATAATGAAGCGACGTTTATATCAAATATGACTGAACAAGGAAACTGTCGACATTGGTTTTCGGACCGTGTTGTACTGTCGATCTTGGCGGTAGTGAGCGGCGTTCTCGGCCTACTGTTCGTTTTCACACAACTTCAGTATATCTTGCTCGCCATCGTCCTCGCATACGTTCTCGCACCCGCACAACGGAAGCTCGAGCGGTACACGAGCTCAGTGACGGCTGCCCTCACCCTCATTTTGCTTTCGGTATTTGTACTCTTCATCCCGGTCGCGTATCTTCTCACAGTCGCAATTCAGCAGGGACTGGGCCTGCTAACTGCCCTCGAAGAAGGAGGACTCAGTCTTGACATCATCCAAGATCGAATCGAAACCATTGGCTATGTAATCGATCTCGATCTATTGTATGCGACATATCAAGAGCCAATCGCGACCGGGTTGCAGCGTCTCGCAACCGGCGCAGTAACCGTCATCGGCGGGCTCCCTGGTGTGCTAATCGGACTTACCGTGACGGTCTTCGTACTATTTGCGTTACTGCGAGATGGTGAACAGTTCGTCACATGGCTGCATTCGATCGTCCCGCTCTCTGATCGTGTGGAGCGGGAACTTCTTAGAGAACTTGACGGCCTGATGTGGGCGTCCGTTATCGGGAACGTCGCCGTCGCGGGGGTCCAAGCGGTACTGCTCGGCATCGGATTGGCGCTCGTTGGTATGCCCGGAGTTGTGTTCTTGACCGTGGCCACATTTGTCCTCACGTTGCTCCCACTCGTTGGGGCATTCGGTGTCTGGCTTCCGGTTTCAGGCTACCTGCTCGCAATCGGCCGCCCCACTACAGCGGTACTGCTTTTCGTCTACGGGTCGGTGGTCAGCGCCTCGGACCTCTATCTTCGCCCGGCAATTATCAACCGTAGCGGAGCGATCAACGTCGCGACCATCGTCGTGGGAATATTCGGGGGAATCGTTCTGTTTGGGGCGATTGGTCTGTTCGTCGGTCCCGTTATACTCGGTGGCTCGAAGGTCGTCCTTGACCTGTTTGCCCAGGAGCGAGCGGACTCGACCGTCGGCCGATAGAGGATCGCTTCCGCCGATAGAGAGAACGAGACGTGCTGTCACAGACTGTAGGACAGCGGAACGACAATAGAGCTAGTCTGATTTGTAAAAAATCGGCAATTCTCGAACTGCAGGATTGGACGTACTGATACATGCCTCGAACATATCTGGCTGATAGTGTCACTCACATAATCAAAAACCCAATCGTTGTGAAACTGTTCGCTTTCTATGAGGATGCTTACTGGTACGTTTACTATGGTGGGGAAAACTCTTGACGACTGTCTCCAGTTTATCGCTGATCGACGCCGACGACAGGTCATCCAACAGTTACGGCACGAGACCACTAGCAAAACGACAATCGACGACTTTGCAGATCGAATGGTTGGTAACCACGCTTCCACTCGGTAATCGTCTCTTCGAGGTGGTTGCGTTGCTCGTCCGTAACGTCGAGACGAGTGATTGGCGTCCGATGCACGTAGTCATCTGCCACAGTTTCAATGTAGTATCGGGGTTAACTATTGGAGTTTCAATGTGGTATTTGGGTTAACTATTGGAAGGTGTCTGTGTCCCGTCGGACGCACTCCTCCCCTCCTACTCACTCACTTCGTTCGCTCGGTGAGGAAGGGAAGTTCGCGTTACCGCTTCAGTTGAAGACTTGATGTACACGCCTCTCGTCACTCCGGAAGCACAACACCGTACGTCGCACGTCGCACCTGACCACCAGACTGATGCCGCTGAGGTGGCTGTTTAGACTCGATGCCACGAGAGGACCTCCCACAGATCGGGCTGGGGACATACTCCGACGACAATCGTGAACAGTGGCGTAACAACGTCCGGACCGCTCTCGACGTTGGCTTTCGACATATCGACACCGCACAGGTGTACGAGAACGAGGAGTACGTAGGTGAGGGAATTCGCCAATCTAGCGTGGCCCGAGACGACGTCTGGCTATCGACGAAGACAGTCCATCACGATGTGCCTTCCGACGCCGAGCAGGTGCCGGCGGCTATTGACGGCTGCCTTGACCGACTCGGAGTCGATACCGTCGACCTCTTGTACGTCCACTGGCCCTCTGGAGTCTACGACCACGAGGCGGTCCTGCCCGCCTACGACGACGCCTACGAGGCCGGTAAGACCCGCAACGTCGGGCTCTCGAACTTCACCTCTAACCTACTTGACGAGGCAATGGACGTACTCGACGCCCCGCTATACGCCCACCAAGCCGAGATGCATCCGCTGCTCCCCCAACGTGATCTGGTCGCACACGCACAGAAACACGACTACACCTTCGTAGCGTACTCACCACTAGCGAAGGGTGAGGTCTTCGATGTCCCCGAAATCGTGGACGTTGCGGAGAAACACGACGCCACACCAGCACAGGTGAGTTTGGCGTGGATACTCTCACATGATAACGTCGCCGCCATCCCAAAGGCCAGCAGTCGCGAGCACATGACCCAGAACCTCACCGCGCTGGACCTGAACCTAGACGAGGAGGACATCACGCTGATTGACTCGATTGAACGCCGTCACCGTGTGATCGACGCCGACCACGGTCCGTGGAACTGGGAGGACGATACTCTTCTCGGATGATGATCGACTAGAGACTACCGTTGGACTATCCGAATGTTCATTGGTAGATACAAACTCAATTCTGGTAGAGATGGCCAGTACAACTCGCGACAACGGTGACTTCTCCCACGACTCAAGTCGTGGGCTTTCTCCTCGAATCTCTGTAAACCCATCTTCACGGAATCTGCAGACTCCGACCGCGTCGGACTCTAGGTGCGGACCCAGCCCGCGATACTAAGCCGTAAGCCAGCATCTCATGCGTATATGACGAACTCTTGGATGCACATGATTTCTCCGTCGATGAAGTGCCACCTGAGGTCAGCTGACTTCTCTCGTCTGAGGAGAATCGGGCCAATAGCACCAGTGAGACATACGCCGATACTCGATTGCTCCGCGTCGTCCACGAGGTTCAGCCAATCACCTGCAATCCACCGCCGATTCCCTCAAACTGCGATTAGGACGATGGGGAGGGCACGAAGTGGATCATAGCTATGACTGATACATCCAATACTGAGGGCAAGACAATCGAGACGGAGGTGGTCATCGTCGGTGCCGGACCTGCCGGCTGTGTCCTAAGCTATCTGCTCGCGCGTAGTGGCGTCGACACAATTCTGCTTGAACGCCAACGGAGTCTGCGTCGCGAATTTCGTGGTTTCCTGTTCCAACCACTAGTACTGCGCGTGTTCGACCAAATGGACATGCTCGACCGCGTTCTCACATTGAATCATACTGAGGTACGCGATATCGAAGTGGAGGTCTATGGGCGGTCCTATCCGATTATGTCCCTCGAAGCGGCGCCTGGTCCGTACAATTACGCTCTCTTGATGGAACAGCCATCGCTGCTCCAGGCTCTCATCGATGAAGCATCCCAATTCGAGTCGTTCAGCTACCACAGCGGGATGCCTGCAGCAGACCTCTTCCATGATGGGAACCAGGTCGTCGGCGTCCACGCTACCGACAGGGAGCACAACGAATCCGTTACGATTCGGAGCCGTCTCGTTGTCGGGGCGGACGGTCGATATTCGACGATTCGAAGCGCGGCCGGCATCGACCCCGGACTGTTCGAGTCAACCCTCGAACTGCTCTGGTTCAAACTCCCCGCGTCAACTATCGACAAACCAGTCCTGGCGAAAGTCGGTCCCTCCGGGGTGTTGCTTTCCTTTGGACTCGGGGGTGGTGAGGCACAGTTCGGCTGGTCGATCGAAAAGGGATCGTACCCACAGCTCCGTGAACGCGGAATCGAATGGTTCCACGAGCAGCTCATTTCCATTGACTCAGAGTTGGCCGAGGTTCTTCCAAACCAGCTCACTGATTTCGACCAGTGTTCGCTGTTGCATATCGAACCAGGCATCAGCGACGAATGGACACGAGACGGACTCCTGCTCGTCGGTGATGCTGCCCACGTCGCGTCTCCGGTCGGCGGCCAGGGGAACGGGATGGCGATTCAGGATGCGGTCGTCGCTCACTCGGTGATTGTGACCGCCCTGGACCAGACCGAGGGGACGCTTTCGAACCACGCGCTCGAACGGTACGAATGGATTCGGCGACCCGCAGTCGAAGAGGTCGTTCGATTCCAGCGGCGGGCCGAACGACCGTTCTCCGGGTTCGTCAAATATGGCGCTACCGTCCCTGACACGCTAAAACGGCCGCTCATTCGGTCGTTCTTCTGGCTCATCTCCCGAACCCCTCTCCCCAAACGTGCTCGAGACACGTTCATGTGGGGGCCGTCGCCGGTGGACGTCAATACAATGCACTTCAGTAAGACGAACTGAACGCGGATACCATCGACCGAGACAGACGTGTCCCCCTGGAGGTGTGCCCCCTCCTACAGTTACCGTGTCCCCTGCCGCGAGTTCTTCACCGGGTTCGAGATAGTTGGTCAGCTTTCGGAGGAACTCGTGAGTGGCGAGACCACCTTCGTAGTCAGGAAGGGAGATTATCTCCGTCTGGATCAGAAGTCCCTGACGGTGGCGAGACCACCTTCGTAGTCAGGAAGCCCATCCTCACGAATTTCGTCGATCTCGAAGGTGTCGTATCCCCAGATGATGAGCTCTCCTTCTTCGCCCACTTCCCAATTCAGGGTCCCAAAGCAATGTGCATCACAGAGCTGGCGGACTGCCTGTACATCCGTTACGGTCGCGCCGGTTAACGTCGTCGCTGCTTGGAGCGTTGCCATTGTTAGTTCTCGAGGCGCTTTCCTGCCCCCGCACCCCTTCTGGGGAAACAAAATCGACTGGAAAAGAAGCTGAACCGAGGCGGCCTCCCGTCGCATTTGGTGAAATTTCCGGAACGGTAGTGACTGTGACGTGCTTGTCGAAACTAAACTTTCTCTTATCATTACAGGATTTTAATACATTATCCCTCCGGTTATGTCTAATAAGGTAAAATACTGTTTTAGCCCCAAATTGGGTAACTCGAAATATATGGCAACTACAGACCTACTCAACTATCTGGAGAGTCGTTCTGGAAGCTACCTCCGTGGTGTTTTGCAGTACGACGATGACGAAAATGAGGTTCTCTACCTTCGAGACGATGTCCGGAAAGAACGGATACTGAGCGAAATCGACAGGATGCTCGCACGGTTGAAACCAGAGTCCTCTGCATCAGAAGAGCGTGCGTTCCCCCTCGGAGATCTGTACGTGACTATTCGTCGATTCGAGGACGCTATCATCATGCACTTCCCTCGAGGACAGAAACGCGGTGTCGTGGTCTCACTCGAACCAGAGGCCGGACGAGATTTGAACCAATTCACCACAGAGTGTATTCGACTTATTGACGAGTGAATTCGGGATTCAAGCGCGAATGATATTACGCTAAGCTGTCTCTCAAAAACAAATCAGTTAGATTATGTTTCTGCAATCAACAGTAAGAGATGCAGTAGCGTGCTGCATCACCGAAATCGGGCGTCGTAGTGCTGACACACCCATTACGACAGTCAGAGGCACCCCTGACACTCCCCTTCAATATTAGAAGAGAATAGAGGACTTTCGAGGGTGAATCTGTTGTAGCATCCACCCGTTCATTAACTCGTTCCTGACTCTCGTTTGAGTTACTGTGTGAGTGTGGATCCACAGCTATCGCACCGGGCTCCTCGACAGTCTGTAGTGACGTGTCCACCGCATACTGGACAATCAGTATTTATCCTCCTTGGCAGTTGTGAACCCTGATTCGCTTCGGTAGTCCTACCTTCTAACACACCGGGCACTCAACTAGAGGAATCGGCGAAAGTGCCTCACAAGACTCTAATGCCGCGTGCAAGTGTGCTTGGACGTCTGGGTTCTCTGTCCGAGAGAGTGCCTGTGTGAGGTATGTACTGAGTTCATTGTGTGTGCTCTCAACCACCCACGATCGTGGTCACTCAAAACCCAGTAACCTGTAACGGAGAGAAACTCTGATACCCATCCTAGCCAGATAGATGGATGAATGACGGACACTCTCTGGTATCCTTCTACTCAAGATGTCGTCAAGATACACGATGACATTGTCTCAGAGTATTCAGAGACCACTCCCGGTATTCAAAATCTTGGAGATGTAGAGTTTGCACTTGAGTATATTGAGACTGGCAGTTTCGGAGAAGTTCCAGAAACAATCCACGAAAAAGTATTCTACCTGCTTCGACTATTGGTGGCAAATCACCCGTTCGTTGATGGCAACAAGCGTACTGCCCTCAATACGGCAAACGTCTTTTACTTCCTCAACGGCTACCGATTCGACTACGATAACGAAATCAGAACAATTCTCAAGCAATTCGGGATGGACGAAACCGCTGTGGATGAGGATGTAGTCTTAGAGTATCTCCAAGAGCACACCGAAGAAATTGACTTAGCCGAGGCAATCGAACAATGGCGGAGTGAACTCGTTGACTACGGGTTCACCAAACTAGCGAACGATTCATCAGACTCGAACGAATAACGAGAGACAGGAGACCGACCTCGTATGGCAACAAAAGAAGACACAGGCGAGCAATCACCGCTTGATGAAGTAATGGACGATATTCGACGCGAGCTCGTCCTCCGTGTTGCGAAAGCCGACCGCGACGAACATCGCGATATATACGACGCTCTCGAACACGAATAAGCGTCGATGGTAGAAATCAATCTAGTAACTATCTCCCCCGACAGTCGTGGAGCCTAATTCGCTCGGGCAGCCCTATCTTTCGGCAGACTGGACACTCGACTAGAGGAGTCGACGAGAGGTCCTCACACGATTCCAATGACGCGTGCAAGTGTGCTTGGATGTCTGGGTTCTCCGTCCGAGATAATGCCTGTGTGAGATGCATTCGCAGTTCTTCGCGTGCGCTCACGCTTGGGCCTCTTTCTGTCGTGCGTCGACTCTGAGTCCAGTGTGGGCGAGTTGACCCATCGACTCCCAGCCGCGTTTCTGGGCGACATATTGCTGCCAGTGAGAGAGTAGCCGGCCGTTGAGTGGTTGGTAGTGGTCGAGCTTGCGTCCGTGGTGGACGACGACGGCGTCAGCTGGCTGGTAGTAGTGATGGGTGTAGCCTTCTTCGTCGACGCCGAGGGTGAATGACTTGGCGAGTGTTCGAGTGAAGTGATTGATGAGCGATACGGTAGGCTCTTGTGTCGCGGCTTTCCTAGTTGACATTGGTCTTCAGGCTTGATTCGGAAGACCAGTCCCGCGTGCTACTACACGCGGGCATTCTCATACCCGAGAGGGACCCGTCTTCCGCACCATAAGACACGTGTCTTATGGGCATAAGCGTACCGAATTAGCCTGACTCCGGTCAGATGAGACAGGTGTCGCAAGGGCTACGTATGCTGATTCTAAAGGCCACATATGACGAGAGATCGTGACGAGAAAGGCAAATTCACCGAACTCACAACATCCGAAGCTGTCCTCAAAATTCTCGAAACCTCCGAAGACCCTGTGATGACAGCAACGGAAATCGCTGACAAGCTGGATGTCTCACGCGACACGGTAGGACGGAAGCTTGCTCAATTAGCGGAAGACGACGAAGTCGGGCGAAAGAAGGTTGGTGCCAGATCTGTGGTTTGGTGGATAAAATAGCCGGGGTGAGCTACTCCGAGGAGTCTTCCAGAGTGAGGTCTTCAGAGGATATCTCGCCAGACAGGTACTGTTCGCCCTTCTCTGTGATTTTGTATAATCCCCTCTCTTCGTCGTGGTAGTCGACTAATCCTGCAGCCTTCAATTTCCGGAGTCGCTGGTTAATCGACGAGAGCGCATACGCGATGTTGGCCTCAATAACTCCAGGCGTCACTATCAGTGGTCGGTTTCCCTCGTTTAGCAAAAACTCCAGAATCGCATCATCCGCACGGGTCATCCATTCAACGTGCGGTCGTCTCATGTTTCTACGAGCCACAGACCACCCAATAAGCATGGCTAATATGTCGGTAAAATGCCTCAAATGATGCGTTCTAACGTAGTGTTTAATGCACAAGTTCTAAGTAGCGACAGAGAGAAGCACGGACTAACGACTGTCTACTGGATTATCTGGTCTTCTCAGAAAGGACCCGTGTTGTAGCACGGATCCGGTGCGGTCGTATCGAACCTTCCGCATGTCACCGAACACGCCCCAACGCAAAAAGCTCTCGTCGCACAGCCATCCCTCACCCTGGAGGACACTCTATGACTGAGTCTATCGAAGGCCTCCAGTCGCGCCTCGATGATCTCGAAGACCGCGTTGACGCTTTAGAAGACGAGAAATCAGACCTCGAAGACACAGTCCAAGCGCAAGCTGAGATGATTGCCTCCCAGCGTGAGCGCTTGGATGAGTACGAGGAGACACTTAGTGTGTCGAGTGACCACCGAAAGCACCTCCAACAACGCGTGCACGCCCTCGAAGACTCTGAAGACTCGGATGAGACGAGTCAAAGTAAATCGCCATTGCAGCAACTCATCAGCCTTCCCTCGAAAGCCGTCTCGAAACTTACTGCGAACCAAGAACGTGCTCGGTTCATCGCGAAAGACATCCATGAGTACGCCAAGAAAGTTCCTGCCGGCTACGCCATCGACTCAGGCACGATCCGGAAAGTCCTGAAAGCCAAAGAAGACCGGACACCCCACACGCAGACTGTCAGTCGCGTCATGGACTTCCTCAACCAACTTAAGAAAGAAGATGTCCAAGTGGTCAAACGTCGCGGAACCAAGCGTGCCGTGTTCACTGAGCGTGCAGTATCTGAACTCGGCAGTACGTCGTCACCTGGTGGTATCACGGACGTTGTGATGAGGTGGCGCTAACACGGCTGTGATTACAGCGGACTAGTCTCATTCGGGGACGTCGTCCGCTGACATCAACGCGGTAGTCTGCAGTATCGTGAGCAGCAGCACTCGGAGGATATTCATCGTGGATAGGAGTAGTAGACGGAGAAGAAAGAAGATTAGGACGGATATGCGATTGAGACTCATCACAACGAGTGTGATATGGATGGATAGCCTCTCAGCCGGTAGTGTGAGTTATTCAATACTGTATATGGCGACCGATGGAGTGATTCCTGAGTTCTGCCGGAACACCTCGATACGCTTCCTTACGAGATTGTGAATTGAACATCATGGCTATCACTCTGTCAAATATTTGCGCCGCTGCTCGGCCTTCTGGCGCCCCGAACGTCGGTCATAATGTTTGTCGAGAATCTGCGCCGACGCGTTCAACCGATCACCCACCACCTCACGCGGCACGTTATTCAACCGATACGCCGTCACCCGACCACTCCGAACGTCGTGCGGGCTCCGAGACGACGGGCACTTGCACGCCTTTAGATAATACGTCGCCTCGCACTCGTCCGGATCAGGGTCGTGCGGACACTCCTCGCCGTACCAACACGGTCGAATCACACAGTACATCAAATCTCGAATCGTCGACACCGACGCCCGACCGCGCTGAGTCGAAATAAACGGTTTCCGGCCGTGGTCGTCGGTCTTGTCGATACGTGGGCCGTCGATGTACTCCTGGACTACGTGCGCGACGAAGTCTGAGAGACTGTTCCATCGCTCGCCCTTCTCCGCATTCTTCAGCGGCGTATCCGTCTCCGGACGGTGATTGAACTTCAGCGCCGGACCCTTCCCGTTCGTCCGAGTGCCGTCCAAGTCGAGATCCTTCAGGTCGACCCCACGGAGCACACCGACTCGATACCCCGTGTGCCACAAGAGCAGGAGTGCGACGTGATTCCGAGAGGCGTAATGATATCGCTCCAGGTAATCCAGAATCGTGGTCACCCGAGCCACTTCGAGCGTCGTATCGCTCACCGACTCGGCGTACTCACCGCCGGGAGCGGAACCTGAGTGAACAGCTCCTCGTCAACCGCGTCGATGTCCGCGAAGAAGCGGAGGAACGCCCGGAGCGTCGCAAGGTTCCCGCGAAGCGTGATGAGTGCAAGTTCCTCACCGGAGTCACGGAAATTCCCCTCGCGCCGCCACACTCGATAGGCGTAGAGATCTCTCCCGGCCAGCTCGTTCAGATTCTCGATTTCTTCTTCCTCGCACCAGGCGACGAACGCTCTGAGTCGGTTGCGATGACCCCGGAGCGTTTGCTCGGTGATCTCGTCGCGTCGAGCGTCGAGATAGAGCTTCAGCGTCCTTTCCGGATCGAGCGGTTGGAGGTTGCCGCTCATGCGGAGACACCTCCGACAGTGCGACTACTTTCGTTCCGTCCGTTATGCTTACTGGCCAGTCGATATCTCTCACGAAGTCCTCGACGACGTCGATAGTTTCTACGACGCAGCAAGCGAAGTCGCCATGTCACGGGATGGTGCAGTAGTGATTAGCGTCGACGGAGTGATCCAAAAGCAGATGGTTCGGTTCCTCGATTTTACTCCCGACAAGGTACCTCAGGGTGAACAGGCCATAGAGTATGAAGACTGGATGGGTTCGCGCCACATGAGTGCGGCCGATATGTCGGCTCGGCCCGAAGTGGTGACGACAATTACGCTCAGCGAAGAAACCGGTCGACTGACTCTTTTCGAGGGAGGAAGGCATGTCACGATGCCATACGATGAAATCCGTGATGAACAGGATATGCAAGGAGACAGCGTCGAGTAAGTTCCATGAATGAACTGTAGAGGTGATAAGTGACTCGGCGTCAACACCATTTTCGTAGGCTCAGAAACGACGAGCGTGGTAAGACTGTGTGACCCTCAATTATGACGGTCTCGTGAGAGTTACTGGATATCCACACCAAAGTGTTAATTCCGACAATAACTTTCTACAATTATCCGAATACCACAAGACTCGAGGAGTGTGTTGCGTCGTTTGCTCCTCACCCTGATGATGCTTCATCAGTAGAATCGTCTACCGATAGCTGTAACCGAGACCTCCAATGAAAAAGAAGTTCGTACGCTGTAATCGGTGCGGGTATGTTTGTGTGGCGCAAGTGAAACCCGATAACAGCATTGTACTCCCAGTCATGCGTCAAGAGTGCCCAATCTGTGGCGGAAATACGTTCTCGAAAGTCAGTCTCGCGTCGAACTGAGACCAACCTATGTATGCAGCACGCGACTTCTGTGAGTTTGTTCCGACGGGCGCGCTGAATAGAGAGCACGTCTGCGGCACGTTTCTGAGTCAAGGGAAGGTTGTTTACTGTCAGAAGCGGAGTGGCGAGTATGGCCAAGCATGTTCTCGTTCCGGTAGACGTGTCGTCCAGTTCTGAGAGCGCCTTTGAATACGTCTTAGAAGAGACTCCAAGCCAGAGAATAACCCTCCTACACGTACTCAATCCAGTCACCATTTTCAACTATCCGACTGCTGAGGGGTTTGATTATGGGAAAGCTGAGAAAAACGAGCAGGAGAGACGTGAAGATGTTGAGCAGATTTTTGAGAGGTACCGTAACAAGGATGCAGCACGCAATCGGAGAATCGAAACCGCCATCGAGGCAGGAGCTCCCGCAGAAAAAATCCTTGAGTACGCTGAACGTACTGGTGTCGATCACATTGTAATGGGTAACCGTGGCCGATCTAGTCTCGAAGAAACACTACTTGGAAGTGTGGCTAGAGGTGTTCTGAAACGATCAGCTGTTCCCGTGACAATTGTCCCCTAACAATCGGCACACCGAAGACGTACGTGCCGCCAGCTTCAGGCATCGCGGTAGCGAGTTCGCTGGCTGAAAGATAGTGGTTTCTGAGATACTTACGCATGTGACACAGAAGGTGTGGTCCATTTCGTCATCGGAGTATAGCCAACTTCTCGCATCTCGTTGAGCACCTCATTCACTCACGTCGCTGAGAGTTGGTTCATTCGGCTCCCTGTTTCTTAGTCAGTCGGTTATTCTTCTATATCATTGAGCATGTGGCGGTAGACATCGAACTGTTTGTGTTCTACCTCTGTAGTCGCGAGGACAGTCTTGAGGTAACCCCATCGAGTAATAGAGACACTACTAGCGCCCATCAGAGTCGAGAGTGGAATCGGTGGTGGGTGATGGCCTTCGTTGCCGGGTGAATAGTCGACGAGTGTGAGTTTGCTCGCGTCTGCGCTGAGGACACCGTTTGATTCAACAATCGAGAGCAGTACGACTGCTTCTTCCCAGCCGTCCGTTTTCGGATCAACGGCTTTGACTTCGCAACTCTCACATCGGGCAGCGTCCAGTATCCATCCCTCGGGCGGGTTGGTGTACCTTTCAAAAAATGGCAAATCATAGACGCGCACGATGTCATACATCACTGGCTTCCCAATCGGAATGTGAACTTCACAGAAACCACAAAGAAACGAGTTGTTACAGCCGACTCGCTCGCCATGGATGCCCCGTTTCATCTGTTCTACATCCCAGTCGGGGTTTGCACTAGACATATCTCGACGTTGAGAGAGACCCACTATAGGCTTTCTCGCATAGTGCTTTCTCCAATGCAGGGCCTCGTGACTCGGTCATCTCGTAATAACTCTTAACAGGATGGACAACATTGACAACATTGTCAATGAGTTCCGAACACCGAATTCCGCTTAGTGAGGAACGACGCAACGAACTACGAGACCTCAAGGAAGGTGGGCAATCGTACGACGACCTGCTTGCGGAGATGATTCAACACGAAAAAAAGCGCCGTCTATCGGAGATGTTCGACCGCTCGCTCGAAGAAGACGAATTCGTCCCCCTTGAGGACGTATAGATGGGCGATAGCTACCAAGTTCTACTTGGTGAACAACCACGCACGTTTCTTGCTGCCGCCGACGAGAAGACTGAGCGTATCGTCCGCGAGAACCTTGCAAAACTCGGCGACGACCCCTACCCACGACCCGGTTCGGGAAGCGGCGACAAAGAGAAACTCCCGATTGATGGCAAGGAACGGTACCGACTCCATATTGGTCGGTCCTACACGGCGTTTTACGCAATTGAGGGTGAAGCTGTAAAGGTCGTGGAAATTCTCGATATCGACACGGCACACAAACGTTACGGCTGGTAGTTCGACAAAAACAGGTAATCGGTGAGGAAGTGACGTAGGTGTGCGTACCTGGTCAAAATGGTTTTCAGATGGTTTCTTTTCCATTTCTTTGAGCCTCTGGCGGTAGACGTCGAACTGTTTGTGTTCTACTACACATTGCTGAAGCATCAATGAAATTATTTCCCGCAATGCGAGGCGGGTAGGCTAGAGATTGTACTGGCTTTTGACTATCTCTGCAAGCCCCATCTCTTCGAGTTTCTCCATCGGGACGAGCATCGACAATTGAACCACACCCGGAAGCCGAGCGATTTCGACACCTCCAGTGAACGTACAGCGTGCACGGATCTCAACCTCAGTCATATCGAGTAACGAACTCGCTCTATCGAACGCGTTCTGTGTAGCGTCATTAATCGTCGCACCCGACCCAATAACTTGGATGGGGCCAGCATCGTGCACAGAGTCCACGCTGTATTCAGACGCAAGTCCCTCACCTGTCTCACGTTCACTGTCAGTGTATGGTTTTGCAATGTGAGGCAGGTCCTCTTCGTTTGGTAGGAGAAGCGGGCCACCCAACTTGAGTCCTTTGATAACCTCCACTTCGAGTTCGGTTTTTCCACTCACGTCGGTCGTGTGTAGTGAGAGTTCGCCATCGCCCTGATTCGTTAGTGTCACCGCCACGCACGACAGTTCCGCCATCGGCGACCGCCTGCATTGCAACGGCATCAAGGAGTAGGGGCCGAATCGCAACTGCCACCCGGTGTTTGCAGGCTGAGGAATACTTCGCGTCGGCTGGACACTCACAGGCAACTGGAATCCCGTCGTCAACGGTGACGTGGTACTCGTGACATCCTCGGCCCTAAAGGGCGGGGCTTCCTACAAGGGAAGTCTCGTCGTCGGAGGTTTCAGAACTGAAGTCCCCGAGCGTCGTCTGTCGGGATTGCCGACTCTGCTCGCGGTGTCCTGTGGTGCTGTCACAAGCACTCCCATCCTGTGGCGAGTCATCGGTGTGCAGTTTCAACGCGCACCTCTCTCCCCACGGGTTGACGCGACGTGCGATGTTCACACTCGCGTTAATGTCTGCTTAATACTCCGTTACCCAACACTCGCCGTTCGTACAGCGGAACATGGCTTGGGAACTACGAGAACCGATGTGTCCGCACTCATGGCACGTCTGACTTGTGTACGCAGGATTCACGAATCGGACACAGATGCCCGCGTCACGGGTTTTGTCCTCGATTCGACCAGTTAGTCGTGCGAACGCCCAATTGTGGAGGCGGCGATTCATCCACTTACCGTAATCCAGATGTTCACGGATGTACGACAGGTCTTCGAGAACGATAACGGGGTTCTCGAAGGAACGGGCGTACTCGACCGCCTCACGAGATGCCTTCTCGACAATATCTGTGAGAGCGTTCTGGTAGTGGTCGAATCGTTCTTGAATGCGCCACTCGGCGTCTCGTTCTTGGAGGCGACGGAGCGTCGTGAACATCTCTTTGCGGAGGTGTCGGACACGACCGCCGTCATAGATGTACGGTTGGGTTGGAGTACCGTCCCGAAGGGCACAGCCCGTCAGGAGTTTGGATTCCCCAATATCGAAGCCGATGTACGTCGGCTCGTCTGGTTCAGTTGGCTCAGCGACCTCGTACTCGACAGTGACGTGAAGCACCCAATTCGTTCGATGCTCTTGGAGTCGGAACTCTCCGACCGACACGTCGCCGTCAAGGAGGTCGTTCACAACTCTCGCTGTGCAGGATTGATGCGGAGTGGAATCCAGAAGGCGTTGCCATGTCCTGCCTGTGGGACGCGCCAGCAGAACTCGTGTCGTCTCTCCTCGGAGTGGTCGAGACGCCATCCACGGTTCGTGAATCGAACGGGGTGGTCGTCGTTCAACTCCGAAGCGTTGTACGTGTCCCGCAGTTTCGGGACATAGTTCTTGAGAGCGTCTTTCGCGTAGGACATGAGCGTGTACGGTGTTACAACGTCATTGACCGCTGTCTGTGTCGTCGCACCACTCTCGAACGATTCGGAGAGAGCGCGACGGTAGGTAGCCACAGTTCGTTGAAGCCGACGCTCTTTGTGCGCCGTTGGGGGCGTGAGCGTGGCCTGCAACGTCTTGGTGGCAGTAGCAGTCACAGTAGAATACGCGAAACCATGAAAGTTAAAACTAACGAATTGCTAAGTATGAGTAGAGATGCCGAACCTAAACATCGAAGTGAGCGACGAAGAATACGAGAAACTGAGCGAAGTAAAAGAGGCACACGGGCTGACGTGGCGTGGACTCGTCATTCAGGGTGCGAAAGTACTGGACACCGAGGGGCCACTGTAGGTCGAAGGGTACTGTGTACGAACGCGATTCCTCCCCGTCCTAAAGGACGGGGTTTCCTCACTACCGCAAGATGATCCGTTGGCTCGGCGTGACTGCAGTTTCTGACGCGAATACCGCCATCACAGAGTTTGAACTCGAATGCCTCGTATTGGGCTCGTTTGACGACTCTCCGGGTTGTGTCGAGGTGTGCAAATGCATTCGTCATGGGTTGACGAGGCACCTCTTGAGTGCCCCGCACCCTTCGGGGGGTGAAAAAACCCCGTGGTGTTTAGCGTTACAGAGTTTTGACCTCGATAAGCCCTGTTGACCTCCCGAACGTATCCACTCCAGTCCTCTCCCCGACCTTGAGTTAGTCAACGCTAGCAGGGGCACTGTCTGCGTCAACGTCGTCAAGGAGCGGATAGTCGATGTGCATCTCGATCTTGTCGAATGGAACGGCTGGTTGAATTGCGCCACCGGGACCGCCTTCTTTGAGTTCGAGGATGCCCAGTACCTCCAGATGTTTCAAGTCTGTGTGGACATCGGAGACGTCGCGGTCGACCAGTCGGGCTGCCTCACGCATACTTGAGGGTTGTTCTGTCGCGATTGCTTGAATGAGTTCGAGACGAAGTGGAGTGAGGCTATCGACGAGATCGTCGTAGGATCCAAACTGAAGGATTGCTCGGTCATCCTCTACCGTCCCCTCACCAGCTTCTGCGTTTTGGATGAACTGCAGGGAGTCCTTACGGAGCTGTGCTCGGTCGCCGACGGTGATGTGAAGTGTCGTCATAGTGGTCTTGGTTGGGATTGTGATTGTAGTTCAGTACGACCGTGGTGGACTGCCCCCGATGGCATCCCAATACTCGTCAGCGCTGGCCCAGAATTCGACGAGGAGTTCTTCCATACCCGGGAATTCAACGTCGGTGTCGCCGGCCGCAGTGTGGAGTTCGTGGCCCTTTGTATCCTCGTGGGCGTTGTCGTACCGGATGAGCGTGAGATCTTCGAGCGTTCCGAGGTGAAGCGTGTATTTCCATCCGGATGGGTAGGTGTCTGTATCGGTTGTTCGCCGGATGACGACGTTTTCGACGAGTCCGGCTTCAACGTGCGTATAGCGACGTGTAAGTTCCTGGCCCATCCGTTATCCGTTGGGATGATCCCCAACACCAAAAGTGTGTTGGGCTGGTTCCCAACACTCTCCAAATAGACTATTGCCCACAGCCAAAGCACTCAGTACTCAGAATCGGTAGGTCGCGACGTCGGTTGAATCGCAGACCGAACACGAGTCATCTGTGCTGTTGAGTGTTGTTCCACAGCGACGACACTCGTGGAAAACGGTCTCGTCAGGAGAGAACAGGCGCATGAGCAACCGTTTCATTAGTTCACACCTTGCCGTGCGATGTATCTCATCTGATATCCGGTGTTGCTGAGGTTGATACGTCTATTTCCCTTGAGGAACGTCTGACTGGTGGTATCTTTCGGTGTCATTGCTAACCGCGGGACGGTCGTTCTTGAGTGCCCCGCACCCTTCGGGGGGTGAATAAAATCTCTCTACGTGAGCTTACTCTCTTTTGCTGGGCTCAGGCCCAAAGCACGGAGTTCCACACAGAGTGCACTCCCAAATTGGCTGTCCGCTCCACCCGTCGTCGGGACTCTCTTCGAACGCCGAAAACCGATGGACAGTCTCTCGGCCACACTCCCAACACTGCAGCGACCTCTTCGTTGGCAGCGGGTGCTCCCGAGACTCCGAACGCGTCTCCACGGGAGAACGCTGGAGTGCAATCGCTGGTGCGAGCCAGCCGTCGTCGCCTGCGCTCTTAAGGAGTGTCGAGAGATGCGCTTCATCCTGAATGGTGCTCCCGCTTTCGTCGTAAAGGTACGTCGAGTGTTTATTCGGTGAACAAGTTGTGCTTCGCCAGATCGTCCGTTCACGGGTAACCTCAAGTACCTCCTCGCCACGCTCTGAAGCGACTCGTATCGCAGCAGGAAGCGTCGGCCACGCATCGGTCAACGGTGCAGCAGGCTCCTCGTCGAAGTCGCAGATGAGCTGGCATTCGTCGACGGCAGGGTCGGACTCGCTTGTTGCAAGCAGTCTCGCTGCGGCGGCTCCCTTCGCGACGGCGCCGTAGTACGTCGACGACTCGACAAACAGGTGTACGACGTGCAGGAGCGACAGCTCAGTGTCCGAGTGACGCTCGTCGTCCGATGGATCGAGATGGTGGGTGAGACAGAATCGGCACTTTGGCTGGCAGGGAGGAATCGACGTCCCACAAGAGGTACAGTTGGTCTCTTGCTGTTGAGCCTCGGTTGGGTAGCCTGCGATGGAACGCCCGTTGTCCTGAGCGTCGAATCGAGCATTGAGTTCGTGGTCAGGCACCTGGGTCACTTCACCCACGGAACGGAGTGCTTCGTAGTCAGAATGATGGTCAGTCATTGGCTTGTCTCGATTTCGTCCGTCCTGGTATTTCAATCTCGAGACGAATCCAGCAAGTGGCAATCGAGCTGTGTACTGCCACAGAACCACCCGTCTTGTCTATGGACGTTGACCCCACCTGAATGACCCTTACGCTGGTGTGATTCGGACCCCCCGTCAATCATCTCGGTGAGTTCTGCGTGTCGCGCTCGCAACGTCGCCGGCGTCGTTCCAGCGGCCGCTGCAACCAGTGTCTGTGTCAACGGTTGTCCGTGTTCACGACTGGCGAGATAGAGACAGGCTGCAGCAACTCCGGACGGCTGACAGCCGTTCGCAACCCTAGATTTGTGCGTACGCTCGGCAAGTGTCTGGGCTCGAGTGCGAACTCGTTTATCGACACCGAGTTCCGAGGCGAGTTTGGGAATTAGCGATTGTGGGGCGAGGGGCTTTGTCGGGAGTCCTAATTCCCTGTTGAGTGTTTTGTACGCGTTCACCACACTCGAGTGGTCGACACGAGCAACGTCGACGATGTCATCACGTGCGACCAGTCGTCCGTGACACCGACACACTCCATAGACGCTGGCGGCGGCTATGGCTTCGATTGACCGACCCAACAAGAGGTCCTTGCCTTGGGCACTCCGAAAGAGCTGACACGCCTGATCACGTGCCGAGTCACCGAGTTCGAGCACGCTTGCGACTCTTCGAACTTCACCCAGCCCGTGTGCGAGGTTCCACTCGGCTTTTGACTGGAATCGTCCCCGCGTCTGTTCACGTCGCAGTCGGGCAAGCTGACATCGTTTCGACCCAGAGAGCGTGTTTCCCTTCCCATCGGTCCTGCGACCAATCTCGGTCGATAAGCCTCGGTCGTGACGGGCTGCCGTGAGTGCGGACCCTGTCCGTTCGTAGTTGCTGTCATCGTCTTCGAACGAGCGCCATTCAGGACCGTGGTCGATCTGCTGGTTGGCGATGACCAGTCCACAGTCTTCACAAACTGTTTCTACTGCGTTAGTCGCCACGTGTCCGTTGCATTCGGGACAGTTGTTCGAACTGGATTCATGCTGGACGTCTTCATCGAAGACCGTTTCGTAGATGTTTCTCGTTGCCATGGTACTCACGAGGGACACCAGACGAATCGCACGTCTCCACGCGCCCCTCACCCTTCAGGGGCAGAAAAACAGCCGTGCGGTCTCGTCAAACTTATCATATTCTGACAGGAAGTACGTGCTGAATCTAGAGGGTGTATTCAGCAAGCGGATGGTGTTAGTTTGAGTCGCGCTATGCGAGATATTACAGGGAATTTGCCGTCATCGACGGCACGGTATACGTCTCCGGGGTTAATGAGGGTAGGATTACACTTACCCTAACTCAATTCAGCTGACCTGCTCTACGTTCACAGTCCCTGAGAACCGGTGATTTTCAGTACTCCAGAAAGCAGCTGTGGAGATTTTTTACTGTCTTCGATAGCCAACCAACTCCACGATCGATGTATTCATTCCATATCAAAGAACTCGACTCAGCGCTCGAAGGCATAGACGCGACCAGCACGAGTGGCTGTGTACACGGTGTTACCACGGACGACCGGTGAAGTGAGTTCCTCGGTATCTTCGAGCGTGTCCGCGAACGCCGTCTCCCCGGTACTGGCATTGCGTGCAACGAGCGTCGGTGAGACTGCAGCGTCTGAGACGGAGGCGACGTATGCAATGAGTGACTCGCCGAGTGCGAGTGTACTGTCCATCTTGGCACTCGTCCCCCACAGAAGCTCACCTGACGTGGGGTTGCGGGCATGGATGCCATCATCGAGACGAACAACTAAGCGACCGCCGATTGGGGGCGCGTCGACGAACCCCTGTCCCCGAATGCTCCAGTGTTCCTCACCTGTCGCCGGGTCGTAGGCGCCTACGCGTTCACCACCAGCATAGAGCACACCATCGGGAGAGGCAGCATGGGTAGTGACACGCCAGTCGAGTCCGTCCCAACGTACGTCCCCAGAAACGGAATCAAGTCCGAGAAGCTGTGACGTACCGCTCTGACCGACCGAGAGTATGACCGTGTCAGCTGCAACCTCAATGTTGCTATCAAGACGAGTTTGCTTCGACCAGCGCTGGCTCCCATCTGTGAGCGAGATAGCGCGCATCCCCCTGTGGGCGGCGACGTACACGCCACCAGCACCAATCGCCCATCTCAAAGGATCGCCAACCTCTGCGGTCCACTGCACGTCACCAGAGGCCGGGTTGAGACTGAGGAGTTTCTGTCCCTCGTTCGTGAAATAGTCGTCGCTGGTCGCGACGAGTACATGGCCCTCTTCGACACCAAGGAGTGTGAGAAAGGACGTCTCGTCGATGCTTTGTGACCAGAGTTTCTCACCAGTCTCGGAGTTGAGTGCGACGGTATCGAATCCTCGGCCGGCGATACCGGATCGAGCACCAGGAATGAGGTATACAGTCCCGTCTGCAACTGTGGGCGTCGCCCCTGTGTCGCCAAAGAACCCGACGCCAGCATTAGTGGACCAAAGTTCATCACCAGACAGAGGGTTGAGGGCGACGAATTGGCCATCCGCACGACCAACATAGAGTGTATCCTCAATAAGCGTCGGAGCGAGACCGGTTTTCCCGTCAAGGTCGTATGTCCATGCGGCGTGATCTGGACGTGTTGGAGTAGACGTGGGTGAGGAAGCAGTTGGAGATGAGGTAGGAGACTCTGATGGTGTGATGCTCGTGGTGTCGTCGGTATCGCTTGCGCAGCCTGCGAGCCCAGAAGCGAGAGCTAGTCCTCCTGCACGGAGGATATTCCGTCGTGTCAATGGAGAGGACACATATGTGACCACCGAAGAGACCCGATATATGTTTTCTGTACTGTGGATAAATTACTGTACCACTTTTAGTATCTGACCGAAAATTGCACTAACTATCCAGTACTGGCCGATACGCGCCCTCTATTCAGCACCACCGGACGATACTTCCAACTCAACAGCACGAAGACGGCTTCAGGTGTCTCATCACAACCAACCTGCTACAGAGCGGGCGGACCGACACCGAAGGGAACTAACTACCCGACACACTCATGAGGATGTCCTCACAGACCGGCAGTTCGAACTCCTACTGGAGGCGTGTTCGGCACTCCCGGAACCGCACGACTTCGAGGCACGATTCATCTGTCTCACCGCAGGCCGACTTGGGTTGCGAGCGGGCGAGATTGCACATTTTCAGACCGCATGGGTGAACTGGAACCGCCGAACGATTCGCATCCCACAGCACGAGCCGTGCCGGTGTGGATACTGCCGACGACAGGCCCGACAGGAAGCCACCCACAACGATGATCTGTCCGTCGCGGATGCCATCGCGTCTCGGTGGCACCCCAAGACCGTCGCCTCGGCTCGACTCATCCCGTTCGATCTCTCGCTCCGGCTGGAGCTGTGTTTCGAACGTTTTGCTTCTAGATACGATGCGTTTCCCCGTTCACGGTCAACGATCAATAGACGGGTGCAGGCTGCGGCTACCGAAGCTGATCTCCCGGGTCGTGTCTATCCATACTGTCTGCGAGCAACCGCCGCCAGCTACCATGCGTACAAAGGCGTCGCCCCGGTGCCGCTACAGGCCCTGATGGGCTGGAGTGACCTAGCGACTGCCCAGAAGTATATCCGTATCTCGGGGACAGCAACTGCTGACGCATTGCGTCGAGTCCACCACCGGTAGAGACCCCTCAAACGTCCCTCAAGAACCTCCTTCTGAATAGAGAGGATGAGTGCAGCACGACGGCATCGTATATTTCCCGTTAAAATCGGTGATCCATCCGCCCACTACACATGCGAGTGTATCACTCTGATGTCCGTCAGTTCATAGTCTACCGATAGGGTCTACTTCCCGCGAATGAGTCGAGAGCGTCACGCTTCAGTCTGGTCATAGTGTCGCTACCGGTATGTCCTGAATCCTCGACCACGGTCAACTCCGAATCGGGCCACTGGCGATTCAACTCCCACGCCGTACCAAGCGGTGCGGCCAAATCGAAACGACCGTGAATCAGCACGCCGGGAATGCCAGCTAATCGGTCAGCGTTCCGCAGCAGTATCCCGTCCTCCAACCACGCCCTGTGAGCGAAGTAGTGTGCGGCGATGCGGACGAACGAGTGTTTCTTGTCTCTCGGCAGTCCACTGAAGAAGTTCGCTGTTCCGTTGAGTTCCTCGGAGATGACCGTGTCCTCCCACGCGCACCACGCGTCCGCTGTTCGCCTCCTGACCTCGGGGTCCGGGTCCGCCATCTGTCGAGCGTATGCGGCGATGAGTTCGTCGTCTTCGGCGTCTACACCCTCACGGAACCGCTCCCAAGCCTCTGGGAAGAACCGTGCCAACCCATGATAGAGCCACTCAATTTCAGTCGGTCGAGTGGTCGTGACTCCTGAAAGGACGATCTCAGAAACCCGCTGTGGGTACGCCTCGGCGTAGGCTAGACTCAACGTGGCTCCCCACGAGCCGCCGAACAACAACCAGCGATTGATTCCGAGATGTTCACGAAGGTGTTCTATATCGGCGAGAAGGTGGTCAGTAGTATTTTGCTGCATGTCCGTCTCGGGGTCGCTGGCGGGAGGCTTACTTTGGCCACAGCCGCGCTGGTCGAATAGAATGACTTGGTATCGCTCGGGGTCGAAGTACCTGCGGTGTTCGGGTGTGAACCCGAACCCCGGCCCACCGTGGACGACGAGAGCAGGCTTTCCATCCGGAGTGCCACAGGCTTCCCAGTAGATGAGGTTCCCCTCTCCGACATCAAGCATCCCAGTCTCGTATGGCTCGATTTGGGGGTACAAATCAGTCATCGCGCAAGTAGAGCGGGCGACAAGCGAACAAAGTTGTTCCGACAAAGCGCCGTGACTCGCCGACAAACACACGCTCTGTACTGAGCGATCACAACGTTCGTAGATCGGTCACAAACTCGTGCGATATTCGCGCCCTCTATTCAGCACGGTCATGACGTAAGGAAAGATGAATTGGCTCATCGGAACACTATAGAAGTCTCTCGACAGAGTACGGGTGATGATTCGCGGGAAATGGTCGGACTCCTCTCCGTTCGGAAGGGACATTATCGTGGCCCTCGGTGGACTCTTCTTCTTACTCGTAGTCGCCTATCCGACCCTCCCCATCGTCAACGAGACATCGGTCGAGCTCCGGGTCGTACTCGGCATCCTTGTCGGTATTCCCGGTCTCGTCTTGGTGTATGGTGGCTATCGGTTGCCACGAACCGACATCCGTCCCGAACTCTACTCTACCGTCAGCATGTGGTGTCTCCGCGGCATCGTGGTAGGGCTCGCCATCCTGCTTCCTATCGTTCTTGCGAGCGACGATCCGAATCTCGTTGGAAATACACTCTTGCTCACGGCACTGGGCAGTCTCGCAGGCTTCGGCGCGGGGAGGTACGACGCAAGGGCCAAAACACGGCAGCTCGAACTTGAAGAAACGGTCAAGGAACTAGAAGCCTCGAACGAGCGCCTTGAACGACACCAGCAGTTCACCGACGATATTCTCGGCGCAATTGATGACGTGTTCTATGTGATGGACGAAGACGGAGCTCTCAGACGGTGGAACCGAAGCCTCTCGGAGGTATCTGGCTATACGGACGAGGAAATAGCATCGATGACTATAGCCGACTTCTTCGGGGACGACCGGGATGCAGCTGTGGCTGCGGTCCGCGACGGCTTCGAGAGCGACTCGGTAAGTATCGAACTGAATCTACGCACTAAAGACGGCGAGACCATCCCCTTCGAGTTCGTTGGATCTACGCTTGAGAACCATTCCGGTGACCCTGTTCTGGCTGGCATTGGGCGTGACGTTACGGACCGGATAGAGCGCGAACAGGAACTCCAACGCGTTCGTGAGCGGATGGAGTTCGCCCTCAATGCGACCGATTCGGTCGTCTGGGACTGGAACGTCGATGACGATCGGGCCTCGTTCTATCCCTCGGCGGAGTCGCTGTACGGAACCGCCGTCGAAAACTGGGAGGACTTCATCGAGGTAATTCACCCCGAGGACAGACAGGCGGTCCAAGAGGGGATCGCGACCGCCCTCGAAACGGGCGAGCCGAAGGACGAAGAGATTCGGATCGTTCGAGACGGGGAAGTGCGCTGGATCGAAGCCCCTGGGTACCCGGTTCAAGATGACGACGGTCCGACGCGGATGGTCGGCGTGGCTCGGGATATCACCGAGCGGAAGACCTACGAGCGCAAGCTCAAGGAGTCGAACGAGCGCCTCGAACAGTTCGCGTACGCGGCCAGCCATGACCTCCAGGAACCCCTTCGGATGATCTCGAGTTATCTACAGTTAATCGAGAGCCGGGCCGACGAGGAACTGACCGAGGAGACCGAGGAGTTCCTCGAGTTCGCCGTGGACGGGGCCGACCGCATGCGTAACATGATCGACGGGTTACTAGCGTACTCACATGTGGAGGCCCAGGGAGAACCGCTCGAATCGATCGACCTCAACGAATTTGTTGAAGACGTGCGCGGCGACCTTGACATGTGTCTCACTGAAAGTAATGCCAACGTAGATATCGAGGAGTTGCCTCGTGTGATGGGAGATAAACGGCAGCTGCGGCAGGTGTTTCAGAATCTGCTAAAGAACGCGATCCGATATAGCGGTGACGAGCCCCCACGGGTGTATATTTCCGCCACCCGGAACAGTTCGATGTGGGAAGTGTCGGTTCGGGACGAGGGGATTGGGATCGACCCGGACGAACAATATCGTATCTTCGAGGTGTTCCAGCAGCTCCACCCCCGGAACGACTACGGGGGCTCGGGCATTGGCCTGGCGCTTTGCGAACGGATCGTCGAACGCCACGGCGGCACCATCTGGGTCGAGTCCGAACCTGGCGAGGGATCGACGTTCTCATTTACCCTTCCAGTCGAGGATGTTCATGACGAGTGAGCGTGGACGGGCCGAACCGTGCGACATTCTCCTCGTTGAGGATAATCCTGGCGACATCCGTCTCACCGAAGAGGCGTTCAAAACTGGGAGGATCGCGAACACACTCCACGTCGTCGAAGACGGTGTCAAGGCCCTTGATTTCCTCTTTCAGCGAAACGAGTACGCCGACGCACCGCAGCCCGACCTCGTGCTGTTAGATCTCAACCTCCCACGAAAGAACGGGGACGAAGTGCTCAAAGAACTTCACGAGGACCCTGACCGCCGGCGCATTCCGGTTATCGTCCTTACGAGTTCGGAAGCCGAAATGGACGTTGTCAATTCCTACGAACTCTGTGCGAGCGGGTACCTGACGAAGCCGGTTGATCCCAACGAGTTTATCGACATGATACTGGAGTTAGAGCGGTTTTGGTTCTCAATTATGCGGTTGCCGTCTGACACAGCTCTTGATTGAGAACTGTGTTGTATTCGGCCCACCCGTGGGAACAGACTCAGTCCTTGTCATAAGTAACGTACGAGATACAGAGAGTGGATACTGCAGTCGGCAATCGGTGATTCAATGCCGCCCGCACGCTCACATTCCGCCAACCCACACAAATTCACAGGAACAAGCTGTCTGATGAACACGTGGTCTGGGTGAACCTGACTCCACCGCCCGCGTTGAGGGTGACGAGGACACCGATTTCGTACGGTTCGTTATCGGAGCAGTCTGGTTGATAATGGTAGTAATGTGAATTCCGGCTATCCCCGACCTCGATCCGATAGGGGCGGTCCGGGGCGACATCTTCGACTGTCCAAAGTCATCAGCGTTCTCCCTCGCGGTAGGTGAGGTTGTAGTGGTCCTGCATCGTGACGAACCGTTCGAGACCACGGTGTTCGCTGGTGTAGAGCGCCTTGGCGAACTGGTGGGTCCACATCGATGATGCACCGATGTACCGCACTTTCCCGCGACGGACTGCGTCGTCGAGGGCGCGCAGCGTCTGCTCGATGGGCGTATCGTAGTCCCAGCGGTGGATCTGGTAGAGGTCGATGGTGTCCATTCCCAGTCGGCCCAACGAATTCTCCAGTTCTTACTCGACAGTCTTCCGAGAGAGTCCAGATGCGTCCGGGTGCGGCTCGTCCTCGTCGGAGAAGAGGTTCGTAGGGAAGTAGCATTTCGTTGCGACGACGTGTTCGTCTCGGTCGTACTCTCCGAGAACATCCCCGATGATCTCCTCGGATTCTCCGTTCGAGTACGCATTCGCCGCGTCGAAGAAGTTGATGCCAAGATCGATGGCATGTTCGATGATCTCGCGTGAGCCCTCCTCGTCAAGCGTCCAGTCGTGAAGGTCGCTCACACCGAAACTCATCCCGCCGAGACAGATGCGGCTGACCTCCATCCCGGTCGAACCGAGTGTTGTGTATTCCATGGTCATGGTTCTTCGAGGACAGTCAGAACGATCGGTGGCTCACAGACCTAACCCGGTACTATATTCCAATGTTCCGAATCCGGTACCCATTGACTTGTCGTCGATTGATATGCCGCCGACGTGTCCGTCGAGTCCGGTCATCCGGAACATGAACTCGTTGTAACTCCAGTGAGACGCAAGCCGACCACCGAGTCTCGGACGGTCGAGCCAGTTTCGCGCATGGCCATAGGTCCGGGCAACGAACCGCACGTAATCGCCCTCCTCGTTCTCGACGCGAACGTCGAAGTCAGGGTGCTCGCCAGTACCCAGTAATGGCTCGACAGTAACCGTATCGAACTCGACATGCCCCTCTTCTGAGCCCCAGTTCCAGAACCCGGATTGTCGAAGGGGTATCGTCAGGCGTTCGAGTCTGTCCGAGGAGAAGAATTTGTAGCCCCGTCGGAACAGTTGTGGCCCGATAAACGGAATTAACACGGAAAACGAGGTCCCGTCCGGGAAGATCGCCCATACCCACTTCCAGGGTAACAGCGGCATGTCGAAACACACGCGCTGGAAGTAACATGATCCAGACAACGTCTCGGGACCGTCGGGCAGGTCAAAATCCCCTTCGAACTCCATCCGGCGCCAAGCCACGACCTCGGCGCCACCCAGCGGTGTGTCGATATCCAGTGAGTGGTGTGGAGAGCTCATCTTCGAGTCGAGGTCGCCCCACGCCTCGAACTCCGCCTCAGCGTCGTCACCGATGACGTGGGCTCTCAGACCGAGGGAGCGGTCCGAGAGCGCTGCCATTTCGCTTCCGCGTCTGGTGCCGTCCTCGCGGTCTGCCCAGGCTTCGAGACGCTGGTCCTCGCGAGAGAGCACCGCTTCGGCTGATTGCCTGACGACATGGTCGTGGACCGCTTCGTCGTCGCCGGTCCAGCCAACCGTTGTCGCGTTGAATCTGTCCACACCATCGACGGCGGGGCGGTCAGAGTCCATTTTTTGGGACGGGAGGTCGTTCACACGGCACTGGTCACCCACACAGGCAGCTATCGAGAACATAAGCTGTTTCGGACCGTAGCCTTCCTCGCCCTCCGGGAACAGGAGAAAGAACCACCAAGACGAGGAAGTCTTGTTCTGTCGCTCGGGGTTTTGCCACCATATCTTCTCGAAAATACGCCGGTGCTCAGTGAAGGTCCTGTCTGCGAACGCGTCAGTCATTGGCTTACCTCCTGCTGGGTCGCTCAAATAAGCCGTGCATCTGTTGCTGGGCTTTCATGGATTACCCAACACAACGGTGCAATTTCGGTCTCCGTTGGTTACAATGCTCCCTCAACCGATCCAATCACTCGAGTTCTGACAGTATCGACGTGACCGATTCAGAGGGTGAGTTCAGCACGGCAACTTTGGTTATTACACACAAAAACCGGTGAAACAACCGCTCACTACACCTGCTTACGGAAGATGAGTAGTATCTGCTTCCGACCCCAGAAGCAAGTACTGACTCCGCCCTGCGTAGTTTACGACTCTATCTCGTGAAAGAACACATCCGGTTGTAATCACCTCGGTCACAACCATCTTCGAGATAGATGCCGAGTGTGGACCGATATTCGACATCGGCGACGACACAATCCACGTCTCTGGATGTAGCGAACTCCGTAACCGACTTTTCTATCCACTCGTTTCCGTCTACACGGGCACGAACTGTATAATCGCCTGGAGTACTTCCCCAGTCACACTCCGCTACAGCCCCATCGTTGTATTGTCCCCCATTCTCGAATTCGCGTGCTGCTTCAACCCTATGTGAAGAGGAATGGACAATCTCTCCGTCTCGTTCTACCTCGAGATCGAACTGGTGTGGCGAATCTGTGTCGGCATTATGGACTCCAAACCATCCGAGCTGAGTGGTTGGGTTCACGGTTTCCCGAATAGAGGAGACACACCCGGCACTGACGGCAGGTATCAGTATGCCAAATGTCGCGATGACACTCCGACGTTGCATACCCATTTTTCAAGAGACCATCGGTAAGTGCTTTCCCTGTATCGAACGTCGCAGCCGATTAGGTTCTGTGACCGACTCGCGCTATCTATTCAGCGGGATGTGAACGAACTTCTCGACAGTTGTCAGTAAGGGCGTGCAAGATATAGAGGCTGTATCCATCATGCCGAATATTCTCTATTCACATTACTCCAAGCAAATCAACTGTGGCATTATCCTACATATCGAACAGGTTGAAGTGCTGTGAGAACTCGACCGTGGACTCGTTAGTTCGTTTTCCGGACGAACGTGCGTATTTCATCGATGAAGCGATCCGGCGCGGTGAGCATCGCCGCATGTCCGTGGCCATCGAAGGTGACGACGCGGCTGTTCGGGAGTGCGTCATCGAGCGCTTCGGTTGTCTCTTTCCCCCATTGACCGCTTTCGCTCCCGGCTACTAGCAATGTCGGCGTGGTCAACTCTGCAAAGCGTGCGGGATCGTAGTCGTAGTCCGGGATTTTAGCATACTTCGGAATCAGTGTTGGGAACCCGTCTACGTACTCCTGCCATATCGGTGCCGATCGAATTGCGTCCACTTCCTCTGGCGTCCATTCCGCGATTTTTTCGATGAAGACTACGTACGCCTGCTCGGTCTTACCGGCTTCCAGTAGCGACAGCATTTCGGTGCGAGCCGCTTCGGAGCCAACTCTATACCCGTTAATCGACATGGCCGGTTCGTACAGAACCAGCGCGCTAAGATTCTCAGTCCGCATGGCCGCTTCTAGGGCATAGAATCCACCAGCGGAATGACCAAGGAGGGCCACTGGTTCGTCAATCGACTCGACGACTGCAGCCACGTCTTCGAACTCCCGTTCTGGTGCGTACGCCTCGGCGTCACCGCTCCCGCCACGACCGCGCCGGTCAATCGCGTATACCGTGGCATCCTCAGCGAGGGTAGCACGGACGTCGGAGAGTTCCCATACTCTGTGGTCAGCGGTAGCACAGTGAACGAGCACAAGTGGTGGTCCACTCCCCGTCCGTTCGTAGGCGATCTTAGTCCCATCCGGGGCGGTGACGGTTTCCAATTCTTTACCCGCGTCTGGTGGTGTTGCTTTGACCATGAGCTGGCTTCCCTTCGTTCATCTATGGTACACTGCCACAAACCGTTATCTCGTGAAAAATCTGCATAGGCTGAACGGGATTCAGGTGATGAGAGACACGCGTTCTGTATTCAGCAACCGGTGAGAGAACTCCTCAACCACTGTCAGTAACGGGGTGCGAGATATAGAGGCTGTATTCAGCAAGCCGCCGCTCTTTGTTTCACACCGGATGAGCTGAAGAGACCAATAGGAAGGGCGTGCGAACCTCTCATCGAACCATCTCGGAGTGGCCAAATTGTTAAGAGGCTAAGTGTATGACCAATGAAAATGCACGCCGGACAAATGGAATCAATTCTTTTCGGTGAATTGAGAGGGGATATACGAGAGTACATCAAAATTGGGGGAACTGCGTTTCTAGCAGTTGTAGCCCTGAGTTTTGGGGAGACTGCCAACTGGCCTATTACGACTGGCTTCGAGACGGTTGAGGTCGGCGTCATTTCTGTTCGGTTGTCAATTTCATCGAGCATTTTCATCTTTGGACTTATTCCTCTTGGAGTGTTCATGGCATCCATCCCTGCCCGGCAGAACAATGGTGTGATTTGGAGTTTTCTATTCGGGTCAGTCCCAATATTCGGTCACTATTTCGGAAGTACTCTCTACTATGGGATTTTTTGGGGAGTCAGCTCTCTCTCATTTCCCCCGTTCATGCTACTGTGGGTGACTGTCATCGGGATAACAGGGTATATTCTAGGCTGTAAGTGGTGAGAGAGTCAAAGACTGTGTCTGTCACCTCGTTTCTCTACCAGATGATGACCGGCCAGTGACCGATTCGCGCTGTGTATTCAACACGGCTTCTGAAACCCATCACCAGGTGAGGGTATCAATAAGGCGAAAAAGACGTCCTCTGGCTACTCGTTTTCCATCGACTCGGCGTACCACTGCGAGTGAACGAACCGCTGACTGCAGTCCTTCTTGTGCGGTATCTCGTCGATGTTTTTGTGAGTTCGACGGCACTCACAGCACTCGATTTGACCGGTCGGCTCGCCGAGCGCGAAGCCGTCGACGGTGATCGGCGTGTCCGAGACGACTACGTGGAAGTGAGTCGACCGGTCGGCGAACGACCTCATGGCCCTCGCTCCACTCGCGCGTTCCCGCGCACCGGACTCTCCTTGACGACGACGTCGCTGACGGGCTCTCTCCCCACAGGCCTCCATGAGCACCCCGTCCACTCGCTCTCGCCGACGGTCATCCCCGCGACCGGGTCTGCCTCGAAGATGAGTCGCCGGCGCTGCTCGCGACGAGCCACACGAGGTCCTGGGCGTGTCACCGGACGCTCCCGAGTCCGTCGTCGAGGCCGCGGCGCGAGCTCGCAAAGCCGAGACGCACCCCGACGTCGGCGGGAGTCGTGAGGAGTTCAACTCGGTCGTGAAGGCCGAGGAGGCGATGCTGGGATGAGCGCTGACGAAACAGAGATTCGGAGCGACAGGGAGAACGACCGCGTCATCGTCGGCGACGTCGCGGTAACGCTCCGCGGCGAGGACGGCGTCAAAATCCCTATCGACCATGCGTCGCCGGCGGATGGTTACGTCGCGTTCACGGGGGGCTACCTTCACCTGCAGTTCCAGGAGGTCGACAATGGGTGAGTACGCCGACTTCGAGTACCGCAACAAGCCGGAGCCGCAGGTCATCATCCAGCCCGTCGGCGAGGAACCGTCCGTGACGTGGGTAGTCGACTTCCCCGAACAGGGTGCACCGCGCCCCGAGCAGTTCGCCGCGATCGGGGCGGCCGAGATCAAGCTCCTCACGTCGACGACGGAGTTCGATGGCGAGCTCCGCGAGAAGGCCGACGCCGCTCACGACGCACTCGTCGAACTGCAGAAAGCGATGTGCGACGCTCGCGGCCTCGACGACGAGGCTCGTAAGGAAGTAATCCTTGGGAATCTCGACGCGCTGCCAGAGGTCGAGAAGCGATGAGTGAGACAGAACTCACCGCTGAAGAGCGCCGTCGCCCGAGCCATGCCAGGTAGCGATTCGAGAGATAATGGACGCCGACGACTGACTCGGAGTGCCAGCGCTGCGGCGTCGCGACCTCGTCGAGGACGCTCGCCGGCGAGCCACTTTGTCCAAAGTGCCAGGAGATCCGTCGCGACGAGCAAATCTCTCGCGACGTCGACCAAGAAAACCTCAGCAGCTACGAATAAGTGTACTCGGGAAAGTGGCAAAGATGTACCTATTCAGCCAGTTTTATATCAAAAGTACAAACTCTCTACTGATAGGGAGTAACTGATCTCCCCGGGAAGACGTAGAATCTGACACACCACTACGTTCCCTCCCAGGTTTGACACACCACCTTTTGAGGTGCCTACCGGCGAGCAATTGCTATGGGGAGCGTCACTCACCACTACTGAGTAGTCGCTTTTCGAGTATTAGTGCTGTGGCTAATTGTTTAGGTACTACGAGACTTGTTAGAAGGACACATCCCTGTTTATTGATGAAATGGTCCCGACGCGTTCGCAGAGTAGCTGTTTTCAGACGTCTCGGAAGTCGGGATGCAGCCAGTCAAGGCCGTCTATCCTCGTTAAGAGCCACGTCTCGAAGTCATCGTCCGTCTCTTCGTCAGCGCCGCGCCAAATCTGGATTCCGTTCTTTCCGTCGACGCCCTTGAGGTCGAACGGTGATATCAACACGAAGCCGGGCGAGAAATCCCACCAGTAGACCGCCCGACGCCCGTCGTCGGTGAGTCCGACCAGCTTCGTCGACGAGTAGGCGCGACTGAGGACTTTACTCGCCATCAACTCGGCGTCCTCGCTGGGACACTCGCGCAGCGCCTCGATCTCTTCGGCGAGCTCGGCGACGAGTTCCGTCCGGCCGTACGGGACGAGCTTCTCGTTCATACGCTCAGGTCGTCAACGTGTCCGATATAGCTCAGCCACGCACGGCGAAACTGAAAGTGAAATAACCGGCTCTGTTGAAATCCTCAGAACGTGACAGGAATAGCGTGCTGAATACAGAGGTTATATTCATCAGAACCGGTTTATAGAATACTATTGAAGAATGCGTATGGTGTCAAGTTTTCTTCAAGGTGCAAGGGAGCTTGTCCCTACGCTCAAATGGTGGATTTTGGTAATTCTCCTTCTTGCTTTCTCAGCCCTTTTACTTCCACTTTCAGAATCGCCGTTTTTCTTCGGAGCCTCTCTCGCCCTCATCTTGTGGATACTCAGAAAATATCTATCTTAGAGGCCTGTACTAAGTGATTTGGTTCGCTCACACCGAACGCCGAGTCAGTAGCCCGATACGCGCTCTCTATTCAGTAGTCGATGAGCGAACATCTCAACTGCTGTCAGTAACGGGCTGCGAGATACAGAGGATGAGTTTAGCACGAGGTGCGCATTCTATTCAGGCGTGTACAACTGAATCAGCCGTTAGGTACGACTGCGTATTGACCGCCAGGGACGTTGCCAATCTACGTCGCTCTTCAGAAGTCGTGCAGAATGCACAGCGCATGTCAGTCAGCTCCACGGTCGTGAGTGACACTCATCACTTGACTCGCGATGGGACTTATGTAGCGCGATGCCCGCAATACGACTTCTCTTTCAGCAGACAGTTCGTGACGGTTCTGGGAAGCTAATGTCTTGACATGATATCTTCGCTGTCGTACCAGAACAACCCCGGTTCGGATGCCCTTGCGATGTAGGGAGACTGATTATGGAGAGGGCCTGCTATATCTCATTCGAACCTCTCCAAGGTTGTGACATCATGAGTGACCTAAATACTCATCTGCCCGAGCCCGGATCTGGCACAGACATTGAGCAAACCGTTATCTCATCAAAATGTAACCAAACGGATTGTGAATCCGCAACTCACACGATTGCTACCGCTATCTCGAAAGTGACTGGGAAGGACCCCACCGAGATCCCCCCCGCTCTACAATACTATTGATATAGATGCCCTCGTGGATCTCTTCGGACCACAATCTATGGATTCGCATCGGTTCCCATCGGATACTGTGAACTTCCAGTACGAGGGCTGTGACATCACGGTTTTCGCAGATGGGGTTGTGGTCGTGAAGCGGCCTGAACCATAGCCGAAGGCAGATTGGGGGGTCTGTTAGCAACCACGCTTGTGACCGAAATTAGTGCCCGGCCTCGGGTCCGTTGAACATAATCGTGAGCAATTTCCGCTCAGCGGCTTGAATATGCTCGGAAAATGTAGCTGAGGTAATATCGAGTTCAGCAGCGACGTCTTCTCCAGTACATTCTCGTGGCCACTCATAATATCCTGCTTCGAACGCAGTTTTGAGAACCTCACGTTGGCGATCCGTGAGATGTTTCTGGAGCACTTGTCGGAATTCGGCGTCGGGAAATCGTGGTGCAATACCGTCCTTTTCCCGCTTAGAGAGCAGCGATGCATCCGGATACTCTTGGAGAAAGGTCTCAACGACTTCGGAGGGGCTTGCCTCGGCGGGGATTTCGGCCACGAGCCGACCTTGGCCTTCTATTCCACGGATTTCGCGCGGGAGCGCGCCAAGTTCGGTGAGTCGAAACGCGGGACAATTCCCTGAAACGAGAAATTCCAGACTGCCACCGTCTTCATACTCGGCGAGGATCGTGATGTCTACGGTCTCCATCTCGGTCCCATAGGCTTCTACTCGCTCCGGTTCGACGCCGCTGACGTAGAAGTATTCGGCGTACCGTCCATCGGGACGAGGGAGCATCTCGGCCCCACCCTTCGTTGATTGCCGTGTCGATCGGGGGTGTCTCGACGTCGGGCGCGTTGACGGTCAGTTCGTCGTAGACACGTTCCGGGAGGACGAACGTCATGTCGTTCCGGCGTGCAAACGTCCGGACGACCTGATACCGACGGTTCGACGGTTGCCCCATCGCGACGAACAGACCGGTATCAGCGATATGGATGGCGCTCACGCGTCGTCGCCGGCGAGGTCCCGGTCGACACCCTCGATATCCGCGACCGACGCGCCTGCCTCCTCGATATCGAAGTGCTCGTGGACGACGGGGCGGAGCGCCTGCAGGATGATCTCGACGGCGAGCGGCGAGATGTCGAGATCACGGGCCATCAGCCGATGGGTGACCTCGCCACGTTCCCGGTCGACGGTGTAGGTGAGTGCCGTTGCGAGTCCGGCGATGCCGTGGCGGTCGATGTAGGTATCGATGTCGTCGTCGGTTGTGCGACGGGCGATGGCGTCGATGAGCGCGGGCGTGATCGTGTACTCGCGAGCGCCATTAGCTGCTGTGACGGTCAGATTGATGTCGCGAGCGACGTACACCCGGGGTTGCTCGTCGGTGGTCGCCTCGATGACGCCGGCGTCGACCAGCCGGTTCACATAGGTGTAGGCCGTACCCTGCGCGAGGTCGAGTTCATTCATGAGTTCCTGAACGGTTGCTTCGTCCTCTCGAGCGAGATACGCGTACAGTTTGGCGAGCTGTGGCTCCTCAAGGAGGTCCGCGACCGAGAGGAAGTCACGGATGACGTCGCCGTTGGTTCGGTTTGACGTGCGTGACATGGGCAATTGAGGTTTACAGTTTACAGCGAATCAGTAAAGAGTGTTGCGGTCAATCTATCCGGACTAGGTGCGAGCGACGCGGAGGGCGGAAGCGGCGAGCGGGGCGTGCCGTAACAAAGAACCTGTTCAACCGGGCTCGACGCTCAGTAACACAGCCGACATCCTGGCGGACTCAGAAAGAGCGAGGCCGTCTCGGTCGTCCCCCGACCCCGCAAGCACCGCAGGCACGAGGAGCGCAGCGGTGGTCGCGGGATGCCGAGCGGCTGAGGGCTTTCATCTGTTGTGCCCACGTCCTCGACAGAGTCAGATCTGTGTTGCAAAATACCGAAGTGATTTATATATTGGTTCGCTAGTATGCAACAGTATGCTCACAGAAGGCGAGGTTCGCGCCCTTACTGCCCTCCACGGTGAGCAGATGGTCTCTGCACTCGCAACAAGTCTTGATCGGAGTCTCAGCTACACCTCTGAACTCGTCGAGCGGCTCGAAACGGCTGGCCTCGTCGAGACACGTCGACAGGGGAAAACAAAGCAGATTCGACTGTCGGACGCGAAGGCACTCGAGTTACTCACGAACCTCACGCAGCAGTATTCACACATCGACTGGCCGGAGCTGTTGTCAGGGGCAGCCCTCAGGGTTTGCTACTTCCTCGACACTCCTCGGACTGCGAGCGAACTCGCACACCGCGCCGACGTCCACCGAAGCACCGTCCACCGTGCGCTTTCCCCGCTTCAACATCGCGGAATCGTCTACCAAACCGACGACGGCGCGTACGCACTGAATGACGGCTTCGAACAGCTGAGTACATTCGCTCGTGAGCTCGCTCATCAGGTCCACCGCCAGGCTGTCGAAGAACAGACCGACACGTACACGATTCTGTGGGAGTCTCTCGACGAGTTCCTTGTACAGACGGGGACTGAGGTCAGCGACGAACACTTCATCCCGACAGGGCCAGACCAATTCCAGCGATATGGTCTTCCACTCTTAGCACGTGACCGCAGACACTACCTCTATTCGGAGACTACGAGTGAGCTCTCGCCGGAGACATTGTGCTGTCACATGCTCGTGATTGATTCCGGCCCACGAACGCAGTCATACTGCCTGCTCTTGCTCAGTCACGTCGACATCGACCGCGACGAACTCCGAACCCAAGCCACCAAGTACGGCGTCGGCGACGTCGTCGACGACCTCTGCACGTATCTCGACACCAGCGGTGCCCAACGGACGTCGCGACTCCCCGAGTGGGAGGACTTCCAGGAACTGGCTGAGGAGTACGAGGTGATGCTATGAGGTCGCGATTCGATAGCTCATACATTCGTTCAAACACTGGCAATAGAGATATAACTCGGCAAAGAGGTCAAAAGGAAGCATAAGGCTTCACTCTCCGCAAGAATTTAGCTGTTTTAGCAATGCAAGTACTCGACTTTGAAGACAAAGCATTTAGCATGGACTGGTTTGATCTGTCGCTTTGAGGAGAAAATCAAGAAATACAAAGATTTAAGTTATAATACTTTTTTGTATGTTTTGATGAGCGTTGAAGACAAAAATAAATCTCGAGTACAGGTGATTTAGCATGACGATTCATGGTACAATGTCCATGAGTCGTAGAGTGAGTGATCAAATCGATGATTGGTGTCTGACTGTCGTAAAGCAGTATCTCAAAGATGCTCTGGACAGTGAGAACGTATCGTACAGCATTTCTATATCAAGCGATCATAGTTTCGATCCTTTCCTTGATGTAGCAACGGCAGCAGGGAATGACTACCCACACGAAGACTCAGATGGAACGAATCATTCATCTTGCATGATCAAGTTGAAAAGGTACTGGGAGGACTGGGTATCTGGCCACCCAGATGAAGCCTCAGACTTCAACCTCTGTCTGGTACTTCAAGACGACTACGAAGACAGGTACGGAATCTACGGTCGTGCTGGTGGCAACGCCGGAGTTTGCCGTGGAGCAAAGCGGATTGACAGCGAGACCGACAGCAACTTCCCTAGATTCGACAGTGGAAACTATCCTGCTCATGTAGCGATCCATGAAATTGGACATATGATTGGGGTAAGCCACGATGATGGTGCATGCTATCAGCTACCTTCCAGTGGAGACGCTCAGACACCTCATTATAGCGGAGCCAGCCAGAACAACTGCGGCTATAATAACGTCAACCAGGTAGCTATGGCACCAATTACCATGATTTCCGTTTCTGGGGATCGTGTGCCGGCGAAGCTATCAGAAAATACGATTAAAGGTAGATGTTGACATGACACAATACAATCGCCGATCAATCCTCGCAGCAGGTGGCGCAGCAATTGGAATCAAACTCACTCCAAAAATCGTCGGTGCGAGTGATTCCGAAGAGATAATCAATTGGAAACACGATGTCGGAAAACTTCTAGCAGAGAGCTCTGCTTTTGTTGAGAAAGCTTATGGGACGATTAGTGTATCAAACCCAGAGTCGGAGCAATTTCTCTTTGTGAATGTAGAATCTGACATGAGTAGCAACACCGATAATATTCCAGATATAGATAGCTTTGTACTAAAAATCGGTGATAAGAAATATAGGGCTCTGAAGAGCCTTGAAGGAGTCCGATCCAATCAAGTCGCGATTGCGAATGGACTCAAGAAAGCATACGCGAAAGAGCGACAGCTGCGCTGGGAAGATGGGAGAACAAAGACAATACCGGATGGAAACGGTACTTTAATCTTCAAAATCCCCAACTCAATATCAGAGGACAAGATTAGCCTATCCATCAGACCAAATGGTTCAGAATCAGAAGTCGCAAGTTGGCAGATCTCGGGAGATTTAGCAAAACAAATTCGTCAAACACCTTCATTTCAAATCTCCGAATTTGAACCACCAACCAGGATGGATCCGGAACTAGGCGGAACCGGTTCTATTACAGTGACGAACACTGGTGAACGAGACGCTGTTTTCCGTGCCGTTACCGGAAATACAGAAAGCCAGCACACTCTCCCAGTCTCTATTAACGTTCCTGAGGGACAGAGTGTAACTGAAAAGATATTCTTCGATGCTACTCGGGGTAAACCGCCGGTATCGGTTGGTATGTCCAGTACTCAGTCGATAGGGTTATCGATAAGCACAGGTAGATCTGAGATCAGAAAATCAGTCCCGCAGACAAGGGCAGATTAGTTACTGAACTGAGGATCCCAGTTCTCCTTCTTTAGTTATGTAAAAACGCACTCCTTGATTCATTGCTTCCCGATCTGACTGAGGTGACCACTCAATTTCAGAACGTTGGCCATCAGAAAGTTCAGCAATAAATTTATACGTACCGGTATCTGTCACAAGTTCTTCTACCAGAATTTCCTCAAACGAATTGATCGTATGTGTTTGATCGTATATTTTTGTATTGTCATTCATGTCTGTGGCTTGAATGGATATTTCTATCGTCTCATTGTATCGGTTGTAAACTGCTAAATCACTATTCGGGTCTTTGACAAATGTCGTGGTTGTTGACTCAGTTGTCTCTGTGGGGGAGGGCGATCTGGTGACTCGTGTCGTTGTATTCTGCTGGTCAGCAGTCGGGTTGGTTGTCTTAGTTGTGTTCTCCGCAGTGCCCTCTGCGTTATCTTGCGGATCACTAAGACAACCTGTTGACAAAGCTATTGACCCAGTTGCGACCAGAAAGCGTCTTCTATTCACTTCCATGGTCATGATTTAAGGGGTGTAATTAAGTATTTTGCGGAAATGAAGAACAACGAAATTTGAATCAGAATTCAGAGCCAGAAAGTTCGATTCCCAAGCTAGTTACTAGCGTAATATTGCTACCCAGGTCCAAACGCGGCGATATCGGCACCGACCGTCGCTAACGCGTCAGCGGGGTTCGGATCGCTGTCGGCTAGATGCGTGTACTGATGTTCCGGGACACTCGACAGTGCCGCTGCAATAGCCTTGCTGTACGTCTCCACGCCCGGTTCTGTCGGGGCGTTCCCCTCCCAGACATCTCGAATGACCGTCATCGAGTCGATACGCACCTCCAGACTGTGTGGCTCGTATCGGGCCAACAGTTCGGCAAGTCCCAGTTCGAGGGCGACGTACTCGGCAGTGTTGTTTCCTGCATGGGAGCCGACAGGGCGGCCGAGACGGGCGAGTTGATTCTCCGCGGCATCCATGATAACAGCGCCCGCCCCTGCGGGGCCGGGATTGCCGCGTGAGCTGCCGTCAACGTAGAGGACAAACGTATCGTCCGCCGGTTCTGCGGTCGGTGGCTGGGTGAGTTCTGATGCTAGTAAATCTTTGAGCGCCTGGCACAGCTCTGACGGGGTAGTTGCGGGGTCGAACAAGCCGCCGTAGCCGGGGACAGCGTCGTCGATCGTATCGACAGCGACTGGCATTTCATAGCCAACGGATGCAAGTACTTCATCAACGAGCGTGGCGAGTGGCGAGAGGTGTTCAGCTGGGAGCGATTCGCTGGTCACACTACCATCTCCTTCTGGCCTTGGTACTGAAACTTCGAGTCCTCACTCTTAAATTGACTCATCAGTTGGTCGAACCACTGCATATCGGTCCTCAGTGACCAAGCGGGATAATCTCTTCAGGTACTCGCGCTTGCGGTTCATTGTCTTCTCCCTCTGGTACGCCCCTTCGAGACACTACCCGAACCCTCAATCACCGAAGCCTCTGTCACTTCACGAGGTTGTGGCTGCGCGCACAACGATGTTCTCGTGAGCATCGCGAACGAGAGCCTGTGAGACGAGTAACGCGAGTCTCACTGAGTGAGCACGGAGCGGTGGGTGGGGAGGCGGGGTTTGGGTCGGTCCGGCAAAGAAAAAGAAAGAACCACCTTCTCAGCCTACTCCCACCATTGACCGCGCTCGGGGAACAATACCGTACTCCAGCCAGTCACCGCCAAGGAGACACGTCCGTTGTACCAGTTCCGTGCTGCGCCATGAATCCGAACTTGCTCACCCTCACTCACCCGCGGTTGATTTGAACGCTCCCACACAGTCACTTTCGTCCGCCCACTCTCATCACCGATTAGTCCTACTTGCGCAATCTTCGGAGAACTCGGCTCCCACAACGTCTCTACGCGACCCTCGATGCTCACGTCTCGTCTATCCACCTCACCGAGCATTCCAATCGACACAATACGCCCCGGTGCCGTCTGCAGTTCCTCGAACACTCCCACGACCGCGCTCAACACATCCGTGCCGTCGACGACGCGTTCTGCTAACCGCCGACTTATCGCCGCCTGCGACCACCCACCGAGTTTCTCACGCATCCGCGCTGCCTGTGTGTTCACCGCCGCCAGCTCCTCTCGCGACAACTCTTCGCGAGGATCTTGTCGATCCGGTGCTGCCCACGGGTCCACACTTGCCGCTCGCTTCTGAAACTCACGCCGCCACTGCCGACTCTGCGTTCCGACGTTCTCTCGCGTTCTTTCTGCACGACCTTCCTGTAACCCCAGCGTCGCTTGGGTACTGATATGCTCTAATTCTGCTTCCCGTGCTCGGATGCGTTCTTCCTGCGCCAACGTCGCGCCCCGAATACGTTCATCACTCGAATCGACGATGCCATCTGGATGGTTGAAATCGACTTTCGCCTGTACCTCCATCCTCACCGTCGCCCGCAATTCCGATGTCTCATCGACAACCTCGAATCCGTCTTCATCGACCGCTCTCTCGTTCGTTTCTCGAAGTGCCTGTTCATCGACCGAAACAACCTTGCTACTCGCATTTGTACTCGACATTGCAGTTACACCGAAGGCGCTCACTCGGCGTCTTCTTCCAACACTACGATTCTCCAGCCGCGGCTCTCTACATCATCCAACTCAACCATTGCGTGCTCTCGCTCGCGCCTTCGTGAGCGACCACCGGGAGCGAGCGAGAGCACAACCAACGTGAAGCAATCAAGCATGCGCGCCGGAGCGGCCGGACCGAGTGGCCAGCGGAGTTAGTCTCGTCGGCGACGAGCACGCCGCGCGAGCGCAGTCTGTCGACTGACTAACCCGCTGGCGCTTCGGGAGAAGCGAACGACGTCTGGGACGACCACCGGGAGTCCCAGAGCGTGGCGAGGCGAACATCGTGAGCCGAGTCCACGCGTCCGGCCGCTGGGGACGGCGAGCGGGCGTACCAGTTCGTCATACCCAGCAGTCATCAAGGAAACGACACTGACCACTCTACATTGGGCGGGAGTGAAAGGGGCCGGGCGCTTGGTGAGCGAGCCGACACGAGGACCACAGCGGAGCGAGGACCGCAGCGAGGGTCCCGTGAGCAGCGCGAACGGGGCTCAGCGAGACCCTAGTCTCGCTAGACGCAGCCGTCGAGCGTCCAGGGGCTTTCAGAGGCTTTTATTCACAGCTGTCGCTCCACACCTCTCGATACGGAAGTGAGCAAACACTCCGAGCACGTCGACGAGGTCGGAACGTCTCGCGTTAGTGTCTACAGACGCCATTCGACGGCACGCCCACCTCCTCATTTGGGTACCATCGTTTGACAGCCAATCTTCCACCAGCCGTGATTGCCAGACAGAGTGCCCACCAACTGGGAGTCTCCGGTGTTGAGAGGTCCCACTCATACTGAACCGTCGGTCCATCGGCAAGCGAGGCAGCGAGTGTATACGACCCCGGTGTCTCGGTGACTGCAGGCTGAATCGTCAACGGAAGTGATGTTTGATACGCCTGCTCTAAGATGGCCTCCCCGCTATCGTTCCAGACGGTGACGTTGACTGTCCGTCCACCTTGCTCAGGGTGCTCGTAATCGGGGTCAGACTCGAAGTCATAGATCTGTAACCGAGCAAGTGGCTTGTCACTATTGTTCGCAGTGGACGTCTGAACGACAGGCCGTTCACACCGATAGGCATTGAACGGGATTCGTCGGTGTCGCTCATTGCTCACGAAGTGGGCGACACTCGAAGCGTTACGGGTTGCGCTACTCGCGGAGCTACCCGAACGGTAATAACGGGCAGACCCTCGACATGAGGACAACACGTAGTACCCTGAGTCAGTCGTGTGGACGACAGCGACACGTGCTGGCTCAACCGTAATCTCCGTCGCTACGCCTGAACTTCCGAATCCGCCGACGAGTTCGTTATACACGTAGCGTTGTTCGTATGTCTCAACAAACGATTGAGCAACTGCAGAGCTAGACACCTCACTCGGTTCGGGGAGGGGTTTCGTCTCGGTGAGTGTCGTCACGTCTGGTGGCGGTGTTGGCTGAGACGTTGAGACCGAGCTGCGGCTGTCTCTCTCGCGGGTTGCACAGCCAGCCAGTATACTTGTCCCACACGCTATCGATGCGAGCACTCTACGGCGTCGCATCAGCATCTACTCTCCCAGTCGCTGAGACAGTCGTCGTATCGGTCGGAGGGCATCAGAATGTGACCTGACTTCGTGTATTGCCAGCATATATTATTTGATATTAGACAATCCGATGTCGAGGATGAGGAATCGGAGACGCCGAGCTCACACAATAAACTGAAACCCAAGAAGCCAACATAATCCCAACAGTCTCGGTGGTCGCTGTCAGAGACACAGATAATGCGGCATTCGTCGACACCGCTGACGCCGTCACAGCAAACTGCTCTGGAACTGATAGCGCAGGGTACCGATGAGGACGGGATGACTACACACGACGCAGCTGTTGATCTCCTCACTGACGGTGGTTTCGAGCGGCCAGAGGCACAGGATTTGCTTGAGCAGCTGTTGTTGAAAGGCTATCTCTACGAAGCAACGGATGGGCTTCGGCTCACTGGTTGAATCCACTCATACGAGCCTTCGAAACTGAGACGCAACGCACTCGCGATTTTGTTAACCAACACTCCTTGGTCTTTTCACTTCTAATGCGACTCACTAAACTCGAACCCAGCCCATCTGACAAAGGATTTGAGTAGTTCTGGTCTAGCTTGTACTGCTCGGAGTGATTGATCGAGTCGCGCTTTCAGCGCGGCGAGATCTGTGGGCACGTAGTTCGCGAGATCGTCGTATTTCACCGATTTCCAGACCTGTTCAACCGGGTTGAAATCTGGCGTGTAGGTCGGGAGGTACTGGATGTCGATGGCGACCTTGGGAGCCATCGGCCATCCAGGTGTTGTCATCATCCTTGCTGTCGGTTTGTGCGCTGGGTAATTGTCCCAGATCAGGATACAATCTTGTCCTCGTTGATTGAATAAATCGCGTAGCAAGAACGCCATTTTTTCGCTGTCGATGCTTTTCTCAGAGAGCCAATAATCCAAGGCGGTCGCGCCGGTTTTCGGTGTAACCGTCAGGGCTGCAATCGTACGAATACTATCCCAACTGCCTGAATTCCGGTGGATTGGCGTGTGACCCCGCGGCGCCCACGTTCGTCGAACTGTCGATTGCATTCGGACGGTACTCTCGTCGAGAAACACCAGCGCAAGGTCGTTCACTCGCGCTTTTTTTCAAGTGTCGGAATCGTCTCTTGTTCCCAGCGACGAATCGCGCTCGCGTCGCGCTTAAGAGCGCGCCGCTCGGGTTTCTGGCAACTCCAGCCCATTTTCTGGAGATATCGCCAGACGGTTGTTTGCCCGACAGAGACGCCGAATCCCTGTTCAATCACCGCCGCGATGCGTTTGAGCGTCCAGAGATCGGTGTCGAAGCCATGCGCTTGCGGCCCCTCTTCGAGGAGGGCTGCAAGCGCTGCCAGCTGCTCGTCCAATAACTTCGTCGACGGGCCGCCTTTGACTGGTTTTGAGATGAGGCCAGCGTCGCCACCGGCTTCGTAGGCGTCCTTCCAGCGGTAAACCGAGCTTGGCCAGACGTCAACGGCTTGCGCAACCTCGGAGACGCTGTAACCTAACCGAAGCAAGGCGACGGCAAGCCGTCGCCGCGCTTCTAACTCCATTTGCGTTCCAACCGGCCGTGTCACAACGCTAGAGATACGCTCTCAGAGGATATCTCCCTTTCTCGCCCGGAAAGACCAACCGTAACAATACCATTTGTGTTGGTTAACGCGCTAGCGAACCTGACACAGACACCACCGTTTCCGGTGTCTTGAACACAGACCTCATCGACCGATGCGTGATTGGATTCTGAGTACAGTCGTGAACGTTGTATCAGTATCGGACATACGTCATCGTTGTCGGTCGTGTCTCTCGGATGCCGGACCACTAGACCCGCTGAGATGCGCATCAATCTTCGTGAGTGCGTCGTCGAAGCGTTCGCGTGGCGACCGGGAATCAGACGATCTGTCGGTCACACGCCGCCGAAGTTCCTCGGCGTGTTCCGGGTCGCCAACAAGGAGGATTCCCTCCTCGAAGACTGATGCAGCAACGCCTGGTGGGAGGGTGTGGATATCGACGAGGTCTACGTCATCTGTTTCGAGTGCTTCACTCAAGTCAGCGCTCAGACTGAAGAACGCCTCATTGTACGCTTGATCCTCGCGCTGAGTCGTTTTCAACTCGACTGCGATGTCGATGTCACTCGTTGGGTGAGTCGTCGCTGTCTCATGGGAACCGAAGCAAAGTGCACACTGCACCAAGTGCTCCCGAAGAATCCCCCGAATCGTCTCAATGGGGATGGAATCGTCGATGGTAGCCGACTCAACGGGTCTCATTGTTGATTGTCGCCGCGACAGCGTTGCAGGCGAGCTCGTTTAGCGAGCTTCCGCTCCTCTTGAGCAGTCACCCAATCACGGAGGTTACTGTACACATCGTCGATTGTCCGGTCACCACTCGCCTCTGCAACAGTGGCAGCGTCAACGGCTGCCGGTGTCGATGCGTCGTACGCCGCTTCGTAGTCTGCGATTCGGGCAGTCAATTCACGAATTCGTTCTTGGAGTTCCTCGACACTATGTTCGGTCCAGAGCTGGTCGATTCGTCGCCACTCGAAGTAGGCGTCATTGCGTTCGTAGGTAGCTGGGTCGTCGCTCGGGTTCTTCACAACACCAAGTTCTGTGAGGAAGTTGAGGTGCTCCCGTGCGGTATCCGGTGTGATGCCTGCCCGGTCTGCGATGTCAGCGACACGCAGTAGCTCCCTGAGTTGGAGGGCGACGTCGTATATCTTTTCGACCGTCGTCCGGCGCTCGAGCTCAGCCTCCCACTCGGCCACGAGATTTATCGACGGTGGCTCGCTCATGATGCTCGTGAAGAGATTCGTTTGAGAAGCTCATTAACTCACCTCTCGAAGCCGCCCTTCGTGTTCCTTGAAACGCTGAACGCTCGCGGTTCTGTTAACCAACAGCACCGGTAATAGCGGCCATGTTGCTTACCGTAAGTGGTCAACCTCAGGAACTTGAGTTCGCGCCAAGGACGAGAGTCCACTCGCGCTCTGTGCATATTCCGAGAACTCGAACACGGCCTCACCAAGAGTTAATACACTATCCATAGTACATAGATTGTGATGTCTGCCGATGACCGAATTGCAACCACGCCGAACCCTGAGGCGACGTTCAATGATCTGCTCACCTACGCCGAGTTGCTGAACACGCCGCGACTCGCTCGCCTCTATAGCTACATCCTCCGGCACGGCCCCGTCGAGATTGAGGCCATCAAGACTGACCTCGACATGGCGCACTCGACGACGTACAAGTACATCGGACAACTTGAGGAAATGGGCGTGCTCACGCGGGACGAGGACGTGACGCCAGCAACGGTCACGGTCGATCCGATTCGACTCCAGCTCGACACCGAACACGGGGAAGTGCTCGCAACGCCGACGCTCGTTGATGCGATTGGACGACAACTTGATACCGAAGATATCCGCGTCTTCGTTGAGCGCCAAGGAATCGCCAAACTAGCCGCTGCACTCCACTACACGCTTCGTATCATGGCCGGTGAACTCACACAGCGGACTGCGGCAACGAAACTTGGTGTCCACCCTGTCGAAGGGATGACTGTGTTCACCGCCCTCCAAGACGTCGTCGAGGAAGCGGCCTCGTATGACCCGTATCTGGCGCGCCCTGAGTGATGTCCGGAGCGGACATTCCCAGCGACAGCACCGCCATCATCGACAGTAGCGTTCTCTTCGCGATGGGTGGTCCCTCGAACGAAAAGTACCAAGCGTTCGAGCGGTTTGTTCGTCGGCAGGGAATCACTGTTACCGTCCCCGAGCAGGTGGCCGAAGAGTTGGGTGAAAGCCCTGATGCATACGAATACCAGCGTGATCGCCTCCGCTCAGCGCAGGATGCCGGCTGGCTGAAATCTGGACACATCGACTTCTCTGTGCCGCGTGTACCAGAAGTCGTAGACAAAACACGAGCACGGATGGGAGCACTCTCAGCAGACGACGTCACGGAAGACGAAATCGAGAAAACGGATACGATTCTCGCCGGGCTTGCGTATCAATACGTCGCAGAAGGTGCCTCCCACGTCACTGTCCTTGTTAGTGACCGCATTGCCGAACGGGCCATCGCCGATATACTTTCTGCGGTTGGGGTTGGCGATCGGACATCAATCGTCGAAGGACGTGAATTCCTGAACGAACTCACGAGTTGATACTCACGCACTCAGACCCCACTGAACATCGTTTTCAACGGTCTGCAATTCGCGTTCTACTCGCTTGACACGGTCTCGACCGACAAACCCGATCGCTGTTTCGCGATCGATTTCATCGTTTATGTGTTGCGAGAGGACAAGGTCGACCCAGAGGTCTTCGACACCGCGTTCTAACGCCTGTTCGAGGATCTCTGACTCGGGGATACCCCGCGCTTCGGCGAGTTCTTGCACCCGTTCGGTGAGATCCGTGGCCATGGCTAGACGATTGTACTGTGGTAGCTTAAACGTCTGTGGGCGCCATCGCGGTGTTATTCGGCGTCTGTTCGAAAAAGACGCTTTGTTCGCCCCCATAACGATTCCGACTCCGATCCCCCATCACTACCCTCCTCTCCGCTCACTGACTCAGTATCGTCGCCTGAGAGCTTCAACTCCAGTCGCTGAACCTCCGCTTCAAGCCACTCAATCCGCTTGTCCTTGCGCTTGATACGTGTCTCCAACGTCTCCACACGTTCTGCCAACAACCGATTCTTCTCACCTACGTATGCATCATCACGATTCTCAGAAGCAGTAGATGGCTCCGATGGCTCTGAGACAGACTTAGTCGTCTCTTTTTTCGCGGGCGTATAGAACTCAGACGTCGTCTGTACCGCCCGCTCTATCGTTTTCTCTCCATACGTCGACCCATCCGCGTAATGGACGTCATCCCATTTCCCACGTAGTAAGCCTGACCGCCGGAAGAGTCGGTCCATTTGGGTCTTGTCACCGCCACTCCAAAACGCCAGCAGACAACACAACGCCATATCCGCCTCCGAATTACTGTCATACCCACTCGTATTCCCGTTCCAGAGTCGCTCGAACTTCGCGCCATTCGATGCACCCATCGCCTTCTCAACCAACCCTGAATCCGAAAGCCCAACCCCTTCTACTGAACTATCATCCTCACTAGCTGTTACAGTCTTAGGGCTGTGTCTCGATTGCGACTCACTCACATCCGAAATATACTCTCGATGAATTCCCGCTACTGCGTCCTGTCTGCGTTTTGCCACCTGAGGTGTACCGTCAACGTGCTTGCCTGTCACCGTGAAGAACCGCGCATTGTCATAACACTCAATCTTCCCACGTCGATTCCGTCCGTCGGGGAGTTCACCCTGAACAAGTACGTGGAACCCACTCCCTGACGGCGACACCTCCGTATAGGAGTCTAAGCGTTCGATGATATCCTGTGCATCCTCGTCGACGTCACCCGACTCCGGGTCACGACAATCATCGAGGTCGATGCCGACAATCGGATCCTCGTCAGTGAACACAAATCCGAGTCCATCCGCACCCCCAGACTGAAGATATTCGAGTGCTGTCTCGAAGTCCGACCAAGTCTCTGAATCCGTCGACGACGCGAACGAACCCACTCCAGGCTCAACCGGGACTTTTGTCGACTTCCCACCACGTTTCTCACTCCGCCAACACACCCACTGGTCTCGCTCAACCAACACATCCGGCAATCCACCCTGTGTCAACATTCTAGTAGTTACCTCACTCATTGACCTTCCTCACTCATCGCCGCGCCCCTCCGGGCGCCAGAAAAAATCTCCCTAGAGTCGCTTCGCTCACTTGCACCGGCATACCCCCCGTCTATACTAGTTGCTTTTTGCGATACGGAAGTGCGGAAACAGTCGGTAGGAGCGCTATATCGCAGTCCTACCGCATATATCGTATTTTTCTGAAATGGTGTTTCTAATATCGCATAGCGATACGGCATGGAACACCGCCACGTCTTGCGATTTTGCAGATTTCTCCGTATCGCAAAACACGAGTTCTGTAACCTCGTCGCTGAATGCGATACAACTGCAGTAGAAGCCCTATACCGTACGATATTGCTATTCATTGGGTTCCTCCGAATTGCGGAGTGAAATCCCTGAATAGTAGACTGTTGCTTCCCCATTTGGGTGGCGTGTCACCCGTTCAAAATCTATCTGATTACTGAGACGACGCCCAAACCAATTCTTCGAATCGACAGTGGCATTATGATTTTTTGCCCACAGTTGGTACCGTTCATAGACATCCGCTGACTTGACTGCGCTTCCCTCATCGACCACCAAACATTCCTTCGCAAACTGTTCGGTGACGACATTCGGGTCGTCTCTCCAACCCGAATCGAGTTCAGGATGAGCCGCATCATTGTTCTCCTGAGATGCAGTTGTCTGTGGGTCGTTCGCAGAGACAAACGATGCCTCAAGAAGTATTTCAAGTGACTTGGTGGACCGTCCATCATAGACGACCGGATCACCATCATCACGAAGGATGACGATTGCATAGCTGTCTGTGCCGTATGTCGGATTCGTCAACTCCTCTGCAGGGATGAACGGCTTGCTGATTTTCACCCACTCTGCCTCGAACGCGTCCTTTGACTCATAGGCGTGAATCTCCCCACGCTCGTAGACGAGATACTCTTCGACCGGACGATCGTAGCTGTAGGTTGCTGGCACGCGATCTTTCGTCACTTCGTCCCACGTAGAGACACGGAAATGCTCTGTCCCAGTTCCATCTCGGAAGGCAATCTCGTCTCCATCTTTTACCCACACAGAGCGCTTTGAGTCGTCACTCCCACTTACTGGGCGAACAGCCGTCACGCCACCACGCTCGGTCGCTCCACCATTGAACGTGAGTGGGACGTCATGGGTATAGAATCGAGTCTCCCCGTTTGCGAGCTCACGAACCGGGGATGAGAGGACTCGGTCAAGTCGCTCGGCCCAGTAGGTCTCTGTCTCACCCGGTTGGACGACAAAGAGCGGAACTGTGCTCTCCGCTTGTGCCTTCTGGAGGTTCGTGAGTACCTTCGCTGGGTTTTTCGGGGTTGTCGTCTCGACCTCGATTACGAACGGCGTTTCGAGGTCCGGATGTGTCGCTCTCGCGTCCGGTTTCTCACACCCATCTTGCGTGAGAACCGAGACGGTGAATCCTAGGGGCGACAACGCCTGTTCGATCTCCAAGAGAGCATCGTCGTGGTCACCCCCACCGGCGGATTGTACGTCGCCTGTGTCGGGTTCGGCTTCGGTTTCTCCGGCGTCGGTGAGTCGGACGATGAGTTCGTCGGCGTCGATATCGACCGTGGTATCGAGCAGCCGGGACCGTGTCCGGATTTCTGTGAGTTCCTCATAGGTCGGTGGCTCTGCTTCGACCTCTGCGAGTGTAGCGGGTGTTTGATACGGACTGCAGACTTCCTCACTAAGTTTCTGCCTTACCGATGTAGCGAGGCCAAATATCGTCGAATTGCTGGAGACGACATCGAGGACGCCGGAACGGGCGTCTGAGTTACGGGTCAGACACCCGGAGCAGAATATCTGAAAACGTCAGTTCGACTGCTCGTTAATCCTCGGCAGTACAACAGCAAAAGCGGGCTTACCGACGCCCGCTATTACCACGGTGGATCCTTCCGCAGGAATGTATGCTGAACTTCTTCCGAGTCGAGAAAGGAGAGACTCCTCTATCGATTTGTTGTGGGAGAAACCACCAATCGCCAGAGACACACCCCTATCGATTTGTTCCGAGAAGGAGTTATTGATTGATCTGAGCCTTCACGACTGTCTGTAGTTCGTCCACGTGGACGTCCTTCAGTCGCGAATCTTCCCGAAGTGTCTCGATGATGGTGTTCGGATTCTCTCCAAACGTAAACTCGAGGTAGCTTCCCGAGTGTGGCCCCTGGCTTTTCCGCTCTGTCTCGACCAAGGAATACGTCGTGAGCTCCTTCATCTTGTTCACGTACGTCTCCTGGTGATACTGATCTGCATCGAGTGTCCCCGTCAGATACTGATACACGCGGTAGCCGAGCGGACTTTTCGCTGCCCCCCCGGTCTCCCGGGCAACGGCAGCAGTCGCGAAGAGACAGAGCTTCTTCTGGGTACTAATCCCACGAGTCACTTCGAGTACGCGGTTCTTCTCGACTTTGTCTTGGGCCTCTCGAATGTGCTCTTCGCGAACCTGGTCCACATTTGCTTTTTCAGCGATTGATCCTGCTGTTCGCATGAGGTCGATTGCCTTCCGTGCGTCCCCGTTCGTTTGGGCGGCGAACGCTGCTGCTAGTGGGATGACATCGCTACTGAGTGCACCCTCGTGGAAGGCATCTTCGCGGGCCCACAGAATTTCTCGGAGCTGGTTGGCGTCGTAGTCGCTGAAGTGGACGTCCTCGGGCGTAAACGAACTGAGTGCTCGACTGCCAACGTTCTCCATCATCTTCGTGTCGTTGGTGATGGCGGTCACCGAAACCTGGGCGGTAATCTCATCCGTACTGCCAGCACGAGACAACTGGTAAAGAAGACGAGAGAAGGCCGGTTCGTCCATATCTCGGCGGCCAACAAGCATATCGAGTTCGTCGAGGATGAAGACGACTGTGTCGTAGTGCTCGTTGATTAGACGATAGAGTTCTCGCCATTTCTTCTTGTTTGGGATGCCGTGTTCTGGAACCTCGACGGTTGTTCCGACGTCGTTGGCGACTTTGCGGGCTAACTCATAGACAGCTGAGCCGAGAGTCCCGATGTTCTGGCAGTTCATCTGGATTACGCCGAATCTAATATCACGGCTTTCGCAGAGTTCGACGATGTTCGTACAGACGGCGTTGATGATGAGTGACTTCCCGGTCCCTGATGGGCCATAGAGGAAGAGATTCGGGGGACGTTCGTTTCTGATCGCGACGCGAAGATGCTGGGTAATGTCCGTAAGTTGGGAGTCGCGACCGACGATACGTTCCTCGTCGACGATCTCGTTCGGTTCGAGAAGAGATCGGTTCTTGATGAGGCTCGCGGCTTCTTCCTGCTCGAGGATGAGATCTTTAATAGAACTCGTGGACTCGGGTGTTTCCTCGGGACCAGGATCCGTGGGCATACCCCACCCCACTCTATCAGGATACTAAAAGATTCCCCTGTCGATTTCTTTTTTCCCTCTACGAGGCTCAGAGGCAGAGAATCAAAGAGTTCTAGTGTTTTGCTCGTAGACCCCCGACGATTTGTTCGGGAGGATTTCGTGGCACGATATCGAGAGGGACGAAGAACACCCTCTCACCCCTATCGATTTGTTCTGGCCACAAAGGATGGGTGGGGGTGACTCGATTCCGATTACGTTGTTACTACCTCTAGACCGAGAACTCCATTGAATCGGTTGTTGTTCTCTATCTCTTCTTCTTTCTTCTAGTTCTAACACTAGCCTAGATAGAGTAGACACACTCCTATCGATTTGTTCTAACTAACCGATGTCGTCCGATTTGCTTCTGTATACTCACTTAAACAGGTGTCTTTAGCGTGGATACGAATGGTCTCAATTTCTCCGATATAAGTTCTTAGACACCAATCTAAATTTGTCCGGTCTCCCCTATCGATTTGTTCGATATCAACGCCGCCTCCCGGAAACCGATAAAATAGTAATTTAAACGAGGGGAATTACGCCAGGAGGTCCCCAGCAGCGAGACATCCAATTACTTCCATTGGTCCAAAACTCGTCCTGTGGTGCTCTTTCGTACGGGAACAAATCGATAGGGGGTGAGAGAGTGGTTCCAGAGTCGGTACCACAATATAGAGCCCAGTTATCAACTGATATCTTCTCATTAGCAGATTCACGTCGTATCTCAGGGTGTTTCGGGTGAGTCACCATCCTCCTTGGAGGCATTTCTCCGAACAAATCGATAGGGGTGACTCTGTGTCTGCACGTGGTTTCGCAAAACAAGTCGATAGGGGTGAGCCTCCCCATCCAGTCAATCAGAATACGAGCAACGGAATCTACAGAAGAAACAAGGCGAGTGCCTCGGAGCTTGACCCCGAGAAGGTTCACTCGGCAGCGCTAGTTTCCAAACCCTGTTCTTCGGCTATTAGCTCGACAAGGTCCGCTCTGGTGAGCGGATCGATCTCAACACGAGTCCCTTCGGCGGTATAGAAAATACCTGCAGCCACATCTCGGCCAGGGAACAATTCAGCCAACACATGATAGTACACGCTGAGTTGCTTCCGATACTCATCCTCAGCGTGCCGTCCGAGATCTGTCTTGAAGTCGATGATTTCGACGGTATCGGGACGAATGTGAACGAGGTCGACGATTCCTGAGATGGTGACCTGTTCGCCATCGACGGTGAGCGGGAGATAGGCGTCCTCCTCGACTCGGAATTTTCCATCGAGGGAGTCCAGGAACGACTTGATGTGACGCTCGTCGTCGTTCGAGGGTTCGACGTACCCCTCCAGTACGTACCGCTCAGCGAATTCGTGGGTTTGCGTTCCGAACGCGGTCCCTCTTCTGTCGTCGACGTCCTCGAACACATCGTCGCGCATGAGCGTGTGCGGCGAGTGTCCGACCGGGCCGTCCGGCGTCGGCACAGCAATCTGCAAGTGTGCCTGTGTCGCCTCGTCGATATCGTCTTCCTGAACGTTGGGTTCTAGTTCCTCGAGGTCGACCGGGAACTCTTCAATGAACGTGTTCGGGCTCTCGCCTGCAGCGAACACGAGGTGGTTCTCTGCCCGCGTCATCGCGACGTAGAGCAAGCGTCGTTCCTCATCGTATCCACGCGGCAGGCACTTCCGGAGGATGTCACTCCGCCAGTTGTCGTGAATGTGGGGATATCCGTGGTCGCCGGCGTAGAGTTTCCGCTGGCGTATCCCGATCGGATCGTCGCCATGTAGACGTTCGCCGGGAACACGGCGAGCAGTAACGCGATGAGTTCCCACGCTGAGAGAGAGACTGCTCACGTGAGTTTCGTATCGAGCGCTGCCTCCACATTTTCGAGCAAGATGTCGGAACGAAGAAGCTCCGCCATTACCTCTATATCTCGGTGAATCGGCCGGTCGTCGTCGAGGCGCGCGAGATGCTCCCGAACCGTCTCGTAGGCGGCTTCAGTTCCGACGCCCGGCGTCTGTCCCTCGACGAAATCGAGCGCCTGCGCACCACAGGCCAGTTCGACTCCGACGACGCACAGCGTCGATTCGACGACTTCACGAGCGACGTACGCGCTTTGGGCGCTCATGCTGACGTGGTCTTCCTGATTCCCGCTGACGGGGATGTTGTCCGTCGACGGCCGCCCGTGTGATCGGTTCGTGCTCACGAGGTCGGCAGCTGTGTACTGCGCAATCATGTACCCCGAACGAAGTCCGCTCCCCGCAGTCAGGAACGGCGGGAGGTGCTCCTCTTGGATGTTGGGATTGAGCATCCGGTCGATTCGGCGCTCCGAGATCGAAGCCAGTTCCGAAAGGCCGCTCGTGACGTAATCGAGACGGAGCGCGAGTGGCTGACCGTGGAAGTTTCCACCGGAGAGCACAGCGGCCTCAGTCGTACCGCTGGCTCGCTCGTCGGCTTCGTCGGCGGCGAACACGAGCGGATTGTCAGTCGCGCTGTTGAGTTCCGTCTCGACTGCCCCTCGGAGATGCCGAATGGAATCTCGGACTGCCCCATGAACCTGCGGCAGACAGCGAATCGAGTACGCGTCCTGCACTCGGTCGCAGTTGCGGTGCGACTCGACGATTTCGGAGTCCCGAGTGAGTCGACGAACGTTCTTCGCACTCTCGGCTTGCCCTCGGTGTGGGCGAACGCGTTGGATACTGGAGTGCGAACTCGCCGTCGTCCCCATCGTCGCCTCGGTGGTCATCGCACCGGCAATATCGGCAGCACGCATCGCTCGTTCGGCGTCACAGACCACGAGCGAGGCCAGTCCGACGGTCAGTTGCGTCCCGTTGATGAGCGCCAGCCCCTCCTTCGCGCGGAGCGTCACCGGTTCGAGGTCTTGCCGTCTCAGAGCCTCGTCGCCGGGCAGCCGTTCCCCGTCCACGATGGCTTCACCCTCGCCGATCACGACGAGCGCGAGGTGCGCCAACGGTGCGAGGTCACCGCTGGCACCCAAACTGCCCTTGGCCTTCACGACAGGGTGAACGCCCTCGTTCAGCATCCCCACGAGGACGTCGACGATTCGCTCACGGACGCCGCTGTACCCTTTCACCAGCGCGTTTAGTCGGGTGACGAGCATCGCCCGAACCTCCTCGTCGTCGAGTTCGCGGCCGGTCCCGGCCGCGTGACTCCGGACGAGGTTCTGTTGGAGCGTCTCGATATCGTCTCTGGGAATGCGCTCCTGCACGAGTTCGCCGAAGCCGGTGTTCACGCCGTAGACGGCCTGCCCGGATTCGACGATGTCGACGATGCGTTCGCGTGACTCGCGAACTCGCTCGCGGGCGCTCTCGGTGACTCGGACGCGCGCTCCTTCCCGTGCGACGCGTTCGACGGCCTCCGGTGTGAGGGATTCACCGTCGACGACGACGGCGTCGTCAGTCACGGTGGACCACCTCCCCGCCCTTGACGACCGTCTCGACGTTCCGCACGCCGAAGTTGTACGGGAGGTGCTCGTAGCCGGGCACGTCGGCGACGACCAGGTCGCCGGGCGAACCCACCTGGAGCGTGCCCGTACCGTCCGTTCGGTCGAGGGCCGCGGCGGCCGTCTTCGTCGCCGCGCGGATGGCCGAAGCGGGCGACAGTCGCATGCCGTTGCAGGCGAGTTCGATTGCGAACTCCATACTCTGTGAGAAGCAGTTCGGGTTACAGTCGGTCGCAATCGCGACCGGGATGTCTGCTTCCTCGAAGGCGGTCGCGTCGGCGTAGTCGGTCGCAAGCGCGAACGCCGTTCCCGGTAGCAGAACTGGCGTCACCGCCGAGTCGCCGAGCGTCTCGATATCTTCCGCTGTCGACTGCAGAAGGTGGTCTGCACTCGTGGCACCGAGTTCAGCCGCCAACCCTGCGCCGCCGAGTCGCTCGAACTCGTCGGCGTGAATCTTCGTTTTTAACCCGTGTTCTCGCCCTGCTTCGAGGACCCGGCGAGACTGGTCGACCGAGAAGACGCCCGCCTCACAGAAGACGTCGCAGAACTCGGCGAGGTCGCGCTCGGCGACTGCGGGTAACTGTTCCTCGACGACGTGGTCGACGTAGCTGTCGGCGTCCATCCCTTCTGGAACCGCATGCGCACCCATGAACGTCGAGACGACGTCTATCGCGTGGCGGTCGTCCGCTTCGGCGATGGCTCCGAGCATCTTCACCTCGGTTTCTACGTCGAGGCCGTAGCCGGACTTCACCTCGACTGTCGCCGTCCCGTGAGCGAGCATGACGTCGAGTTGCTGGAGCAGGTTCGCCACGAGTTCGTCGCGAGTGGCTTCGCGCACCGCTCGGACGGTTCGCAAGATGCCGCCTCCCTCCGCAAGAATCTCCTGGTAGGTCGTACCCCGCAATTTCGCGGTGAACTCGTCGGCGCGGTCACCCGCGAACAGCGCGTGTGTATGCGGATCAACGAAGCCCGGTAACACCGTCGCTCCGGAGGCGTCGATGGCCGTCACCGCATTCTCTGGAGGGTACTCTCGAACGATATCGTCGGTCGGCCCGCGCGCGACGACCGTTCCGTCGTCGATGGCCACGGCACCGTCACGAATCGTCTCCAGTTCGGCGTCGTCGGTCGGCGTCGCGACCTGCGATGCGTTGTAGACGACGAGGTCGGTCACGCAGACCACCCCGCGAGGAAGTGTGCAATCGTCCGGGCGGCGGCATCGACAGTTCGTCCCTCGGCGTCGAGCGGCGGGGCACACTCGACGACTTCGAAGCCCGCAAGTCGTTCGTCGGCGGCGACGAGGCGGACGAGTTGGAATAACTCGCGCGGCAGTAGACCACCGGGCGTTGGGGCGCTGCAGCCACAGTACGTCGCATCGAGGACGTCGATATCGACGCTGCAGTAGAGGTGGTCGACCGAGTCCAGTCCCGAGAGCGCTCGATCGACGGCCGCAACGAGGTCGTCTGAGACCTCTGCTGTCGTTACGACAGTTCCGCCGTTCTCGCGGACGTAGTCGTGATACGTCGAACTCGTCTCGAAATGTCGAGCGCCGATACAGGCGTAGGCGTCGAGTCCCGCTTCGTGTAACTGTCGATACGGCGTCCCGCTCGTCGGACCGTCTCGGGCCGCTCGAACGTCGAGATGGGCATCGACGTTGAGGACACCGACGCTCCCCTGTTCGAGCAACGGCGCGACGTTCGGGACGGTGAGCGAGTTATCGCCGCCGAGGAACACGGGAAGCGCGTCGAGCGCGTGCACGGACGTTGTGGTTTCTCGAATCGTCTCCTGTACTTCCGCGACCGCTTCTGTCTCTGCAGGTATCTCCACGTCGCCGAGGTCGGCGATACCGTCGACGGGCCCCACGTCGAAGTGATGCGTCTTCACCGCCGCCAGCGCGTCTCTGATAGCCGACGGCCCCTCCGCGGCACCCCGTCGGGAGATAACCCCGCCGTCGTACGGTTCGCCGACGAGAACGACGTCGTACCCGTTTGCGCTTTCGAGGTCCGCGCTCTCGACGATGTCGCCGAACTGTTCGTCCATCGGGTCCGACGACGTGCCCTCCCAAGCGACCGGTTCGGTGAGCGTGCTCATTGGTCCTCCCGCATCGGGATGTGGACGCCCGACGCCGTCGCCTCCTCCAGTGCATCTTCGTATCCGGCGTCGACGTGGCGAACGATACCCATCCCGGGGTCCGTCGTGAAGACGCGTTCGGCCTTCTCGGCGGCGAGGTCGGAGCCGTCGAGGACGACGTGGTTGTTGGCGTGTAGCGAGTTCCCGATGCCGACGCCGCCGCCGTCGTGGACGCTCACGATGTCGGCACCCGCCGCGCAGTTGAGCAAGGCGTTGAGAATCGGCCAGTCCGCAATCGCGTCGGAGCCGTCGCGCATCGCTTCGGTCTCACGGTTCGGGCTAGCGACGCTCCCGGCGTCTAAGTGGTCGCGCGTGACGACGACCGGCGCTGCAATCTCGCCATCGGCGACGAGTTCGTTGATTCGGAGTGCGAACCGTGCACGCTCGGTCAGACCCTCCTCGTCGGTTTCGTATCCGAGCCAACAGACGCGACTCGGCAGTCCCTGAAACGAGACCTGCTCCTGTGCGAGGGCTATCCAGCGGTGCAGCATCTCCTTCTCGGGAAACAGTTCCGTCACCGCTCGGTCGGTCCGGTGGATGTCCGCTTCCTCCCCGGAGAGCGCGACCCAGCGGAACGGCCCTTTCCCGCGGCAGAACAGCGGCCGGATGTACGCCGGGACGAACCCCGGGAAATCGAACGCGTTCGCCATTCCTCGGTGGGTCTGGACCTGTCCCCGGATGTTGTTCCCGTACTCGAAGGCCACCGCCCCGCGCTCCTGCATAGCGAGGATGCCTTCGACGTGTCGTTGCATCGTGTCGAGGCTCGCTTCGACGTACCGTTCGGGGTCCTCTTCGCGGAGCCTGTCGGCTTCTTCGACGGTGTAACCCGCCGGGTAGTACCCTTCCAGTTCGTCGTGGGCGCTCGTCTGGTCGGTGACGAGGTCGGGGACGAACTCGCGTTCGAGCAGTCCGTCGAACATCTCCGCGGCGTTCATGTGGAGCCCGATAGAGAGCGGTTCACCGTTTTCGGCGGCCGTCTCGGCTAGTTCGATGGCCTCGTCGAGGCCGTCGGTTTTCTCCATACAGTAACCGGTCTCGAGCCGTCGGTCGATTCGACCTTCGTCGACTTCGGCCGCGAGACAGACACCGTGGTTCATCGTCACCGCCAGCGGTTGCGCTCCGCCCATCCCACCCAGGCCGGCGGTGACCGTAATCGTCCCTCGAAGCCCCTCGTGGTCGGGGAAGTGTTGCCGGGCCGCTTCGGCCAGCGTCTCGAACGTCCCCTGGATGATTCCCTGCGTGCCGATGTAGGCCCACGACCCGGCGGTCATCTGCCCGTACATGATGAGGCCCTTCGATTCGAGTTCGTGGAACTGCTCCCAGTTGTCCCAGGCACCGACGAGATTCGAGTTCGCAATCAGCACTCGCGGCGCGCGCTCGTGGGTCGCGAATCGGCCGACCGGTTTCCCCGACTGGACGAGCAACGTCTCGTCGTCGGCGAGCGTCCGGAGCTCAGAGAGGATGCTGTCGTACGCGTCCCAACTGCGGGCCGCTCGGCCGGTGCCGCCGTACACCACGAGTTTCTCCGGTTTCTCTCCGACCTCCGGGTCGAGGTTGTTGTTGAGCATGCGGAGGGCGGCCTCCTGTCGCCACCCCTCGCACTCGATTTCGGTGCCCGTCGGCGACCCCTGGTAGTCAAGCCATTGCGCCGATGGCGCGCCGATGTCGTCCGTCGGTTCGTTTTCGGGATGTTGTTCGGCCATGCGTACATATACCACAGGCGAGCAGACCCATAGTTTGGGCTATCCATGCGGAAAGGGTTTTAAATATTGAACTGCGAGTGCGAGACGATGCACAAGGCGGTGTTCCGAATCCGAAGCGACAGTCCGTACGCGAGTGCGACGGCGAGAAACGACACTCGAATCGAACTGTGGTGCAACGACCACTGCGATTTACTTCACATCGAAGGTGACCGGCAGTCCGATGTCGTCGACCACGTCGAATCGACGGTCGGCGTCCGCGAGCGGATCGAAAACGGTGACGACCGCACTATCGTCACCGACGCGTGCCTCAAGGAGTACCGAGACGATTACATCGAGCGCCATATCGCCGCGAGTGGTTGTCTCCTCCTACCGCCGCTTCGCTACGAACGCGGCGCGAAAGTCGTCCGCGTGCTCGCCTTGGACCCGGCGAACCTGGCGACGTTGTACGCCGATATCTCGGCGGACCACGACGTGACGGTCGAGTCGAAACAGGAACTGACGTCGGTGAAGTCAGAGACGCCCGTGCTCTCGGCGAGCGCGTTCCTCCCGGACCTCTCGGTACGACAGCGAGAGGTGTTTCTCACCGCCTACGAGCGGGGGTACTACGAGATTCCGCGCGGGACGACGACAGCGGAAATCGCTGCCGTCGTCGGTGTGGGTCGTCGAACTGCAGAACACCACCTCAGGCGTGCCGAAGAGAAACTGGCGACGGCGTTCGCGGCGTATCTGTGAGGCGACAGCGCGTAACCTCCGGGAGGGGGGTGTCCCACCAGAAAACTTTTTATCGGATATCTGAATGGAGCGAACGAGAATGAATCGACGTGAAATCCTGGCGCTGTCGGGGGCGCTCGCTGCTGCGACGCTCGCAGGCTGTACCGACGGCGAGCAGACACCGTCGGGAGCCGAGACGCCGGTCGATACACCGACGGAGACACCAACCGAGGAACCGTCGACCGAGGATCCGCCGACCGAGGAACCGCCGACCGGTGAACCCGGCGTCGACGACGAGCGACTGGCCGCCCTCGCCGCCGGCAACGCAGCGTTTGCCCTCGACCTCCACAAGTACCTCGCTTCTGAGAAGGAGACCAACCTGTTTCTGTCCCCGTACAGCGTCTCGGCGGCGCTCGCGATGACGTACGCCGGTGCTCGCGGTGAGACCCGAAAACAAATGGAAGATACCCTCCACTACACGCTGGGTGAGGAGCTTCATCCGACCTTCGCCGACGTTCGGGCCGCCCTCGACGAGCGAGAGACGACCGAAGACCAGACGAACGGCGAGGAAGTCGACGCCTTCCAACTTGCGGTCGCTAACGCGCTCTGGGGCCGAGAGGACTACCCCTTCGACGAGGACTACCTCGCCTTGTTGGAGGAGCACTACGCGGCGGGGCTCCGTCGGAGCGACTTCGGCAACGACCCCGACGGAGAGCGCGAGCGAATCAACGACTGGGTCGCCGATGCGACCAACGACCGTATCGAAGACTTGCTGCGACCGGGCTCGATTACCCCCGCGACGGTTCTCGTCCTGACGAACGCCATCTATTTCATGGCGAGTTGGCAGTTCGAGTTCGACCCCCAAGATACCGAGGACGGCACGTTCACCGCGCTGGACGGGTCCAAGTCGACTGTTCCGATGATGCACCAGAACCTCCGGACGAACTACGCGTCCATCCCCGGCGCGCAGGCCATCGAACTGCCGTACGTCGGCGAGGAGGTTTCGATGGTGTTGATTCTTCCCGACGAAGGTGAGTTCGAGGCCGTCGAACAGGACCTCGACGCAGACCGACTGTTCGGCATCTTCGACGAGTTGAGCGACGCTGCTGGAGACTTGGCACTCCCGAAGTTCGAGTTCGAGACGGAAGCTGACCTCTCGAAGACGCTGCGAGAGCTCGGCATGCCGGTGGCATTCGAGGGGAGCGCCGACTTCGGCGGGATGGTCGAAGGAGATGCTGGCGACCTCTGGATCGACCAGATAACCCACAAGGCGTTCATCTCAGTCGACGAAGAGGGCACCGAGGCCGCGGCTTCCACGGCCGTCGTGATGATCGAGTCCATGCCACCGGACTGGGGCGAACTACGGTTCGACCGACCGTTCCTGTTCTGTATCCGGGACCGTCCCACGGACACCGTCTTGTTCCTCGGTCGGGTCGTCGACGCGGACGCCATGCAGGGAGACCTGTAATTGTCCACCACAGGGGTCGACAAAGGGCTGATTTGGGCAGGGAGTATATACTGTATACATGGGGACGAATAACGTTCGTCTCGACGAAGACGTATACGCCCGAATCGCGGCGAAAAACGGGACGACGAGACGTTTTCTGAGGCGATCGACTGACTCACGTCAGAGAGCGACATGTTCGACCTCTACGGAATCGCAGCCCCCTACACCAAGGAGGACTTGCGAGAGGCTATCGAGTCGTCGGAGAAACGCCAAGAGGAGTGAAGTGAAGAACTCCGTCGCCAGGCACGAGAGCACACGTCCAGATACTCGTCGAGATGTCGGTCCTCTTGGATCTCATACCCGCCGACTTACCGGCCATCGAATGCGTCCACTACGTCCCCAGCGACGTCCGAAATCGCCTCGCGAGTTCGGTCGACGTCGCGCATCGTCATGAAGCCGTGTACCATGGCCTCGTAGTTCTCGTAGCGTGTCGGAACCCCGTCACCGACGAGTTGTTCGGCGTACGCCTTGCCGCCGTCGCGGAGGGGGTCGAATCCGGCGGTAACGACCGTCGCCGGGGCGACATCGGAGACGTCGGCGGCGTTCGTCGGGTCGGCGTACGGGTTTCGTCTGTGGATGTCGTTTCCGTAGTAGCAGTCGCCGAACCACTCCATGTCGGCCTCGCTGAGGACGATTCCGGCGTTCTCTCGGACGGACTGCTGGTCTTCGTCGATGCCGACGGCGGGGTAGATGAGGAGTTGGTGAGCGAGTTCGGGGCCGTCGCGCTCGGCGGCCATGAGCGCCGTGACGGCGGCGAGATTCCCGCCGGCGGAGTCGCCAGCGACGGCGATCTCACCGGTTCCGTGGAGAGCGTCTGTACTCTCCGCCGCCCACTCGACGGCGGCGTAGGCGTCTTCGACCGCCGCAGGAAAGGGGTGCTCGGGAGCGAGGCGGTAATCGACCGAGAGGACGGCGCAGTCGCTCTCACGGGTGAGCTGTCGGCAGAGCCAGTCGTGCGTGCCGATACTCCCGAGGACGAACCCGCCGCCGTGAAAGAAGACGACGGTGGGGACGGGCCCATCCCCGCCCGGAAGATAGAGTCGGACGTCTAGTTCGCCCGTCGGACCGGGAATCGTTCGGTCGATGGTGGCCCCGACGCTCGGCGAATTCCGGTTCTGGATCCACGTTGCCGGCCGCGTGAGGAGACGGAGAAGCTTCAGCCCACGACGGCTGTGCGGAAGCGGAAATCGATTCTGCCGTTCGACCGCCGCGCGCGCCTGTGGATCGATCTCGTCGGCTTGCATACCTGACTGTTTGGTCAGACAACCACAAACCGCTTGTGTTCGAGCGGCCGCGGCTCACGGTGTGACAGGCGGTGAGTTGCAGACGGTGAATTGCAGACGATGAGGCTCGTATCGAACGCAACGGTCACTCGGCCCATCGATTGGCTTCGGTCGCCCTGGTGGCCGCTCGCCAGAACCCAGTACGCTGTCGCTCGTCATCGCGTTGGGTTCCGGCGCGGACGGCTGCCATCCGGTGGATATATTTCACGGTAGGAACATGTCTGGGACGATGTCCTCCGTCTCCAGACGACACGCTCTCCACTCGATAATCGGCGCTCTGAGTGTGGTCTCCGGATGTGGTACCCGGTCTCAGTCTCAGTCCTCCCCGACCCCGACGGCGAGAGGCCCAGCAGACGACGCGCTCACCGACCCTCCGACGGTGGGTCTCCGGAACCCGAACGTCGCGCCGGTTCTGCGCAGTCACGACCCGGAGACCCCGACCGACGAGGAGTCTGCGGATACCGACTGGCAATCCATCTTCGTCACGGACGCAGAGACCGCAGCAGCACTCGACTTCGCGGATGTCGAGGGCGTCTCTCATGCCAAACAGTTCCTCGAAGAGACCGACTTCGAGTCGGAGACCGTCTACGTTGAGCAACGTCGAATCGGCGAGTGCTACGAGCAACGACTCTGTTGGATTCGGTGGACCGAGTCGTCCGTCGAGACTTCCTACGCGACGGGCTATCGTGACGCCGATGTCGCCTGTAGTGCAGAGTCGAACGACGTCGTTGCCGTACTCGTTCGCCTACCAGTCGCCCTTGATGCTGACCGGATCCGAAGTCGTTGCACACGTACTAGCACGGGGTCCTGTCAGTCACTCGCTGTCGGAGAGCGGAAGCCATGATAGCGTCACTACGTCGGCGACAGATCCTGTCGCTGATTGCAGCAACATCGTTCACCGGCTGTGTCGACCACGTGTCGGTGCTCGGCCCGAAAGAGATTGAGGCCGCCCGACTCCAGCCGATAGTCGAGAAAGCGGTTCCGTCGGCTCCGGAGACGGTCCCGGTACCCATCGAGGCGTCTTTCGTTGCCACCCAACTCGATGAGGCGCAGAGACTGTTGAGTGAGGTTCCCGCACCCTTCGACAGCGACGAAATCCCGAACGGAGCCATCAGAGAACGGATGAACAGGCTCGCCGACGTCGTCGACGAACGTCTGCGTACCGTCTCCGACGGAGCGACACCCTTCGAGCGACTCCACCACGCCGGCTACGTCCGGGCCGACGCTCGTGAACTCCACGCGGCGTGGCAAACCATCGATGCGGAGTTCACCGCGGACGAGATTCGCCGCGATGCGGAGTCGATTCGCGGTGCGCTCGATACGTTCGCCTCCCGGTGGTCCTATCTCGGAGACGACCCGGTGAGGGCCGTTCGCGTCCACGGCGAGATCGAGCGCTACCTCCTCGGAGCTCGAAACTGGGCGACGTTCGAGGCTCACGAGCAGCCGACGAGTAACACCGACCCGTTCGAGGTCGCCGAGATGGCGTGCGACCTCGAACGCGCCCGATTCGATTTGGCCGTCGCCAGATACCTCTTCGAACGACTCCGCGAAGATATCGACCGAGAACGGACGCTTCGCCCGACTTTCGAGAAAGCGCGACGGGAGCTGTACGACCGAGTGCGGCAGCGAAGCGAGTTACTGCCGGAACGGACCGGCGGCGATTCGCCAACCGAGTTAGTCGACCGGAACGTAAACGAAACCGCCGGTGTATGGGCGCTTCACTCACTCTACGAGGGAGTAACAGGGACGATCCGCCGACTTGACACGACACGGGAGGTTGAATCGTCTCCGAGCGTCTCGCTCGATATCCTCGAAGCGTTTGGAACGCTCGTCTCACTTCGTGGATTCGAGCAGCTTCGCACGCGTATCGAGGACGGCGACACCGTCGAGATCTCTTCGGTATCCGACCTGCGGACCGCTCGCCGCAACGCTGTGGCCGCCGTCGAGTCTGCCCGCGAGACGACTCGACGGCAGGCGTTGATTCGTCACTATCTTCCCCGTTACGTCAACCACATCAGTTGGGGCGACGAGCAGTTCGAGGGTCGCTCCGGTACGATTCCGGTTCCGAGTATCCAACGTGACGCATCGGAGTACGTCATCGCAGCGACGCTCTGTCGAGTCCTCCCCGAGGTGAGCGAGTCGGTTGCGGCAGTACTCCGTGGGGCTTGACTTTCGTCTGTCGCTCACTCGATATCGTCCCACGCACCGACGTCGCTCCGCCGGAGTTCGCCGGTCGCATGCCAGATGCGCGGACGGAACGTAATCGCGACCAGTACCAGGTAGAACGCCGCGACGACCCCTGTCACGAGTGTCCCAGAAATCACTCCTATCGAGGCACTCACCGGCCACGGCTGGACTCCGGGCGTGACGACAGTCCGAAACAGCCACGCGGCGAGCAGCACGGTGAAAAGCGGGAGGTACACCCGACGCAGGCGATGGGCGATGGCCTCTTCGTAGGAGATTTTCGCCCGAGGCTCGCGGTAGCCTTTCGAGAGTCGCGGCCGCCAATCGGGGTCTTCGATACCCTGCGAAGGGTCCAGCGAGTACGCGAACAGGTTTCGCTGGAGTATCCGCACCCGGGAGCGCCCTCGGCGCTCGAATCGGCGCGGGCGCGACGAAACTCGTCGACGAGGACGCCATCAAGGGGTACTTCGCGGCGATGCTGCTCGCGGGGAGCGTCGCCGTCGCGGCGAAGGAGCTCGGAAACGCTTACGGCGTCGAGTTGCTGAACACGGTGATATCGTACTCATCTTCGGCGCGGCCGTCCTCGTCAGCGGAGCGGTCGTTCTCGCCGCAATCTGTCGACTCAGGGGCGAGCAGACGGGAACGTGGTGTCGACTCATCACGTCCTGAGCACGTCGGTATTCGTCCGGATTCACCGTCCAGTACTCGACGGGGGTTACATAGCAAACGTCTTTGCCTCTCGGCGGTTCGATTGTTAACCAACAATGAGCGCGAATCCCGACTGTGTACAGCAACGGACTCGGACCGATGTAGGGGCTCGCTCCCCCAGATCCTCGGTTATCGATCGATGACGGCTTCCCCTACTGTCCTCGATTCGTCGACCGTACTGCTCGTCGGAACGAGCGAGTGGATCTCCCGGTTCGCAGCGACGCTCGAAACGCGGACCGAGGCGACTGTCCGGAGCGCTCGAACCGAAGCGGACGCGTTCGATATCTTCCGGAATCAGTCCGTGGACTGCTTCGTCAGCGAGCACGCGCTCGACGGGACGACCGGACTCGAACTGCTCAGAGAGATTCGTGCCGAGACTACCGTGCTCCCCGTGATACTCGGCACCGACTCCGGAAGCGAAGCCATCGCTAGCGAAGCGATCAGGGCCGGAGTGACCGAGTACGTCGCGCTGACGGAGTCGACCGAACAGATGGTAGCCGAGCTCCTCGACCGGACCGAACGGGCGATTCGGTCCGCACGACGGGCGGCTACCCGGCGGGAACGCGCCAGACAGTTCGACGCCATCTTCAACGATTCGCGGACCGCGACGTGGGTGCTCGATCCGGAGGGGTCGCTCGTCCGAGTGAACCGGACGGCACGCGAGATGGTCGACGAAGACGTCGAAACCGTCGTCGGCGAGCCGTTTTGGACGCTTCCGTGGTGGTCGCAGTCCAACGAAACGGAGACCGAGGTGCGACAGGTCGTCGAGAAGGCGCTCGACGGAACGTTCGGCAACGTCGTCGTCCCACAGCCGTCACACATCGCGAACCCACGCGTTATCGAACTCTCGGTGCGGCCGGTCGAGGACGAACGCGGTGACCTCGCCTCGGTCGTCGTCGAGGGCGTCGATATCACAGAGCGGGTCGATCTCGAACAGGATCTCCGTCGCTCCGAGGAACTCCATCGCGTCACGCTCAACAACATGACCGACACCGTCCTCATCACGGACGAAGCCGGCGAGTACACCTACGTCTGTCCCAACGTCCACTTCATCTTCGGGTACACGGCCGCGGAGATCCGCGAACGGGGGACGATCGACGGACTCCTCGGCGAGGATCTCTTCGACCGCGACGAACTCGCAGAAGAGGGCGTCCTCAAGAACATCGAGTGCACGGCGACCGACAAAGCGGGACGCGAACACACGCTCTTGGTCAACGTCCGTGAAGTCTCGATTCAGGACGGCACGCTCCTCTTTAGCTGTCGGGATATCACGAAACGGAAGCAGCGCGAGGAGGCGCTGGCGACGCTTCACGAGACCGCTCGGGACTTTCTGTACGCCGAAACTCACCAGGAGATCGCCCAGCACGTCGTCGGCAACACCCTTGGCGTGCTCGGCCTCGATGCGAGTGCCGTCTACCTGTTCGACGTCGACACCAACGACCTCCGCCCCGCGGCGCATTCACGGGCGATGCGAACACTGAACGGCCCACTTCCGACCGTTCACGCCGACGGTGAGACGCTCCCGAGTTACAGTTTCGTCGAGGACGAAGTGCTGTTCCTCGACGACGTCCACGAGACGGACCGACTCGAAAACAGGGCGACTGACCTCCGAAGTTCGGCTTACATCCCGCTCGGCAATCACGGAGTGTTCGTCGCGGGGTCAACCCGAGTCGGCGTATTCGACGACGTAACGCGGGAACTGGCCGACCTTCTCGCGGTGACGGCCGTGGCCGCTCTCGACCGCGTCACCCGAGAGTCACGACTGCGCGACCAGGACCGAACGCTTCAGGAGCAAAACGAGCAACTGACAGCCCTGAATCGCATCAACGAGACGATTCGGGAGATCGATCAGGCGCTCGTTCAAGCCGAAACGCGAGCGGAGATCGACCACACCGTCTGCGAACGGTTGACCGCCGACGACCGACTTCGATTCGCCTGGATCGGGTCGATCGATCCGACGACCGACACCGTAGAGCCGCGCGCTTGGGCGGGGACGGAGCGCGGGTACTTGGACAGCCAGTCGTTCGCCGTCGGCGCGGAGGACACCGAACCGGCCGGCCGGACCGCGGCCACCGGCGAGGTGACGCTGGTGACGAACGTCGCGGCCGACCTCCGCGACGAACCGTGGCGGAAAGACGCGCTCTCGCGCGACTACCTCTCCGTACTGAGCATCCCACTCGTGTACAACGACCTCGTGCACGGTGTGTTGACCGTCTACGCGCCGACTCGGGACGCGTTCGATGACACCTCGAAGGCCGTTCTGGGCGAACTCGGTGAGACCATCGCATCTGCACTCAGCGCCATCGAACGGAAGAACGCGTTGCTCACGACGTCGATGACGCGCGTGGAGTTCGCCGTCGACGACCCCTCGTTCGTCCTCTCACGACTCGCCCGGGAGGCGAACTGTACCCTCTCGTATCAGGGCGGCGTCCAGCAGTCCTCGGAGGGAAGTTACGTGTTCGTCACCGTCGAAGACGCATCCGTAGAGGCGGTCGCCGACGCGGCATCGCAGTTGGTCGCAATCGACGACGTCCGACAGATCAGCGCCGACGCCGAGGGCGGCGTCTTACGACTACGGCTCACACAGCCGTTCCTCGCCCTGGAGTTAGCTGACCACGGCGCGATCTTCCGGGAGGCGACCGCCGATCCGAGCAACACCACGCTCGTCGTCGACAGCCCGGACAGCATCGACGTTCGAACCATCACGCAACTCGTCCGTGAGACGTTCTCGACCGTCGAACTCCGTTCGAAGCAGACGCTCGACCAGTCGATAGAGCGCGACCTCTACTCGAAGTTCCTCGAGAAGTTGACCGAGCGACAGTTCGAGGTGATACAGACGGCGTACTACAGCGGTTTTTTCGAGTCACCGCGCGAGAGCACGGGCGAAGAGGTCGCAGAGACGCTCGGAATCAGCCCGCCCGCGTTCTCTAAACACGTACGGACGGTCCAGCGTAAACTGTTCGCTACGCTCTTCGAAGGGCGCGATCTCCCGGCTGCGACGTCCGCTGGTGGGGTTAAATAATAAACCACCTCGGTCGGTTACAGTTTGATGCTCAACTGCTCAGTATTCCCTTATACAATTATTATAACCTTGTAGAGTGTCCCGGACAGCCGGCACTCACAGTCAACCATGAGAGATGTCGAAACCCAGCCTGGGCAGGAAAGTTCCTACGAGTGCTTCGAGTGTGGCAACATCACCTTCGCGGAAGTCAACCCCGGCACGTGTCCCGATTGCAGCGGATCGATGCGGAATCGACAGATGCCAGTCGAGTAATCATGGCATCGACACCCGACGACAGCCACGACGGGGCCGGTGACGCCCCGAGAGAACTGACGCAGTCGGAATCGGCGCTCGAAACCGCTCGCCGACAGCTGTATCACGCCGCCAGTCACCTGGATATCGACCCGAACATCGTCGAACGGCTCACGTATCCGAAGAAGATTCACGAGGTGACGATTCCCATCGAACGGGACGACGGAACGGTCGAAGTGTTCACCGGCTACAGAGCCCAGCACGACAGCGTCAGAGGGCCGTTCAAGGGTGGGCTCCGGTACCATCCCGACGTGACCAGAGACGAGTGTGTCGGCCTCGGGATGTGGATGACGTGGAAATGTGCGGTGATGGACCTCCCGTTCGGGGGTGCGAAGGGCGGCGTCGCCGTCGATCCGAAGGAACTGAGTTCCGGGGAGATAGAGCGCCTGACTCGCCGATTCGCCCAAGAGCTTCGTGACGTCATCGGCCCCAATCAGGACGTTCCCGCGCCGGACATGGGGACGGACCCGCAGACGATGGCGTGGCTGATGGACGCGTACTCGATGCAGGAAGGCGAGACGACTCCGGGTGTCGTCACCGGCAAGCCGCCATCCATCGGCGGCAGCGAAGGCCGCGAGGAAGCGCCCGGCCGGAGCGTCGCCATCGTCACGAAACTGGTCTGTGAGTACTACGACCGACCGCTCGAAGAGACGACGGTCGCGGTCCAAGGCTACGGCAGCGTCGGCGCGAACGCGGCCCGACTCCTCGACGACTGGGGGGCGACGATCGTCGCGGTGAGCGACGTGAACGGGGCGATGTACGATCCGTCGGGAATCGATACGGCCGCCGTGCCGTCGCACGACGAGAAACCGGAAGCCGTCACGAAATACGCGGATACCGTCATCTCGAACGACGACCTGCTCACGCTCGACGTCGACGTACTGGTTCCGGCCGCACTCGGGAACGTGATTACGAACGAGAACGCCGAAGAGATCGCCGCGGCGTTCGTCGTCGAGGGCGCGAACGGTCCGACGACCTCCGCGGCCGACTCGATTCTCGAAGAGCGCGGCGTCGCCGTGATTCCCGACATCCTCGCCAACGCGGGCGGCGTCACCGTCTCGTACTTCGAGTGGCTCCAAGACATCAACAGACGCGCGTGGCCGCTCGAACGCGTGAACGACGAACTCGACGCGGAGATGCAGTCGGCCTGGCATGCCGTCCGAACCGAGTACGAACGTCGGGACGTCACCTGGCGCGACGCGGCCTACATCGTCGCGCTCTCACGCATCGCGGAAGCACACGAACTGCGTGGGCTCTGGCCGTAACTCGAATTCCGAACGTTCGGCCGTCGGACGCGACACTCCCGTCGATTCCGACTGCCATTTGTCAGATTCCTTCCCGGCAGAAGACGGCGGTGGATGACGCCAAACGCCATTTCTCTCGGCTGTCTGATAGTCGAAGATAGAGAAGGTTTATAGAGCGAATCACCGGATGCAAACTCATGTTTGGAGCAGACGTAGTCGCACACAGCGGCGAGGTGGTGAGCGACTGTGGACGATGAGTCGGGTCCAGTTGTCGACCGTCGCACAGTGCTCGGCGCACTCGCAGGCGTCGGTGCAGTTAGTGTGGCCGGCTGTTCGGCGCTCGAACGCGAAGACGACGGGCAGACGACGGCGGTAGACGCCGAACCCGCCCGAGAACTGGCGACACGCTTCGCGCCGACGGTGTACTTCGACGAGAACGAACCGTGGTTCCCGACCGACCCGCGTCCGTACACGACCGAACGCGACGGTGAAACCATCGTCGACGGATTCGACGCCTTCGACGGCTATCACGAGGAGTACGACGGCGAGAGCCCGCCGAATTCGACTGTGTTCTACAACACCGTCGAGTATCAGGACTCGTCGCTCGCCGTCGTTCAGTACTGGTTCTACTCGGCGTTCGACCAGTTTACGACAAACTTTCACTAGCACGACTGGGAAGTGTTGCACGTCTTCGTCGACACCGAGACCGAGACACCGCAACTGTACGTCGCCAGTTCCCACTCTCGGAAGGTCCCGAACAACGAGTTTCTCGACCCGGACCCGCAGGTGGTCCCGCGAATACTCTCGGAACTCGGGTCGCATTCGAGCACGCTCTCGCTCAACGACGTTCCGAATCGGTTCCAGCGGGTCACCGTCGACGAGTTGACGGCGGATATCACGAACACGCCGATCGAGAGCATCGAAGACCTCGCGGACGTCACGCTCCCGCTCGCGTACGGACTCCCACGCGACGAAGGCTCGCGGTTGCCCTACGTCGTTCCGGAGTACGAGGGCGCGCCGATATACGACCACGAGCGGTTACCGTCCGTCACGGCGGACTCGCTGGTCGACGCCGAGTTGACGATACGATCGTACGACGCGCTGACGTCGCCGCCGACGGACCTCCTGACGCGCGAGACGGGTCTGCTCTTCGGACATCGCGACCGAGATACCGATGCAGATGTCGAGTACGACCTCGTTTCGACCGACGAGCTCGAACACATCGTGGCGTTCACCGGGCCGCAGTTGAGCTTCGAGTTCGCCGTCCCAGCGGTGGTCGAAGACGCGCTCGCCGCCCACATCACGTCGACGGACGCGCCGTGGAATCAGTCTCGATACGGGAACCCGGCGACCGACATCACTGACCCCAAGCACCGGGCAGCGCTGGCTGAACGGTACGAAGTTATCAGCGACCCGGCACCGGTACAGATGGTGGCGACGCGCATCACCGAAACCGTTACCACCGACGACGCGCCCGAAAACGAAGGGCTCACGACGACGGAGGCGTCGGTCGAATCGGTCGCACTCCTCGAAAGCGAACCCGAGGCCGTTCCAACTTTCGAAGGTATTGCGGTAATACGAGACGTACCGACCGGCGAGCACCGCCTGACGGTCAACGGTGCGGGCCGGGCACCGCACAGCGAACGGGTGACTGTCTCCGACGACGAGACGGTGACCGCCGCCGGCATCGGCGGTGAGATACCGTTGGTCGCCCGCGAGCGTGCAACGAAACTGGAGATTGTCGGCGAGGACGCGCCTATCGACCTCTCGGCTGTGGCTGTCGAAGACGACTTCGCCGGTCGGCTCTACGAGTCGCCGGTCGACGGAGACGACGCGGTGTACGTCCACGTCGGCGGAGCGTACACCGCAGAGGTACGGGACCGAGACGACGCCGTCGGCGCGTATCGAGTCAATCCATCTCCCGACGAGGCGTCGGGTGTCCGTATCGACCGCCCCGAAACGGGCAAAGCGTCTCTCTCGGAGTTCGTCACAAACATCGCCGAGGAGACACGAGCCGCAGTTGCCGCACGTGGCCGCGGAGACGCCGAAACGACCGAGACCGAAACCCAGACCGAGACCGAACCCGAAGTCCAGACCGAAACCGAACACGGGTCGTCGAACGCGGTTCGGGGACTCGAACGGTCGCTCGCGGCCGTCGTCGAAGCCGCAGAACGGGCTGCCGAACGAGCGCGCGCCAAGGACCGTGGCAACACCGACAGACAGCTCGAAGTCGTCGTTGAGCGGCTCCAGCGTGCGGAAAATCGTCTCGCTGAAGCGAGATCCGACCTCTCGGAGCCACTCTCGAATGCTACTGAAAACAGACTCGGACAGGCGAACCGGCGCACCGAACAGGCGCAGAACTCCGAGAAGTTGTAACGTCCGCTTCGTTGTAAGCGAGGAGACGCTTCGTACTTGCAGCCGGGTGTAGCCTGACATGAGCCACCCGCTGCACATCCACAACCACCGCTTCCGCGTCGTCGAGAAAGACGGGAGCCCGATGCCCGAGGCGCTACAGTTCGCGCAGGACGTCCTGAACGTCGCGCCCGCCGAGCGCTACACCGTCGAGTTCGAGGCCGACGCCGACCCCGGCATCTATCTGATGTACTGTCACAAGGTCGACCACGTCAGAAACGGGTCGTCGTACTCCGGCGGGATGCTCAACGCCGTCGTCTACAGAGACGCGATGGACACGGACATCTTCCGCGAACTGATGGAGTACGCGGGATACGAGGGGCACGAGGAGTGAGTACGATGAGCGAGACAACACGCCGTCGGTTCCTCGCGGCGACGGCCGGTGTGACGCTCAGTGCCGGGCTCGTCGCGTCGCCGGCAGTCGCGCAGAGCAAGGGCCAGAGCGACGAGACCGACCTCTCGTCGTGGTTCGACGACGTCGAGGGCGTGACCGAAATCGTCGACGCTCGCGGACAGCCGTCGGTCGACGTCACGGTCGGAGCGCAGGGCAAGGGTGGTGCGTTCGCCTTCGACCCGGCCGCAGTCCGTGTCGACCCCGAAACGACCGTCGTCTGGACGCGGACCGGCGACGGCGGCACGCACAACGTCGTCGCGAAAGACGGGTCCTTCGAGTCCGAGTACTACGAATCGAGCGGTGAGACCTTCGAGACGACGCTCGATACCGACGGTGTCGTCCGCTACGCGTGTGCTCCCCACGAGACGATGGGGATGAATGGGGCGCTCGTCGTCGGCGATACGGTCGCCTCGCTCGGTGGGAGTGACCCGACCCGGACGACGGACGCGGCCGACACACCGACGACGCCCACCGAGACCTTCGACGGGTGGCTGTCGAACACCGACAACTACCACGAGTTAGTCGACCGACGCGGTGAGTCGGAAGTCGTCGTCGAGGTCGGAACCCAGGGCAACGGCGGGCAGTACGCGTTCGACCCACCTGCGGTACACGTCGACCCCGGGACGACCGTCATATGGGAGTGGGTCGGCGACCTGACCTACGACGTCGCGGACCCGGAACTGGGGTACCACAGCGAGCAGGTCGCCGGGCGCGGTCATCGGTTCGCCGTGAAGTTTGACGGTCACGGTCTGAGCACCTACGACTGTACCGAGTACGGCGGGCAGGGGATGCGCGGCGTAATCGTCGTCGGTTCGGGGCCGACGAAGCGGCTGTCACCGCTCGGCTACACGGTCGTTGGGGGCGGAGCGCTCCTGTTCGGCGGACCGCTCGCGTACGGGGTTCGCGAACATTTCCGCAACGTCACGACGAGCGTCGGGTGACGTCCGTGTGAGCGCTCTCGCTTCGAGCCGGTGTCGCGTAAACTCGTCCGCTTTCTGACCGGAGGTGGCGCGTTTCCGTCGGCGGCCTCCGACGGTTCCGAGGAAGAATGAAAGATAGGTGACATCCCCCCACGACTTCAGTCGTGGGTTTTCTCGCCTATTCTGTATAAACAACCACGCCAGAGAATAGTACATAATATACAGTACTAACCTAACCGTCTATCGTGTAACGATCCTCCCAAGATATATGGATACTGCTCTGTTTACACCGGAAACAGTCTTCCGAATGTCAATTCCGTGTGGAATATCGTTGGGAGATATAATTATAGTAACTATAGTATAATCTGGCTAAAAATTGTTCTTCCTACAATAACTCCGATACATAAGCGCCTGTTCGGATGTGTGAAGCTTTCGCAGTTCGTGGATGAACAGTTACACCCACTTCTATAGTATTGTATCTATAGGACAATACTTACTGCCGGTTGGAGCGGTGCTTCGGCGCTACTCGGATTCGAGATTCCCCTTCGAATCCCAGATACGCATCATCAGATCCGCAAACACCGACGTTCGAAGGGGATATCCCTCGTCGTCGGCTTCGTCGAGCGTCACGTCGGCGATCGTCGAGACGAACTCACTGTCGTAGCTCATCTCCGCCAGCGTCTCGTGGACGTCGAACGTGAGCGTTCCGTCCTCGTCGGTGTCGACCCAACTGACCGCTCGTTGACGCTCCCCGTACTGGATGCTGTACGTCTTCCCGCCGACCAGTCCGTAGACGTCGCTCAGTTCCCCGACTTCGAGCCAGTCGTCGTCAGTCTCGACGTAGAGCGTTCCGTTTCGTATCTCGGTCTGATATCGTTCCATGCAGGTGCCTCTGGACGAGTCGACTTAACCCTGCGGGACCCGTCGGCGACCCACCGTTCGCTGTCTTCGCGAGAGAGGCCGTGAACGAGCGGCAACTCGCGTCAGCATCCCATCAGATACCGCCCGCCGGAGTTCGCGGTTCGCCGACCGGACTCGGCAGCGACTCGCCGTCGCCACGCATCTCGGCCGCGAGGTGAAGAAGTGCGAGGGGAACCGGGTCGTCGAGTCGGATTCGTCCGTGACAATCGACGAACCCCCCGTCGCTCGCGCGATATCGCTCGTCTCTGAGTTTCTCACCGACCGCGATGGCCGATTCGAGATACGCGTGGTCGCCCGTCGCACGGTACAGTTCGAGCACTCCGCACAGGGTGGCGTAGTCGGACTCCACAGCACGCTCCGTGGGTCGGGGTTTGAGTTCGACGCTCTCGGCGTCACCCACGGCACCGACGCCGATTCCGGCGCCGATCTCTCTGACCGCCCGCCAGCAGACGGGGTCGTCCGTGAGCCGAACCGCCCGAGCGTACGCCCAGAAGAACTCCGGTCCCGCTTCGATGGGCCCGACGACTCGACCTTTCGGGCCGAAGTACCCCTCGCGCCGACAGACGAAGCCCTCCAGACTGAGTCCGTCCGTGAGCATCGGCTCGAAATCGTTGCTCTCGGGACGATATGCGGCCGTGTACCACGCCCGGAGTTCCTCGACTGCCCAGCGAGTGAACTCGCCACCGCGGTCGCCGAATCGCTCGCCGAGCGCCAACTGCTGTCGCTGGACCAGCGGTCGCGGTCGAAAGAGCGTGCCCTCGTAGACGAGGTGGTCGCCGTGGACGTACGGCGCGAACTGATACTGCGCGCGGTCGCCGCGAATCGCCGGTCCGTTGCAGTAACTCGGGTGCTGACTGAACTGATAGCCGCTGATGCCCGGTTCCTGGCGGGTTTCGACGTACCGTTTCGCGAGGCGTTTACTCCATCGTAGCGGCGCGTCGTCGCCGGTGTACGCCGCCAACTGCGCCGCGGCGTAGTAGAGGTCGCTTCCCGTGTTGACGAACGTGAGTCCGTCGCCCCAGAAGAAGACCTCACCTCCCTCGTAGTCGCGGTTCCAGACATCACCGACCGGGTCGTCTGAGTCGTGCGAGTCGTTCGAGTCGCCGAGTGGGTCGTTCGAGTTACCCCGGTTACCCCACGCTCCGTGTCGGTTGAAGTCGAGCGTCGACCAGTCACAGACGTGCGCGTCCCAGAACGCTTTGACGAAGCACCTCGTCCGCTCGGCATCGACGTCGAAGAGGAGTTCGTAGAACGGGTACTCGAACTTCAGTTCGTGCTTCCCCTTGTGGAAGACGAGTTCGTCGGCGTCGAGGTCGTAGGCGGTGTGTCCGCCCCAGTAGAAAAGACCGGCCGAGTCGATCAGATTCGTCGTGACCCACGACGCGATTCGCTCGGCCTCGTCGCGAAACTCGGCCTCCCCGGTCAGCGCCGTGAGCGCGACGAGCGTCCGGAGGAACTCCTGCTGGACGGCGAAGTTCGAGAGACGCCGTCCGTCGCCGACGTCGCGAGCGTCGTAGGCGAGCGCCGTTTTCTCGCTCGGGTGTATCGCGTCCGCCAAAAGGGGCGTCCGTTCGCTCCCGTATCGGTCTCGTCCGTACTCGAGAACGGTCTCCGCGTGCGTCCGGACCGCGTCGACGACTCTCTCCGCTACCAGCCCTGGCATGTGGGGCTATCTCCCGTCAGTCGGCTTGGTCTTTCGGGTCGCCTCGATGCGTCGGCGATCGGTTCGGCGGCCGCCTACCTTTATGTGCCGAGGAAACAGGATTCGAGTATGTCTCTCGAAGATGACGCACGGGCGTACCACCGGGAGGAACCGCCGGGAAAGATCGAGATCTCGACGACGAAATCGACGAGCACGCAACGAGACCTGAGTCTGGCGTACTCGCCGGGCGTCGCCGCGCCGTGTCTGGACATCGCCGACGACGCCGACCGAGCCTACGAGTACACCGCCAAAGGCAACCTCGTCGGCGTCGTCTCGAACGGCAGCGCGGTGCTCGGTCTCGGTGATATCGGCGGACAGGCGTCGAAACCGGTGATGGAGGGCAAAGGCGTGCTGTTCAAGCGCTTCGCCGACATCGACGTGTTCGACGTCGAACTCGACGTCGACGACCCCGACGAGTTCGTTCGAACCGTTAGTGCGATGGAACCGACGTTCGGCGGCGTCAACCTCGAAGACATCAGCGCGCCGGAGTGTTTCGAGATAGAACAGCGACTCCGCGAGGAGATGTCGATTCCAGTCTTCCACGACGACCAGCACGGGACGGCCATCATCTCCGGGGCCGCGCTGCTCAACGCGCTCGATATCGTCGGCAAGGAGCCGGAATCCATCCGCGTCGCGTTCGCCGGCGCCGGGGCCGCGGCGACGGCGACCGCCCGATTCTACCGCTCGCTCGGCGTTCGCGCGGAGAACATCGTCATGTGCGATATCGACGGTATCCTCACGACCGAACGCGAGGCGAAGGGAGCGCTCGACGATCACCACCGCGAGTTCGTGCGCGACGTTCCGCCGGGCGGACTCGAAGACGCGATAGATGGCGCGGACGTGCTCGTCGGCCTCTCCGCCGGCGGCATCGTCTCGCCGGAAATGGTGCGGTCGATGGCCGACGACCCCATCATCTTCGCGATGGCGAACCCCGACCCCGAAATCGGCTACGAGGAGGCCAAAAACGCCCGCGACGACACCGTCGTCATGGCGACGGGGCGCTCTGACTACCCGAATCAGGTGAACAACGTGCTCGGCTTCCCGTTCATCTTCCGCGGAGCGCTCGACGTTCGCGCGACCGAGATAAACGAGGCGATGAAAGTCGCCGCCGCGGAGGCGCTCGCCGACCTCGCGCGCGAAGACGTCCCCGACGCCGTCGTGAAGGCGTACGGCGACCAGACGCTGCAGTTCGGCCCGGAGTACCTCATTCCGAAACCGCTGGACACCCGCGTGCTGTTCGAGGTGTCGTCGGCCGTCGCGAAGGCGGCCATGGAGAGCGGCGTCGCCCGCGACCGTGTCGAACTGGACAGCTACCGGGAGTACCTCGAAGGGCGGGTCGGGAAGTCGCTCGAGATGATGCGCGTCGTGCTCAACAAGGCGCAGAGCGACCCCAAACGAGTCGTGCTCGCGGAGGGCGACGACGAGAAGACGATTCGAGCGGCCGCCCGGATGGAGACGGACGGAATCGCGGAACCGCTTTTGGTCGGCGACAGCGAGCGGATCGAGTCGGTGGTCGCCGAGCGGGGCCTCGACTTCGAGCCTCGCATCGTCGACCCGTCTGTGGACGTGCTCGAATCGTACGCCGAGCGACTCTACCGGCGCCGTCGCCGGAAGGGTGTCACGCGGCGCGAGGCGGCGTCGCTCGTCCGGACGGACCCGAACTACCTCGCGAGCGTGATGGTCGACGCCGGGGACGCGGACGCGATGCTCACCGGACTCACCCACCACTACGGCCCGGCGCTTCGTGCACCGCTACAGGTCATCGGGACCCGCGAGGGGGCGAACTACGCTGCCGGCGTCTACCTCCTGGCGTTCCCGGACCGGGTGGTGTTCTGCGCGGACGCGACGGTCAATCAGGACCCGACGGCCGACGTGCTGGCCGAGATTGCCCGCCATACTGCCGACCTCGCACGCCGGTTCAACGTCGAACCGCGAGTGGCGATGCTGTCGTACTCGAACTTCGGCAGCGTCGACAACGAGGGCACCAGAAAGCCGCGCGAGGCCGCACGAGCGCTTCGGCGAGACCCCGCCGTCGACTTCCCCGTCGACGGCGAGATGCAGGCCGACACGGCCGTCGTCGAGGAGATCCTCGACGGAACCTACGAGTTCTCGACGCTCGCCGAACCGGCGAACGTGCTCATCTTCCCGAACCTCGAAGCAGGCAACATCGGCTACAAACTGCTGCAGCGCCTCGGCGGCGCGGAGACCATCGGCCCGATGCTCGTCGGCATGGATAAACCCGTCCACGTGCTCCAGCGCGGCGACGAAGTCAAGGACATCGTGAATCTGGCGGGTGTGGCCGTGGTGGACGCCCAAGAAGAGTAGGAGTAGCAGTCCCGTTCGGGGAACGCCAGTTCTGAGTACAATCCGAGTATGTACTAATGTCATATATGTAGCCATAATATTTTTGTCTCATTATAATTACTGTACGTTCGGTGTACAGCAATGACACCTAATAGGAGAACGTTCATGCGAGCAGTTGGTGCAGGGAGTATCGGAGCCGCGCTGTTACCGCTCACGAGCGGTACGGCGGCGGCGGCGACTATCATCACGATTCGAGGCGCGGGCGCGGACATCTGGAGTACAGAGGACGCCTTCCACTACTTCTACGAGTCGCGAAGCGGCGACTTCGACGTCGTCGTTCGGAACACGGCGCTCGAACGAACCGAGGCCAACGCGAAGACGGGCATCATGGTTCGAGAGTCGCTCGAGCCGGATGCGAAGAACGTCATGCTTCGGCGGCTACCCAGCGGCGAGGCGTCGCTGCAGTGGCGGCCGGAGGCCGGCGCCGACACGCTGAGCACGACCTCTGGCGGCGAGGACGAGAGCGAGGTGAGCGACGGGAGCATCGAGGCCGACTGGCTCCGCCTCACTCGTTCCGGGGACACGATCGAAGCCTACGGCTCCACCGACGGGAGCGACTGGACCCGTATCGCACAGCTCACCGCCGACAACGTCGAACTCGGCTCGGACACGTACGTCGGACTCCCGGTCACGAGTCACGTCGAGGGGACGCTCTGTACCGCGGAGCTCCGCGATCTCTCGGGACTCTCGCCGGACACCAACCGCGACATCGGTGACGTACAGGTCGCGGGGAGCGTCTCCGTCGAGGAGGGCGTCCCGTTCGTCTCGACGGAGTCGGCGACGAACGTGGAGGCGACGTCGGCGACACTCAACGGTGACCTCACCGACATCGGCGGCGCGGAGTCGGCCGAGTGTTACTTCGAGTACCGAAAGGTGCCGACGGAGTCGTGGCAGGCGACGAGTTCGACGACGCTCTCGTCGACTGGGACGTTCAGCGCGGAACTCGACGACCTCACGAGCCGACGCTACTACGAGGTGCGCGCGGTTGCGGAGATGAGCGACGGCGACTCGACGACCGGGTCGACGGTGGCGTTCGGGACGCCGAGTCGCGCGAACGGCCGCGGCGGCGAGAACGGCCCGCGGAGCGCCTCGCAGTTCGACCTCGGCGACGGGTTCGCCGACCCCGCGCCGTGGCTCGACAACGACACTCCGGTCATCAAGATCACCGAGCCGACGACGCGGCAGTTGGAGGCCGCGCTCAACGTCGACGGCGAGCGGCTGGTCGTGTTCGAGACGAGCGGGAGCATCGACCTGGAGGAACAGCAGCTCACGGTGACGAACGACAAGCTGTACATCGCCGGTCAGACGGCTCCCTCCCCCGGGATCACGCTCGTCCGCGGGAGCATCTGGCTCGACTCGAACGACAACGTCATCCAGCACATCCGCGTCCGGCCGGGCGACGCCGGCAACGAGAGCGACTGGGAGCCCGACTGCATCTTCACGGAGGACGGCACCGAGAACAATGTCATCGACCACTGTACGGCGACGTGGGGCGTCGACGAGAACATCTCGGTCGGCTACGACACCAGCGACACGACCGTGTCGAACTGCCTCATCGCGGAGGCGCTGCAGGACTCCTCGCACTCGAAGGGTTCGCACGGCTACGGCTCGCTCATCGGCAACAACGCCGAGAACGTCACGCTCGCCGGCAACGTCTGGGCGCACACCCTCGACCGCAACCCGCGGCTGAAAGAGGGGACTCGGTCCGTCGTCGTCAACAACGTGGTCCACCACTACAAGGACGGCGTCTGGATGGACCCCGACACGCAGGCGAGCATCGAGGGTAACGTCTTCGAGTGGCCCATCAGCGACCAGCCGAACGTCTTCGGCGACGGCGAGGCGTATCTCGACGACAACGTCCTGAACTGGGACGCGGACGTTTCGATGGTCGGCGAGGGAATCACCGAACTCGACTCGCGGCCGCTGTGGCCCGACGGACTGGAGGCGCTCCCGGCCGACGAGGTCCGCGAGCACAACTTCCGCAACGTCGGCGCGCGACCCGCCGACCGAACGCCGACCGACGAGCGAATCGTCGAGGCGGTGCGGAACGGAGACGGGTCGTACATCGACAGCCAGGAGGAGGTCGGCGGCTACCCCGAGCTCCCCGTGAACACCCGCACGCTGGACATCCCCCAGAGCGGGACGGGCGCCTGGCTTCGAGATCGGTCCCGGGAGGTCGAGGAGTAACCGACTCGATACCGAACAGTCGACGAGAACCGCGAGAAACCACCGTCCGATGCGTCGACCTCGCCGTATCGACGCAACGTTTATACGCGCACTCCGAAAGTAACGACTGATGTCACTACCAGGGACGGCCCAGTACGACGTTCGCGAGCGCGGCGCCGTCGGCGACGGCGACGAACTCGACACCGAGCCGATTCAGCGCGCACTCGACGAGTGCGCCGAAACCGGGGGGACGGTACACGTCCCGCCCGGCGAGTACCGCACCGAACCGCTTCGCGTCGGCGACGACACGACACTCCACCTCGACGCGGGGGCGACGCTCCAGTTCGAACGGGACTTCGCCGCGTTCCCCTCCGTCGAGAGTCGCTGGGAGGGATGGGACCAGGTCGGGTTCCACCCGTGTCTCTGGGTCGCGGACGCGGAGAACGTCGCCGTTACCGGTCGCGGTACCATCGACGGAAACGGCGACTACTGGTGGGACTTTTACCACATGCCGGAGTCGGAGTACCCCGAAGGACTCCGGGAGCGACTCGCCGAGTTCGACGACCGAAACGGCAAGAGCGACGACGTGAGCAGTTTCACGCTTCGACCCCCGCTGTTTCAGATCTCCGGGTCGGAGAACGTCACCGTCTCCGGGGTCACGCTCCGGAACTCCCCGTTCTGGAACACACACGTCGTCTACTCCGAGAACGTCACGCTCCACGACGTGAACGTCGAGAACCCCGCCGACGCGCCGAACGGCGACGGTATCGATATCGACTCGTCCCGGTTCGTCAGGGTCAGCGATACGTACATCAACGCGGGTGACGACGCCATCTGCATCAAATCCGGCAAGAACGCGGAGGGGCGCGAGGTCGGACGACCCGCGGCGCAGATTACGGTCACCAACTGCACGGTCGAAGCCGGTCACGGCGGCGTCGTCATCGGGAGCGAGATGTCGGGCGACGTCAGAGACGTCACCGTCACCAACTGCACCTTCACGGACACCGATCGCGGCGTCCGAATCAAAACCCAGCGGGACCGCGGCGGCGTCGTCGAGGACTTGTGCTTCGACACCATCGTGATGCGGCGCGTCGCCTGTCCGTTCGTCATCAACGGCTACTACTTCACCGACATCGACAGCGACCCGCTTCCGGTCGACGACGGGACGCCGCTGGTGCGGAACGTCCACTTCCACAACGTCACCGCCCGGGAGGTGTCGTACGCGGGGTTCCTCGCGGGACTCCCCGAACAGCCCTTCGAGGGGATCTCGTTCTCCGACGTCCGCATCGACGCGACCCGGCCGCTCGACGCCACGGACCACAGACCGGCGATGGCCGACAACTACGAGGCCTCCCACACGTTCTTCGCCAAATCGCTGGCCGACGTGACGTTCACCGACGTGGAGATTCGGACGCCGGAGAGTCCCGGACTCGCGTTCGAGGAGGTCGACTCGGTCTCCATCGACGGCCTGCGGTTCCGCGGTGACGCGCCGTCGCCGGCCGTCACCGTCTCCGACGTCGGGGAGACCCGAATCCGAGGCTGTGCCGCCTCCTCGCCGACGCAGGCGTTTTTGCGCGCGAGCGGTTCAGAGACCGAACGAGTGTCGCTTTGCGGAAATCACGGTGAGTTCGAAGCGCACGTCGACATCGACGAGTCCGCCGACGTAACGCTCGAACAGTCCTGACGGTCGAGTCAGCACACCTCTCCCATCTGTTTCTCTCCTTCTCCTCGAACTCGACAAGTGTCGCTTCGGTTCTGTATCGACAGTTCGGACGACCGTCCTCTCGAGTCTCCCTTCGTTCCCTTCTGCGGAACACATCTGCAGGAGATCGTCCGCCGAACTGACGGGAAACGCCGAAGTATTCGCCGAACTCCGCGATAGGTTCCCATCGAGCGGGTTCGGCAGTCCGAACCACACGTTCGGCGGCGGCCGAGTCGAGGTGAGGAGTTCGGCCATCGAGAACAGCAACCCCCGAACCGTCGGAGACCGAAAGCAGAACGTCCGTTCGAGTGGTACTCGTGTGGTCGTGCGTGTTCTCTCTGTACAGTTCGCCACCGTCGCTTCGCAGACCGTTCCTATAGTGGTAACAAAACTACGTTTGTTATTCTGCGTCCTCGTGTCCTCTCCTTTCGTTCCCCTACCGGGAACGCGACGGCTTGGAACACGCGGGAGACGTTCCGTGTGGTCGGGTCACAGGTGAACAATGAAAACAATTATACCCTTTTCGGGGAATCAGAGACCACTCGCAATGTCTGAAGAACCGCAATCCGACCGTCGACTTCGTGTGGGCCTCGCGGGCCTCGGGAGTCTGGGTGTCCGTCTCGGGCGCGAGTTCGACTCGCTGTCCGACGCCGAACTCGTCGCCATCGCCGACATCGACCCGGAGGGGCTGGCTTCGGCCGGCCGCGAGTTCGATATTCCGCGACGCGCCCAGTACCGGGAGTACGAGACGATGGTGGCCGAGGAGTCGCTGGACGCCGTCGCCATCGCGACGCCGAACGGGCTGCACTACGACCAGGCGACGACCGCGCTCGACCGCGACCTGCACGTCCTCTGTGAGAAACCGCTGGCGACGACCGTCGAGGACGCACACGACCTCCTCGTCCGCGCCGAGGCGAGCGACCGGGTCGTGATGCTGGGCTACCAGCGTCACCTCAATCCGGCGTTCGTCGTCGGTCGCGAACGCTGGGCGCTCGGCGAGCTCGAACCCACGTTCATCACCGGCGAGATAACGCACGACTGGAGGGAGTACTACGAGGAGATGACCGACTGGCGGATGGACCCCGACCTGAGCGGCGGGGGACACCTGCTGAACGTCGGGACGCACGTCATCGACGCCATCCTCTGGACGACGGGACTGACGCCGACGCACGTGACCGCCCACGTGGAGTTCCACGACGACGAGCAACTGTTCGACAAGCAGTCGTCGCTCATCGTCGAGTTCGAGAACGGCGCCGTCGCCAACATCGCCGACACCGGCATCGTCCCGCGTACGCGTGAACACATCCACATCTGGGACGACGAGGGCGCGATCTACTTCGAGGGCCGCGAGTGGGACGAGCGGACCTCCTACAGGATCGACACCGACGGAACCGAACACGTCCCGTATCCGAAAGGCAGAGGGAGCAAGGCCGGCGCGTTCGTCGAGTCCGTACGAAAGGGCGAGGAGCCACCGTCGACGGCGCGCGACGCGTTCTGGGCGACCGTCGTCACGATGGCCGCGTACGAATCGGGCAGACGAAACGAGCGCGTGCGACTCGCGGAGCTGTATCCGTTTCTCGCAGACGTCCCGCGCTGAGTTCGTCTCCCCTCGTATCCGCGTTCTCTCGACGCCCCCCGTATTCGCCTTCTCGGTAGTGATTCACACGTGATGAATAGATATATATAGGGGAGTTCATATTGTAGTACCATGCCAGATACTAACAACTGGCGAAGAGACCTGTGTTCGAGACGAAACTTCATCAAGGCTGGCGCAATCGGGGGTGTGACAGCGCTCGCCGGCTGTGGGGGATCAGGGGAGGCCCCAGAGCCCGGCGGCGGCAACGGTAGCGGCGGCAACGGTAGCAACGCCGCCGGCGGCAGCGGGGGCGGAGGAGGCTCCGGTTCGTCCGGTCAGTTCCGGGTTTTCGACCCGCTGACGAGCGGGACGACGCCTTCGGAACGACACTTCAACCCGTGGAACCCCTCGCAGAGCGGCTGCTGGCACCCCGGCGCGTGTATCTTCGACCGCCTCGCCGTCTACAGTCCGACCCAGAACGAGGCCTATCCGCTGATGGCCGAGTCGTGGGAGATGGCCGACGATACGACGCTCGAAGCGACCATCAGCGAGGATTGGACGTGGCACAACGGCGACCAGTTCGTCGCGCAGGACTGGGTCACGCAGTACCAGATCGAACTGGAGATTCTCAAGGCCGGCGTCGAAGACGACGAACGGCCCCACCAAGTCATCAAGGGCGTCGAGACCGTCGACGACCAGACGCTTCGTGTGTCGTTACACGACCCCTTGGACGAGATCTTCGCCGTCCAGAACTCGATCGGTGCGTACCACGACGACTTCAGCCGCGGCGTCTTCACGAAACACGACGACGACCGCTGGAGCGACTGGCTCGAACAGCTTCAGAACACGGAGGGTTCCGAGAAGGAGGCGGTCATCGAAGAGATCACCACGGCAGAGTACCCACTCATCACCGACGATCCCATCGGTACCGGCCCGTTCCAGATCTCGGAGGTCGGCGACGACGTCATCGTGATGGAGAAGTACGAGGACCACCCGAACGCGGACAACATCAACTTCGACGAGTTCACGCTCAGGTCGTTCTCCGACGACGAACCGACGCAGCCGTACTCGACGGGACAGGTCGACGCCGCGCACAGCGGCTTCCCCGTCCAACAGGACCTCCAGAACCAGCTCCCGGAGGGGCACACGCTGTTCCGGGAGGGTCGCTCGCAGAACAAGCTCTTCGCGTTCAACTGCGGCCACGAGGTCGAGGGGTACGACTCCCCCGTCAACAGCGTGAACGTGCGGAAGGCGATCTGCCACGTCTTCGACCGTCAGCAGGTCAGCTCACTCCTCCAAGGGGAGAACCGCCTCTTCGAGTGGGCACCGTGCAGAGTTCCCGGCAAGGTGCTGGAGGAGGGCTCGCACCCGGCCACCGACTGGATCGAGGATTTCACCCTGTACGGACAGAACGACACCGAACGCGCTACGGAGCTGCTCGAGCAAGACGGCTACGAGCAGAACAACAACGGCGAGTGGATGGACCCCGACGGCGAGCGCTTCACGCTCAAAATCATGAACGGGACCGAGCGCCAGGACATCCAGGTGCTCAAGCGGAACCTCACGGAGTTCGGCATCGACGTCGAACAGCAACAGGTCGACGACGCGACGTTCGACGAGCGTCGGATGAACGGCGAGTACGACATCATGGAGGACGGGTCGTCGGCCAACGGCGTGACCGCGCTCTGGGCGCTCGACCTGGTTCCCGACTGGGTCCAGTCGATCACCCACTTCAACCCGGACGCGGAGATCCCGATGCCGATCGGCGATCCCGAGGGGTCGAGCGGGACGAAGGAGATCAACATCAGCGAACACATCAACAAGTGGATGACGACCGGCGAAGACCAGTACCACAAGGAACTGATGTGGTGGTGGAACCAGACGCTCCCCGAAGCGGAGATGCTGTACCAGCCGGACGCCGGCGCCTACGACGGGTCCAACTGGGAACTGGAGGCGAGAGACGCCATCGTCAACGGCGTCGACGACGCTCTCTACATCGCCCCGAAGATGGCCGACGGGACGATCCGGTACGTGGGCGACTGATTGCGGCGTCGGTGGCTGCTACTGTACCGGCCGACGACCGTCGACGGTGATTCGCGACGTGAGCCGTGAGCCGCGAGACGCGATAGCCTCGACCCGACGTCGCCGATCGCGAAGGGACGTTCCGGGCGTCGATTTCTCCGAGGGAACTAAACGTTTATTAGGGACTAATGGAATCCCATCGTATGGGACTGCTCCAGTCAGCGTCGAGAACGATCATCGGTGTGGACCTCCTCTTTTTGCTCTTGCTCGGCTTCTCGTTTCTCTACCTCGAACCGGGGTCCGGTTCCTACGTCACCGCGCTGATCACGCTCGTCCCGATCGGGCTCACACTACTGGCGGGCGTCGTGATACTCTACACCGGCTGGGATCCGTTCGAGTGACTCCGCCTCTCGTCCGGTCGCGGCCTTTTCCCGCTCCGACCACGGGAATCTGACCGTCGCTTCGTTCATCAATTTACGATACATAATCGTACGGAATTATGAGGTACTTTGATTAAGGATGTGCTCGAAGCGATTTGCGTATCTATATCATGGCACGAGTAGACTGGCGCGTAAGACGATTAGCGCAAACAGGATTTACCGTATGGGCGGTGACGACGCTTTCGTTCGTTCTGATCCGCCTCATGCCCGGAAACCCAATGGGCGCGATGGTGCGGCAGCTCGAGTCACAGGGGGTCGACCCGGTTCGCGCTCGCCAACTCGTCGAACTCCGGATGACGATCGATCCCGACAAGCCGATTCCGCTGGCTTACATCGACTACATGGGAAGTATGCTGCAGGGCGACCTCGGGCAGTCGACGTACTACGCTGCGCCCGTGACCGAGGTGCTCGCACAGGCGATGCCCTGGACCCTGTTCGTGCTGAGTTGGTCGCTGTTCATCAGCTTCTTCATCGGTATCTCGGTCGGTGCGCTGATGGCGTACTGGGAGGGCGGAAAACTGGACGTCGGCATCACGTCGTGGGCGATCCTGATGGGTTCGATCCCGTTCTACGTGCTGGCGATTCTGCTGTTGATCTTCCTCTCGTACCGCGGCGGGTATTTCCCGACGGGCGGTCGTCAGCCGACCGGCATCCCGCCCGGGTTCAACTGGCCGTACATCAAGGGGATCGCCTACCACGCCACGTTGCCGGTCGCGTCCATGCTGGTCGCCTCCGGCATCGCCTCGCTGGGAATGCGTGGGAACAGCATCCGCGTTCTCGGCTCGGACTACCTCCGCGTCGCCCGTCTCCGGGGACTGTCGGACGCGACGATCTCCACCCAGTACGTCGCGCGGAACGCCGTCCTTCCGATGTACACCACGCTGTTGATAAGCATCGGAGAGATGTTCGGCGGGTCCGTGGTTCTCGAGCAGGTGTTTCAGTACCGAGGCCTCGGCTACTACCTCTACTCTGCGATCAACCAGCGCGACTACCCGCTCATGATGGGCGGGTTCGTGCTCATCACGGTCGCAGTCGTCATCGCGCTGCTGATCGCCGATCTGACGTACGGGTACATCGACCCCAGAGCAGGAGGACAGAACGATGAATCGTACTGAACCGAACGACTTTCAGAGCCCTCACTCGGGGGTCGACCGATGAGCGAGCACACAGAGAGAGACGACAGAGACGACCGAACCGAGACAGACCGACCGGCAGCCGACGGGAGCCGGTCGAGAGACCGAGACGCGCTGACCGACGGTGGTAACGTTACCACGCCGTTCGACGTCGTCTCCGAGTACGAGGAGACGCGACAGGACCGGTACCGGAAGCTGTACGACGCGTACATCTACGCGCCGGTCTCGATCGTCTGGCGCGACTGGCGCGCGCGTATCGGCTTCTCTATCATCCTGCTCTACATCCTGATGGGCACGGTCGGGACCTGGATCATCGAGCCGACAACCGTCGCGGAGGGACCGGCGCTCGCACAGCCGTTCGAGACGATGGAGTACCCGTTGGGGACCGACGATATGGGTCGCGACCTGTTCTCGCAGATGGTTCACGCCACGCAGGGGATGCTCAAGATGATCGCCGCCGGCGCGGTGTTCACCGTGGTCGCCGGGACGACCATCGGCGCCATAGCAGGGTACAAAGGCGGAACCACCGACTCCGTGCTGAGTTCGATCACCGACATCTTCATCAACATCCCGGGCTTCCCGCTCGTGATGGTCCTCGCGCTGCTGCTTCCCATCGGCGGCAACCCGTACCTGGTCGGTATACTACTCTGCGTCGCCTCCTGGGGCGGTCTCGCGCGGGCGATTCGGTCGCAGGTACTGACGCTCCGGCAGGAGTCGTTCGTCGAGGCCGCCCGATCGATGGGGATTCCGACGAGAAAGATCGTGTTCAAGGATATCGTCCCGCACCTGATGCCGTTCGTCGTGATCAACCTCACGAACGCCGGACGACGGGTCATCTTCGAGGCCGCCGCGCTGTACTACCTCGGTATCCTCCCGTTCGAGGACCTCAACTGGGGCGTCACGCTCAACCTCGCGTACAACGGCGGCGCCCACTACCGGCCGGAGGCGCTCCACTGGTTCCTCGTGCCGATGGGCGCGATCATCTTCATCTCCATTGGACTCATCCTCCTCGGGCAGTCGCTCGACCGGGTGTTCAACCCCCGGGTCAGAGCGCGCCACGAGAAGATGAGCGCCGACGCTGCCGAAAACATCGACAACGACGAGAATCCCACTAACACGATTGGAGGACTCTGACACCATGACGATTTCACAGACCGACTCCGCCTACGGGGTCCCGAAGAGCGAAACGATACTCGAGATGCGAAACGCGTCCGTCTCCTTCGACATGGAACGAGGCGACTCGCGCGTCCTCAACAAAGTCGACCTCGACGTCCGACGGGACGAAATCCTCGGCATCGTCGGCGAGAGCGGGTCGGGCAAATCGATGCTCGCCTCCGCGTTTCTCGACGCGATCGTCGACCCGGGCGTCCTCTCGGGCGATATCACCTACTACCCCGAGAGCGGCGAACCGGTCGACGTGCTCGGCCTCGACAAGGGCGAACTCAAGGAGCTCCGCTGGGAGCAGATCTCGATGGTGTTCCAGGGGGCGATGAGTTCGTTCAACCCCGTCCGCAACATCAGGACGCACTTCGTCGAAACGCTGACCGCCCACGACTACAACGTCGACGAGGGGATGGAGCGCGCCGAGCAGTTGCTCTCGGACCTGTATCTCGATCCCGAACGCGTGCTCGACTCGTACCCGCACGAACTCTCCGGCGGGATGAAGCAACGGGCGCTCATCGCGCTCAGCCTCGTCCTCGAACCGGAGGTGCTCGTCATGGACGAGCCGACCGCCGCGCTCGACCTGCTGATGCAGCGCTCTATCATCTCGCTGCTACAGAACATCCAGCAGCAGTACGACCTGACCATCGTGTTCATCACGCACGACCTCCCGCTCATCGCGGATCTGGTCGACCGCATCGGCGTGATGTACGCCTTCGAACTCGCCGAACTCGGCCCGACCGCCGAGATGCTCGAAGCCCCGGCGCACCCGTACACGCGACTGCTGCTGAAGTCGACGCCGAACCTCGAGTCGCCCATCGACGAGATGCGGCCGGTCGAGGGGAGCGCACCCGACCCCGTGAACGTGCCGACGGGATGTTCGTTCCACCCCCGTTGTCCGCTCGCCGACGACACCTGCGTCACTCAGGACCCTGGGGCGTATCGAGTCGACTCGAGCCACCACGTCCACTGCCACCACTGGGAGGAGTCGGCCGACGAGATCCCGATGGGCGCGGCCGCGTCGTCGCTCGATAGCTTCGACGAGAGCTCCGTCCGGACGACCGCCGCGACGCAAGAGCGAGGCGGCGACCCGCTCGTCTCGCTGAACGACGTCGAAGTCCACTTCCAGAAAGAGAAGGGGTTCTTCGACTTCTTCTCGGATCCGCCGGCGGTCAAAGCCGTCGACGGTATCTCGCTCGACGTATACGAGAAAGACGCGATCGTCCTCGTCGGCGAGTCCGGTTGCGGCAAGACGACGCTCGGCAAGACGGCGGTCGGACTCCAGAAGCCGACCGGCGGCTCCATCGAGTACCGCGGCCACGACATCTGGGACGTCCACGACGGCAACGACCCCGATATGGGCTGGGGCGAGGTTCGCCGCTCGCTCCAGATCGTCCACCAGGACCCCGGTAGTTCGCTGAACCCCAACCGGCGGGTGAAAGCCTCCTTGGAGGAACCGCTGAAGCGTTGGAACCCCGAACTCGACGGGAACGACCGGAAGCAGCGCATCCTCGGACTGCTCGAACACGTCGGGATGGCGCCCGCCGAGGACTACTTCGAGCGGTATCCCCACCAACTCAGCGGTGGCGAACAGCAGCGCGTCGCCATCATCCGAGCGATGCTGATGAACCCGGATCTCATCCTCGCCGACGAACCGGTGAGCGCGCTCGACGTCTCGCTGCGCGTCGAGATGATGGACCTGATGATACAGCTTCAGGACGTGTTCGACACGTCCTACCTGTTCATCTCCCACGACCTCGCGAACGCGCGGTACATCGCCGAGAAGACGGGTGGTCGAATCGGCGTCGTCTACCTCGGCGAACTCGTCGAGATCGGACCGCCGGAGCAGATAATCAACGACCCGCAGCACCCGTACACGCAGGCGCTGCGGTGGGCGACGCCCGAACTCACCGTCGACGAGGAGGAAGCGACCGTCGAGGATTCGCCCATCCGGAAGATAGACATCCCGGACCCGACGAACCCGCCGAGCGGCTGTCACTACCACACGCGCTGCCCCGACGCGCGCGAGGTCTGCCGCACGACCGCCCCCGAGGCGTACGACGCCTCCGACGTGGAGACGCACCGCGCGTCGTGTTTCCGGGCACTCGACGACCACGAGTACTGGCAGAGCGGACCGATTACGGACGAGAACGACTGACTGGGTCGTCGCGTCGTTCGACCTCTCGGAGGCGATCTTGCACCGTTTTTGACCACCGATTCAACTAAGAGGCTCGAATCCGTCGTGAGAGACGATAATCCGCGATGGAGATCAGCGATATCGAGACGATTCGGTTCACGTATCGGTCGACGAAAGTCCGCGACGAGAAAGGTCACTCTCACCCAGGCGACCCCTACGAGAAGACGGGGAGTATCACGCGCGTCGTCGTCGACGGCGGCCCGGACGGCTACTGCACGGGCGGCGACGTCCGAGCGAACGACCTCGCTGCGAGGTATCTCACGGGAACGGACCCGCTCGAACGCGAGCAGATCTGGCAGCAGCTCAACCGCTCGCAACGCCTGCATAAGGGGACGTTCAGCGACTCGAACGTCTCGCGCATTGACAGTGCGCTCTGGGACGTCGCCGGCAAGGAGTTCGGCGTGCCCGTCTACCGACTGCTGGGCGGACACAGAGAGAAGATACCGGCCTACGGGAGTACGATGGTCGGCGACGACGACCCCGACGGACTCGGGACGCCGGAGGCGTACGCCGAGTTCGCGAGCGACCTGCTCGACGAGGGGTACCGCGCGATCAAGCTCCACACGTGGATGCCGCCGTACGACGCCGACCCCGAACGAGTTATCGAGGCGTGCCGCACCGTCCGAGCGGAGGTTGGCCCCGATGTCGACCTGATGCTCGACTCCCATCACTACTACAGTCGTACCGAGGCGAAGCGGATCGGACAGGCGCTCTCGGACCTCGACTTCAAGTGGTTCGAAGAGCCGATGGACGAGCACTCGATCTCCTCGTACGAGTGGCTGACGAACGAAGTCGACGTGTCGATCGTCGGTCCGGAGACGGCAGCGGGCCAGATGTACACGCGGGCGGAGTGGCTCAAACGCGGCGCGTCCGACATCAGTCGCGTCGGCGTCGGAGACGTCGGTGGACTCACGCCGGCGCTCAAGACGGTCCACCTCTGCCAGTCGTTCAACGTCGCGTGCGAGGTCCACGGCGGCAACGCGCCGAACCTCCACCTGCTCGGCGCGATGGCGACGCCCGGCGAGTACTACGAGCGAGGCCTCCTGCACCCGAACTACGACTACGACGGCGCGACGCCGTGGCTGTCCAACCCGGTCGACCCGCTGGACGACGACGGCTGCGTCCCCGTTCCGCAGTCGCCCGGCCTCGGCTACTCATTCGACTGGGACTACATCGAGGAACACCGGGTCGACTGAGTCGGAGAGCGCGTCCGCTCAGTCGCGGTCGTTCAGCCGTTATCGCTCGGTCGTGGTCGTTCAGCCGTCGTCGCTCGGTCGTCTTCTCGCCCGACGGCGAACGACTCCCACGACAACCCTTTTCCGACCGCCGCGACGCCGCCGTCGACCGGAACGTTCGCCGCGGTGACGAACGAAGCCTCATCGGACGCGAGAAAGCAGATGGCGTCCGCGACCTCGCGGGGCGCGGCCGCACGCTTGAGAACCCCCGGACCGTCGGGATGCGGCGAGGTCTTCTCGTCGAAGAACCGCCTCGCCTCCTCGGCGTCGTCCGGCAGGTGGTACTCCGTGATGACCCACCCCGGCGAGACGGCGTTCACTCGGATACCGGCGGCGGCGTGGTCGCAGGCCATGTCCTTCGTTATGGAGACCACAGCGCCCTTCGTCGCGTCGTACTGTGACCAGTTCGGTCGCGCGACAGTAGCACCGTTCGAGGCGACGTTGACGACCGACCCGCCCGCCGTCATCAGGGGAACGAGATGCTTCGTGCAGAACGCGACGCCCTTTAGATTGACCGCGAGAATGCGGTCCCAACTCTCCTCGTCGGCTTCGGTCACCGGTCGCGGGTCGACGCGGACGGCGGCGTTGTTCACGAGCACGCCCACGCGGTCGAACCGGTCACGAACTCGCGCGGCCATCGCGGCGACCTGCGACTCGTCGCCGACGTCGGCCGTCACGACGAGCGTTTCCCGACCGGTTGCCGCTTCGACGTCGGCGGCGGTCGTCTCGGCGGCAGTCTCGTCTCGGTCTACGACGACGACCGACGCACCCGCTTCGGCGAGTCGGAGACACGTTGCGGCACCGATTCCGTTGCCGCCACCCGTCACGACGGCGACGGTTTCAGACAGTCGACTGGACATAGCGAAGCCTCGTCGGAGGTGGGGTTAACAACTCCGGTCACCGCGCGGTGAATCGCCCGGATTCACCGCGACCCGGTGAGAGGCTCACTCGAACTCCCGTCGACGGCGGACGAAGCTTTATCTGCCTCGCCGGCACACCAGCAGTACGTCGAACCGATGGAAACATTCGAATCAGACGACGGACACGTAATCGTCCGTCTCGACCGCGGCGACCTCGCGCTCGAATCGCTCACGGAAGCGTGTGAGGAACACGACGTCGACACGGGCGTCGTCGTCTCCGGAATCGGCACGTTCAGTAACCTGAACATCCACTACGTGAATCGAGCCGACCTCCCGGAGGAGAAGGCCGACCGGAACGTCGACCTCGAACTCAACGGCTCCTGGGAGGTGACGAACGTCGGCGGCGTCGTCGCCGACGGCGAACCGCACCTGCACGTGACCGCGTTCGACGGCGAGCGGACGGTCGGCGGTCACCTCGAAGCGGGCTGCGAGGTGAACGTTCTCGGGGAGTTTACGATCCGAAAACTGGACGGACTCTCACTACACCGCCGGCCGGGAACCCACGGTATCTCGCAGCTTCGACGTCGGTGACGGCGACTCCGAACGTGGATTACTGACGCTGCCACCAGATTATCGCGAACGCCACCGTCCCGAAGGCGATGAGCGCCGCGCCCCAGAGTGCGAACATGGCAGCCAGGACGCCTTGGTTGATGAGAAATCCCAGAAGGAAGAGGCAGGCACCGAACGTCGCGATCTTGAGCGTCACCGAGTTTCGAATCGTCGCGAGTGGGTTCCTCGAACTCCCCCGCTGTTCGTCGCTCTTGCTAGTTTGGCTAATCGAATTCATTCGGTGCGTGGTACGGAATGACACTATTTAGAGATTGGGATGTCGTCGGTTCGACGACCATCGCTGTCGCTGGCGCGGGAGTCGGCGGAAGACGCGATTGTCGCCACCAAAACATTGGTATAGTGGTGTCGTGAACGCTATCGTAGTATGCCGACAGAGCACGGTAACTACGTCGACGGCGAGTGGACAGAGTCGTCGTCGAGTGAGACGTTCGAGGTACGGAACCCAGCCGACACGAGCACAGTCCTCGCCGAGTATCAGTCCTCGACGAGAGGCGACACGGAGACGGCGCTCGAAGCTGCCGTGGCCGCCCAGGAGACGTGGGCGTCGACGCCCGCGCCGGAGCGCGGGGCGACGCTGAAGCGCGCAGCCGACATCCTCGACGCACAGAAGGACGAACTGACGGAGACGCTCACCGCCGAAGAGGGGAAGACGCACGCGGAAGCCGGCGGCGAAGTGCAGCGGGCGATAGACATCTTCCACTACTACGCGGAGAAAGCGCGTGAACTCGGCGGGACGGTGAAATCTCCCAGCGGTGAGCACAAACAGCTGTACACGAAACTCGAACCGCTCGGCACCGTCTCGCTCATCACTCCGTGGAACTACCCGATTGCGATTCCGGCGTGGAAACTCGCGCCCGCGCTCGCCACGGGCAACACGGTCGTGTTGAAGCCCGCGTCGGTCGCACCGGGTGTCGCGCGGGCGCTGTTCGAGGCGCTCGACGAGGCCGGACTCCCCGACGGGGTGGCGAACTTCGTGACCGGATCCGGAAGCGAAGTCGGGTCGGTGCTGGCACAGCACGAAGCGGTCGACGGCGTGTCGTTCACCGGCAGCACGGGGGTTGGCACGACCGTCTCCCAGCAGGCCGCGAACGACCTCAAACGGGTCCAGTGTGAGATGGGCGGGAAGAACCCGACCGTCGTGATGCCGAGCGCCGACCTCGACGCGGCCGTCGACATCGTCGCAAGCGGCGCGTTCGGTGTCACAGGACAGGCCTGCACCGCCTGTTCGCGCGCCATCGTCCACGAGGACGTCTACGACGAGTTCGTCGACGCCGTCGTCGACTACGCGGAGACGATCGAAGTGGGCGACGGGAGTGCGGGTGCCGATATGGGCCCGCACGTCACCGAGAGTGAACTCGAAGGGACTCTCGACTACGTCTCGGTCGGCATCGACGAAGGTGCCACCCTCGAAACGGGCGGCGAGCGACTCACCGGCCACGGCTACGACGACGGCTACTTCGTCTCTCCGGCCGTCTTCTCGAACGTCGACTCCGAGATGCGCATCGCCCAAGAGGAGATATTTGGCCCGGTGCTGGCGGTGATCCCCGTCTCGGACTTCGATGAGGGCGTCGACGTCGCCAACGACGTCGAGTTCGGTCTCGCCGCGAGCGTCGTCACACAGGACCTCACAGAGGCCAACCGCTTCGTCGAAGCGGTCGAGGCGGGTGTGGCGAAGGTCAACGAGAAGACGACGGGACTCGAACTCCACGTCCCCTTCGGCGGCTACAAGAACTCCTCGACGAACACGTACCGCGAGCAGGGTGACGCGGGTCTCGACTTCTTCACGTCGACGAAAACCGTCTACATGAACTACTGAGTCACCCGACGAGAAAACCGATTGGCGTCGAACACCACAACGCCGAACGAAGCAACGAGCGAAACGACCCGTCGCAGGCGAGCGTGAACGGCCGACGTGCGCCTACTTCGGGGGTTCGTCCCACTCCTCGCCGTCGTCCTGCGGATTGTAGCCGATTTTCGCGCGCGCGTGTTCGAGGTCGTACCAGCGGCAACGGTTGTCGCTTACGCCGCTGAAGATGTCGAACTCGACGGAGTCGTCCTGCAGACAGCAGTCGATCTGGTGGGCGAAGTCACGGCGTGACTGCCAAGTCGCCTTCATCCGCGCGACCTGTTCTTCGTACTCCGGACTCCCTCGTTCCCACATTCCGTTTTCGACCCCTATCTCGGCGTCGCCGTAGGGGTGGTCGTTCTCGGGCATGTTGACAGTACAGATGCGCAACGCGTAGAACCGCTTCGGATATTCGTACGTCTCAACGTAGTACCGACCGAGGTCTTCGCCGAAACTCTTCGATGCGCCGTAGTACGAGTCGGGACGAACCGGGTCCTCGTGGTTAAGGACTAACTCGTACGTTCGCGAGTAGATATCCGGTTTGTGTTCCTCTTCGTATAGCCCCATCACGTGGTTCGTTGAGCCGAAGACAAACGACTCGACTTCGGCCTCGCGGGCGGCCTTCAACGCGTTGTACATCCCGATGACGTTGGGCTGGAAGATCTCGTCCCACTCTCCGTCCGTATCCGGATACGCCGCGAGGTGAACGACGGCGTCGTGTCCCTCGAACGCGTCGCGAAGCTTGTCGTACTCCGAGATGTCGCCGACGACGGTGTCGTACCCGCCGTAGGGGTGGTCGTCGGGGCGGTCCGACCGGTTGTAGTACGTGAAGTCGTACTCCGGGCGGTCGTGGAGATGGTCGATGATGGCGGTTCCGCAACGGCCGTAGACACCGGTCACTAGTACGTCCATGGTAGTAGCGGGAGTTTTGGCGTAATAAAATATGGGGGTGAGGAGCCTTTGTGTCTCACGAACTCTTCGCCAGTCGCAGACTCTTCGCAGCTCGTGGACTTCGCATCTCACGGACTCGTCACATCCGGTCGACGCCCGGTCAGTCCATCGCGGTCGTGACCAGTCCGTCGAAGTTGAGGATGACCTGTTGGGCGACGTCGCCGAAGAGGACCTTTCCGGTCGGCGAACGCTTCTGGCCGGTGAGGAAGACGTGATCGCAGGCGTGGCTCTCCGCCGTCTCGATGATCTTCGTCCCGAGTTCGTCCTCGTCGACGACGGCCGCGACTATCTCGTAGTCGACGCTCTTGCCCAGATCCGCCAGCGTCTCCTCAGCGAACTGACGGACGAACTGCCGAACCGAGTCGAGCGGTGACGGCGCGTCGTAGCTCGTGTGCTCCATCTGCTCGATCGACGCTATCGCGTCGAAGTTCTCGTCGACTCGCTCCGGTGTCAGCCAGGAGAACAACACCAGTTCGGCGCTGTCACCATCGTCGTTACTCGCGAACCTGACGGCTTCTTCGAGGAGCGTTCTGTGCGTCTCCGTGTCGTCTACGACGACGAACCCTCGCTGCATGGTCACATATACCATTGAACGACACGGAGAAATAGCTACCGGCGCCGAGTGACAGCCCGTTCAGTCAGCGCGGTACCGTTCGACGGCCGCCTCGTCGACGGTTATCCCCAACCCCGGTCCCTGCGGGACATCGAGGACGCCGCCGGTCGGGTCGAACGGCGTTTCGAGGATCTCGCTTCGGAGCGGGTTCTCGCTCCGGTCGAACTCGACCATCATTGGCTCGGGAACGTTCCGGGTGTGCGGGTAGCGGGAGACGCTCGCGGCGAACTGGACCGCCGCGGCGAGACCGACCGCGCTGTTCCAGATGTGAGGGCGCACGGCGACGTTCTCGGTCGTCGCCATGTCGGCGATGAGTCGCGCCTCCGAGAACCCCCCGCAGCGCCCGAGGTTGGGTTGGACGATGTCGACGGTCCGGTCGTCGATGAGCCGCTTGAACGCGAAGCGGCCATAGTGGGCTTCACCCGCCGCGATGGGCGTGTCGACGTGGCGCTTCACCTCGCGGTAACCGGACTCGTTCTCCGGCGGTACCGGCTCTTCGATCCACGCGATGTCGTACTCTGCGATGGCTTTCGCCGTCTTCACCGCCTGTCGCGGCCGGTAGTTCCCGTTCATGTCGACCATCAACGCGGCGTCGTCGCCGAGGACCTCTCTGGCCGTCCGCACGCGTTCGATATCCTCCTCGTAGCCGCTTCCGATCTTGATCTTCGCGGCCGTGAACCCCTCGTCGACCGCCTCGGCGATGGGGTCTTCGACCGGTCGGTCCCGCTCGGTGAAGTACATCGTCGACGCGTACGGCGTGAGCGTCTGACACGCCTCGCCGCCGAGCAACCGGTGTACCGGCCGGTCGACGGTCTTGCCGATGATGTCCCAGCAGGCGACGTCCAGGGCGCTGACGACGCTCTGGCTGAAGACGTTTCCGGCGAAGTGGTACGGGTCGGTGTACGACCGGTCGGCCAGCGACTCCACGTCGAAGGGGTCCATCCCGACGACGTCGTCGCGGAACAGTTCCTCGACCGTCGCGTCGACGATGCGACCGGGGGCGAACGCCTCACCCCACCCCACGGTTCCGGTGTCCGTCTCGACCCGCAGGAGAGTCGTCGCCCGCTTTCGGCCGAAGCCTCTCGAATCGCCCACACCTTCGCCTTCGGGAAGCATCGACGCGATGGGAATCGTCTCGATCTCTGTGATTTCCATGTGGTCTACTCCGAGGCGACCGGATTATAGCTTGCGCCACCGGCACGTCGGCATCGACTGTCGCGCCTCCCCTCCGCGGGGTGCGGGCACCATCCCTCGAATGGGGGACACGAGACGCACGAACTGACAATTGGGTTACTATTGGGCGGTACATTTATTAGTCGCATCAAATATATCTGGATATACTCCATGGTAAGAGCGGACCTCAGAGCTAGCTATCAGGATGTCGCGTTCACTACTGCCACCCCGTTCGAATCGGATGGCAGTACCGTAGACCATACTGCGCTAGTCGACAACATATCGAAACTGTACGATTCGGGGGCGCGGCAGTTCGTCCCCTGTGGAAACACGGGCGAGTACTACTCGCTCACCGACGAAGAACGGGTGGACGTCGTCGCGTCGCACGTCGAGGCTGTCGGCCCCGAGGCGACGATAACGGCCGGAGCGGCGGGAAGCCTCGTCGAAGTCGAGCGACTCGCGTCGGCGTACGAGGACGCGGGCGCGGACGCGCTCATGGTGATGCATCCAGACCATACCTACGTCCACGAGACGGGACTGAAGGAGTACTACCACCGAATCTGTGATTCGACCGACCTCGGTGTCGTCATCTACAAGCGCGGACCCCAGGTGACGCGCGACGTCATCGCCGACGTGAGCGAACGCGAGAACCTCGTCGCCGTGAAGTTCGCCGTCAACGACATCAAGGAGTTCTCACAGACCGTCGACGACGTCCCCGGCGAGCTCACGTGGGTCAACGGTATCGCCGAGCGGTACGCGCTCGCGTTCGCCATCGAAGGGGCGACCGGCTACACGACCGGTATCGGTAACTTCGTCCCCGAGGCGACGTTGGCGCTCCACGCGGCGGTCGAATCGAGAGACTGGACGCGCGCCCGTCGCATCCAGCAGAGTCTCCGGCCGTACGAGGACCTCAGAGAGCAGGCGGGCGAGGAGAACAACATCGCCGCGGCCAACAACGTCTCGGCGGTCAAGTACGGGATGGACCTCGCCGGCTATCGTGGCGGCGTCGTCCGGAGTCCGCTCGTCGAACTCTCCGAGGAGGACAAGAGCCGGGCGGACGACTACTACCGACAGATACAGTCCGAACCGCTACACGAGACCGCATAAGCGGCCGTCGAGAACACACCCGAACCGGAACGTGACCGAGCGCCACTCGTCAGACAGCATCACCATCGCACAGCCCGCGTTCTGGCTCTTCTGACATCGAGTCGCCGACGGTGCGACTCGGGGTACCTGCGACGCGACAGCTTCGAGCGACGCATCGCTTCGTCGGCTGAGAGCTCCTGCGGTGAGAATACCGGCGAGAACTGGTCGCTGCGCGAGAACCGTCGCCGGGTGCGGTGGTTGGCTACTGTGGCCGACTACCCGTCTTCGTCGTAGTGGAACTCGGTCCACGGACCGTCGACGAAGGGGTACGACTCGACGATGTCGAGGTCGACGTCGACGCCGAGTCCGGGTTTCTCCGGAACGGCGAGGACGCCGTCGGCGACGGACGGTTCACCGTCGATGATGTCGAACGCGAGGTCGAACTGGTACATCCCAGGGTCGTCGACGCTCGACTGGAGCAGCTGGTCGTCCTCGAAGACGGGATACTCGAGCAGCCGAACTTCCGGCGCGGCGGCGACGAGGTGCGCGTTCGCGATCAGTCCGAGCCACGTCCCGAAGTTGTGAGGGACGAACTCGACGTCGCGTCCGCGGCAGAACTCGACCGCCTTCCGACACCCAGTGTACCCCTCGTGGTGGCGCACGTCCCCTTGGAGGAACTGGACCGCTCCCGTCCGTCCGAGTTCGACCAGTCCCGCCGCCGACCCCTCGCTCTCTCCCCCGGCGAGCGGTGCCCCCGACTCCGCGAGCGCGACGTAGCCGGCGTAGTCGTCGGGTTCGACCGGCTCTTCTATCCAGTAGGCGCCGCGCTCGGTCGCGTGTTCGACCAACTCCCGAACCGTCTCGGCGCCGTACGCGTCACGAAGCTTCCACCACGTGTGGACGTCGAGCATTATCTCCATCTCGTCGACGGTCTCGACGAGTCGGTCGACCGTTTCCCGGTCGCCTTCCGGTCCGATGCCGGGTCGGTACTTGTACCCCATGAACCCGCACTCCTCCAACGTCGCCGCCTGCGCGGCGTACCCCTCCGGTTCCATGTACATCCCGGCGCTCGCGTACAACGGTATCTCGGTCGTTGGGTCGGAGTCGTACTCCTCGGAGAGCAGTCGGTAGATCGGTTCGCCGAGTTCCTTACCCCGAACGTCGTAGAGCGCGACGTCGACTGCGGATATCGCTTCGGTCCGGAGATGTTCGGGGAGGTTCACCTCGCCGAGTACGTCGTGAGCGTCGGTGATCCGATCTATCGTCGCCCCTTCGAGCGCGTCGGCGATCTTCCCGCTGACGATATCGGCGAACGTCCCCTGCGAGTCGCCCTCGAAGTACTCCCGCATCGCGGAACTACTCGCGCCCGCGGTCGAGACCCCTCGCGTTCCGTCTTTCGTCTCGACGACGACGAGCACGACGTCGCGCTTGCGGAGGCGACGCGTGCCGCCGAAAAACGAGCGACTCTGCGGCGGGTCTATCGGTGACGAGAGAGCGTAGCCTCTCACCTCGGCGATTTCCATGCTCACGACAAACGAACAGAGAGGCATAAATCATTCTACGCGGCCGACTCGGCCGCCCAACGGACGGACGCGAACAGTCGAAAATCGAGCGATAGACGGGAGAAATCGAACGACGAACGGGCGAACGCGGCGAACGGACCTACGAGAACTTCGTGTTGAGTTCGATGACGTTCGCTGCCCGCTTGACGTAGTCGGACAGTTCGCCGTGGAGTCGGTCGTCGGTGAACCGACTCGACGGACCCGAGATGCTGATGGCACCGAGGACCTTCTCACCGTTTCTGACCGGCGCCGAGACGCATCTCAGTCCTTCGATGTTCTCCTCGTCGTCGATGCCGTAGCCTCGCTCGGCGGTTCGTTCGAGTTCCGTCACGAGTTCGTCTCGCGAGGTTATCGTCGTCTGCGTATGTCTGACGTATTCGACGCCGTCGAGTATCTCGTCTCGTCGTTCGGCAGGGAGGTACGCCAGTATCGCCTTGCCGAGCGAGGTGGAGTGGACCGGTTGTTGTGTTCCGACGCGGGAGGCGGTCGTCACCGCCCGTTCGCCTGCGGACTTACAGAGATACGACACATTGCCGTACTCGATGATGCCGAACTGCGCGATTTCGCCCGTCTCCTCGGCCAGCGATTCGACTTCGTCTTCGATCACGTCGTAGTTACCGACCTGCTCTCGGACGTGCTTGGCCATGTCGAGGATGCGGAGGCTCAACCGATAACTGTCGCCCTCGCGGACCACGAACTTGCGCTCTTCGAGCGTCTGGAGGTGGCTGTGGATGGTGCTCTTGGAGTGTCCGAGTTCGTTCGCCAACTCCGTGACGCCGACGCCCTCCTGTCTCTGGAGGGCGTCGATGATGTTGAAGGCGATCTTCACCGACCTGATCGTTCGCCCGGGCCTCGTACCGGTGTGCTTGGTCATAGCAAACCCACCGAGTTCTTCCCATATAAAACTTGTTCCCGAGAGGGGAACTATCCGTCGACACCTCCTGTGCGACTTCCCCTCCGTCGAGTGGATGCGGCGGTGCCCTGTGAACTGGTCTCGCACCCGGGTCATAAGCTCCGGTCCGTTCGCGGGCCCCACCTCGGACGGAGAGCCGTTCCCGGGTCCCGAACTATCGCTCGGTTGGAAAATTTCGGTCGTCTCGTCACGGGTGCTTCGTCGAATTCTCCCGTAGCGGCCTTCAGACGCCGGTTCGGAACCGCCCCATTGAGCCCCCCCCGGAGACGCTGAGCTACGAAATGGGTCCAGGACGCTATCCATTACAGAACTAATAATGTAACGCTGTGTTCGTCAATACCGAACACTTCTACGGTCGTCGAACGTGGCGTTACCGGCGTGAGCGGTGCTGTGTCTCGAAGGCGGCGAGACCGGATCTACGCGCAACCGAATCTTTTTATCGGGGGACGGAGAGTACCACCTGTCACATGCTCAGAGACGACTTTCGGGAGATGAAAGAGCACATCTCCGGAGGAATCATGCCAGCGACCGCCGTGCCGTGGACGCCCGACTACGAGCTTATCGAGGACGACCTCTCGTCGCTCGTGAGTTACCTCGCGGGCGTCGACGGCATCGTCGGACTCGTGGCCAACGCTCACACGGGCGAGTGCAAGATGCTCTCACGCGAGATGAAACAGCGAGTGATTCGGGTTCACAAGGAGGCCGCCGGCGACGTACCGGTGTTCTCGGGCGTCTACGGCGAGAGCTCGCTGCAAGCCGCCGAGATGGCCAGAGAGGCCGAGGAAGCGGGCGCGGACGGGCTCATGCTGCTCCCGCTCGACATCTACTCGAACCAGGACCCCCGCGAGCCGGTCGAACACTTCGAGCGCGTCGCCGAGGCCGTCGACATCCCGCTCATCAACTTCCAGTTCCCGACGTGGGGCAGCGCCGGCCTCCCCATCAGCGCCCACGTGGAAATCTGCAGTCTCCCGGAGGTTATCGGCTTTAAGGAGGCCTCATTCGACCCCATGCGCTACGAGGAGACCGTGCGCGCGCTGGACCACATCCGCGACGATTTCACCCAACTGACGGGCAACGACACGTTCCTCTATCACGCCTACCACCTCGGCGCCGAGACCGGACTCATCGGCTACGGAAATCTCGTGCCCGAACTGCACGTCGAGAAGATTCGCGCGGTTCACGACGGCGACCTCGAACGCGCCAAGGAGATCCGCGAACAGCTCTTGCCGCTCACCAACCACGTGTTCGGCACGCCCGAAGGTCGGTATCGCGCCCGCGTCAAGGCCGCACTCGAGATGCAGGGTATCTTCCAGTACGATACGCTGCTCCCGCCGCAACAGCAGATCAGCGCCGAGGAACGACAGGAACTCCGCGAAATCCTCGTCGACCTCGGAGAACTCTAGCCGCGGTACTGTCGGAGCCGCGCTGTTCAGCGTCGACGCCAGCGGAGTCGACACCGTCCGAACGCCGTTTCGCGTCTGTCCCGACGCGATGCACCAATTCTTATATCCGCAGCGAGAGAGCTACGAGCATGACCGTTCGAGTGACCGTCTGGAACGAGAACGTCCACGAACTGAACGAACCCGAAGTCGCCGAACGCTACCCCGACGGGATACACGGCGCCATCGCCGAGAGCCTCGACGCCGACGGCTTCGAGGTTCGGACCGCGACGCTGCAGGAACCCGAACACGGGCTCACAGAAGCCGTCCTCGCGGAGACGGACGTGCTCGTCTGGTGGTCCCACTGCGCCAACGACGAGGTGGCGGACGACGTCGCCGAGCGAGTCGTCGACCGGGTCAACGACGGGATGGGGTTCGTCCCGCTGCACTCGGGGAAGAACTCGAAACCGTTCAAGCGGCTGATGGGGACGACCTGTCGCATCAAATACCGCCACGGCGGCGAGACGGAGCGACTGTGGGTCGCCGACCCGGGCCACCCCATCGCGGACGGACTCGACGACCACTTCGAGATTCCGTCGACCGAGATGTACGGCGAGCCCTTCGATATCCCTGAACCCGACCGGACGGTGTTCATCTCGTGGTTCGAAGGCGGCGAAGTGTTTCGCTCGGGCGTCTGCTACCGTCGCGGCCGCGGTCGAATCTTCGCGTTCCGACCGGGACACGAGGAGTACCCCATCTTCTACCAGGACGAGGTGCAGCAGGTCATCGAAAACGCCGTCGAGTGGGCGGCGCCCAACGAGGGCGCGAGCGCGACGTGGGGCGAAGTCGACCCCGTCGAATCCGGCGACGAGTGACGCTTCCGGACGGTCACCGTCCGTTCACCGCTCGGCGACCCGACGCTTCTCACCGTTCAGCGAGTCGCTCACCGCTCGGCGACGCTTCCGTCCGGTCGCCGGCCGACGGGTCGGTCGTAGGAGAGGTCGGTTCCGGCGAACTCGCGGACAGCGTCCTCGTCGACGGAGACGCCAAGCCCCGGTCCGTCCGGCACGTCGACGAAGCCGTCACGGAGGTCGAGCCAATCCGTATTCTCGACGTACCTGCTGGCTCTCTCCCGACCGAGAATCACTTGCTCCTGAACAAGTGCGTTGGGAGCGCCGACGTCTAGGTGAAGCGACGACGCGAGCGCGAGCGGACCGATGGGACAGTGGGGCGCGAACGACACGTCGTAGGTCTCCGCCATATCGGCGATCTTCCGCGTCTCGGTGATGCCGCCCGCGCTGGAGACGTCCGGTTGGACGACGTCCACCGCACCCGCTTCGAGTAGCGGCCGGAACTCCCACCGCGAGTAGAGTCGTTCGCCGGTGGCGAGCGGTACCGTCGTCTGCTCCGCCAGCGTAGCCAGTTCCGGCCACTGCTCGGGGAGGACCGGTTCCTCGACGAACAGCGGGTCGAACGGTTCGAGCGCAGCCAGTAGGCGTCTCGCCATCGTCTTCGACGCGCGCCCGTGGAAATCGAGCGCTACGCCGACCTCCGGACCGACCGCCTCGCGGACCGCACCGACGATGGCGCGCGCCTGTTCGACTGCCCCCGGCGTGTCGATGCGTTCGAGGGTGTCCGTCGGGACCAACTTGACCGCCGTGTACCCCTCGTCGACCGCGCGCCGCGCATCCCGTGCCGCGGCGGCGGCGGGGTCGTCGTTCGATTCGTCGTGGTGCGCGGAGACGTGTTCGTAGGCACGGACGCGGTCTCGCGCACGTCCGCCGAGTAACTCGAATATCGGCTCACCGCACCGCTTGCCTTTGATGTCCCACAGCGCCTGGTCGATGCCCGCGATGGCACTCATGTGGACGGGACCGCCGCGGTAGAAACTGCTCCGGTACATCGACTGCCACAGTGCCTCGATTCGCGCCGGGTCTTCGCCCAACACGTAGTGCTGCAGCATCTGGTCGACGGCGCTCCGCGTCGCCGGCGTGCTTCCGTTCACGAAGTGCCACTTCGTGTACGGCTCTCCCCAGCCGACCACCCCGTCGCTCGTCTCGATTCTGAGCAGTTGCCAGCGGGGCGGTACCTCGTACAGTTCGTAGTCGGTGATTCGCATCCGTGACTGTGGTGTGCGACCACCGGACATGAACGTTCTGGCGCGTACCCTCGGCCCCATACTCGGACACGCTCGGCCGAATTCGTCGCGTTCGCAAACTCGGCAGGGTCCGGCCGAAGGCAACGAACTCGCTCGGACCCGTCCGTTCGGTGAGGGTTTAAGCCACCCCATCGAGAGGGAACCCCTATGAGGGTCATCGTCCCGTTCGACTCGTGTAACCCGAAGACCCGGCTCTCGGAGGTACTCTCACCGTCGGAGCGGGAGGGGTTCGCGACGGCGATGCTCGCGGACGTTCTCGATGCCGTCGATGCCGCCGCCGAGTCGCCGACGGTACTCGCGTCGGGCCCCGTCGGCATCGATGCGGCCGACACAATCGTCGACGAACGGCCGCTCTCGACGGCCGTCAACGACCAACTGCGTACCGCGACGGAACCCGTCGCCGTCTTGATGGCGGACCTCCCGTTGGCGACGGCGTCGGCGCTCGACCGACTGTTCTCGGCCTCCGGCGAGGTCGTCCTCGCGCGCGGCGTCGGCGGCGGTACCAACGCGCTGGTCGTACGTCGCCCGGAGTTCACCGTCGACTACCACGACGCGTCGTATCTCGACCACCTCGCCATCGCCCGAGATCGAGGGCTCGCGGTGGAGGAACTCGACTCCTACTCGCTTGGAATCGATGTCGACGAACCGGCCGACCTCGCCGAAGTGCTGCTGCACACCGACGGCCGATCGGCTCGCTGGTTGCGGTCGGCCGGATTCACGCTCGCGACGGACGACGGCCGCGTCGGCGTCGTTCGCGCCGAACGACCCGCGGTCGAAGCACGCGAGTAATACCTTCGGATGCGGTCGGAGAAACGTACGCTTCGTCCGTTACTCGAAGCGAACGCCGAGGTCGTGAAGCCCCTCGTTGTTCATCGCGAGGTTGATGAGCAACGGGGTGATGCTCTCGACGAGTGCGGTGTTCGCGAGCGGGCCGCCGTCGAGCGCGCGCAGTCCCTGAATCTCTTCAGCCATCGACGAGACGAGCGATTTCGCTTCCGGGTCGTCGCCCGTGACGACGACGTCCGCGCTGAGGTCGTTGTCGAGGTCGCTGAGTGCACCCGCCGCGAGATTCTGGAACGCACCGACGACGGCGACGCCGTCGGGTACCGCCGACTCGATGCGCTCGGCGACTGAACCGTTCCCCGGCGGGTCGTAGCTGAATCCGCTCTTCGACCGGTTCATCTGTACGGCCGGACTCACGACGACGTCGCCGTCGTCCAGTTCGGACGCGACGGCCTCGACGGTGTCGACGACGAACTGCGGCGGGATGCTGAGGACGACGACCGACGCGTCTCTCGCGGCCGCCTCGTTGCTGGCCGCCCCGATGTCGGCGTCGGTCCCCGCCGTCGAGAGACGATCCCGGTACGTCTCGACCGCCGCGTCGGCCTTCTCGGGGTCGCGTGAGCCGACGATGACCGTGTAGTCCGTATCCTGTGCCCAGCGGAGCGCTAGCCCCTCGCCGATGTCACCAGTACCACCTAGGAGTGCGACTTCCATCCCTTAGTCGATGCCAGTTGCGGGTCAAAGCTGTATGGAGCGGGCCGGAAGTAAACGAATAATCGCGAATATTCGCCGGTGTGTCCTGCGTCTCCGCCGCCCACCACCTCGGTCGAGCGGTCGGACGCGGTACGTGGTCTCTGTTCTCTCTGACACGCCCCCGCAGCCTCCCGATTCTTCGGCATAAATACTTATATATCGGGTCTGCACATAGCTAAACAGCCGCATGAAGTTTGGAATCTTTCCCATAGAGGGTGGCGACACCTGGGAAGGTGTCGTCGAACAGTGTCAACTGGCCGAGGACGTCGGGTTCAGAACCTGTTGGGTGAACGATCACCAGGCGACCGAAGGCGACAACTACTGGCCGTCGCCGTTGACGCGCCTCACGAGTATCGCGACGGGGACCGAGAAACTCGAACTCGTGACGAGCGTCCTCATTCTCCCGCTGTACCACCCGCTGCACGTGGCCCAGCGAGCGGCCATGCTCGACAACATCTCCGGCGGCCGGTTGACGCTCGGCGTCGGACTCGGGTACGTCGAAAAGGAGTTCGAGGCGTTCGACGTTCCGATGAACGAACGCGCCGGTCGGTTGATAGAGGGGCTTCGATTCCTCGACCTCTTTCTCTCGTCGGACGAACCGATCTCCTTCGAGTGTCCGTTCTTCGAGGTGGAGGACTGGGAACCGCTGCCGGACACGATTCAGGACCCCCGCCCACCGCTGTGGGTCGGCGGCTGGGGCGACAAGCAGATCGGCCGGTCGGTGCGGTTCTCCGACGCGTGGGTTCCCGGCGTCGTCGCCGACCTCGGCATCGTCGAGGACCGCAAGGAACTTCAGAAGGAGCACATCGAAAAGAGCGACCAAGGGTGGGACGAGATAGACCACCCGCTGATGCGCGAGTGCGTCATCGCCGAGACCGAAGCGGAGGTGATGGAGCGAAAACAGTACCTCCACCGGACGTACCTCGACGAGTACGGCGGCGAGTTCTCCCATCCGCTGATGACCGCCGATTCCGTCGAGGACTTCGAGGTGTTGGCCGACGACCGGTTCATCTACGGGACGCCCGAGCAGATCATCGACCAGATACAGCGTATACAGGACCGCTTCCCGCTCGACCAACTCACGCTTCGGTTCCACCACTCGGGGATGCCGAAGGACCTCGTCGAAGAACAGATTCGACTGTTCGGCGAGGAAGTCATCCCTGCATTCGAGTAGTCCACCGACGGTCCGACGTTCCAGCGCGATTCTCCCAGCGTGGGTTTCATCGTCAGGTCGTCCATCAGCCGTGTACGACCACGAATCGGGCCGGACACGACGGATGTTGGCGTTTATTCGTGCAGATCACGAAACCTTCGGACCGGTGCTAACTGGTCCGAGCGCGAGAACTCCACGTAGTGCGAGAGAATTGCACAAAATCGTGTATCTCTATAGAAGAACATAGCCATCTCAAAACCGAATTTATATCTCAATATATTACTAGAAATTTTCTGAGTACATAGATAGGTACAGATAGTGATTAGACCTATATCGCCTACACTTACTGATTCAGTACATCTCTTATCTCGAACGATCATGTCGGGAGTCTCTATTTACCATATTCAATATCTTCTATTATAGATATTAATTTTAATTTACTATATAGAGTATCTATGTCGTTCGTGTCTACTACCTTTCCCGCGACCACGGTGTGACTGTCCGAGGGGATATGTTCGACGTTCCGCGTTCCCGAAGGTTGATACGGGTGCCCCCGATACGCAAAGCCATGCCGAACTCCCGACTGCGGCGAAACGGGTGGTCGACCATCGGTCTCGGTCTCTCCGTCGCCTTCGCAGTCGGCGTTTTCGTCTACTTTTGGCTCGCCGGGACGCCGCTGCGCGGGGCGGTGGTCGCACTCCTCGTCCTCTTGGCAGGGGTGTGGGAGCACCGACGGAAAGTGCGGGATGTCGTCGTCGCCGAGTCGTACGAGGCCGAAGCGGAGGCGCAACGGCGCGAAAACCGAAAATGACCGAGTTGACTCGGACGCTCGCGCGTTCGACCCGCAGCGCGTTTTACCCGTCGAGCGTCCGCCCGTCGTCCGGGAGTTTCATACCCCGTGATTAGGTATCTCTCCGCATGAACGAGAGCGCCGAGCCGATCGAGGCGATGGAGTGGTTACTCGACCGCTTCGAAGACGACGCTGACGTCGCGTACGCCGAAGTAGGGGCCGTCTCGCAGGCGAAGACGGACCTCGTCGTCACCGCGGACGATCCGCGGGACGAACTCACCTTCGACGAGACGGGCGTCTGGTGTCGCGTCTTCGCCGACGGTGCGGCCGACTACCGGTACACGACGAGTCTGGACGAGGAGGCGCTGACGGACGTGGCGGACCGAGCGGTTCGCGGCGGCAAGTTCCTCGCACAGTCCGACCCCGCCCGATTCGACCGGTTCACGACCCACAGAGCCGTTCACGGCGGGTGGGCGGCCGACCGAATCGACGACGTGTCGCCGGAGACGAAGCGTTCGATCGTCGAGGCAGGGCTCTCGGCGGCGGACAACCTCGACGTCGAACGTCAGTGGGCCAACTACACCGACGCGCACGTCGAGGAGACGGCGGCGACGACCACCGGCAGCACCGTCAGAACGACGCTGGACCGAGCGAGCATGAAGTACACGCTCACCATTCGTGGCGGGCCGACGGTTCGGCGTCACGCCGGGTCCACGCGCGGGGCCGCGTTTCTCGACGAACTGCCGGACGTGTTCGAGGCCGCGGCCGACGATGCGCGGGCGTTGTCACGGGCGGCCGCGGCCGACGCGCCGACCGGCGAGACGACGGTCGCTTTGAGTCCGCAAGCGGCGGGGCAGTTGTTCGCGTTCCTCTCGCGGTACCTCGAAGCCGACACCTACGAGATGGGGCTGAGCCCGTACGACGTCGGCGACGAACTCGGTCCGGAATCGCTCTCGATAGCCGATACCGTTCGGGCCGGGTCGTGGGCCGCCCGCGGCTACGACGCCGAACTCCGGCCGACGACGCCGGTGCAACTGGTCGAGGACGGAACCGTGACGCGCCGACTCCACAACACCGCTACCGGGGCCGAGGCGGACGTGTTTCCGGCCGGAAACGCGGTCCACAGTCTCGGATTCGGCGAAGCACCACGTATCCACGCCCGCCATCTGGAGATCGAGCCCGGTGACACCACGCGCGCGGCCCTCCGCGACGGGGCCGACGTGCTCGTCGAACGATTCGCCGAACCGTGGCTTCGCGACGAGTTGGAACGCGTCCAGCGGTCGGGCGTCATGCCCGCCAGCGCCCTCTACGCGAGAGATATCGACGAGAAATTCGACGACAGACCCGACCGAGGCTGCGCCGAATTCCCTGTCGCGGAGGGATATCGCCTCCGAGGCGGCGAACGCTCCGGGCGCGTCGAGGGAATCTCGCTCGTGTACGACCCCGAGACGCTTCGCCGAGTGACCGCCATCGGCGGCGTTCGTGACACCGTCACCGGCGTCGACGGAAAGCACAAATCGCAGATACCGTACGCGGTGACCGCCCCGGGCCTTCGGCTTCGGGGTGCGCTCCGCGCGGCCCAGTAGCCTGCGAGTGGACAGCAACGCAGCGAGGACGCGACTGCGGCGACACCGCCGATGGATTTACCACCCACCCATGCGGTGTTTTCGACCATCGATGGCTCAGAGAAACGCTGTAGCACGGTGGGGGGATCCCCCCGTCACACGACGGCGAACGTGGTACGTTTCCGAGCGACTGACTGACGCGGACTGCCGCCCGAGGGACCGATGAAGCTCGGAACCGCGCAATCGGCGCCCGGCGAGGTCTCCACCGGCTACTTCACCGTCACCGAGTTGCCGACGGGGCAACCGGAACAGGTTCCGGTCGTCGTCGTCGAGGGCGAGGAGTCGGGGCCGACGGTATGGGTGACCGGAACGATTCACGGCGACGAACCCACCGGGATGGAGGTGATACACGAGTTCGTCGACCGCATCCGCGACGAGTCGCTCTCGGGAACCGTCGTTTGCATTCCGGTGATGAACCCGTCGGGGCTCCGGACGAACGCCCGGACCTCCTACTACGACGGTGACGACCCGAACCGGTACTTCGGCCTCGACGGCGACGGCGAGACGCCGCCGCGCGTCCAGCAACTGATCTGCGACCGCCTGTACGAGGAGATTCGTGCGAACGCCGACGCCGTCATCTCGCTTCACACGTCGTGGGTCGCGACGTACCCCTACACGATACGACCGCGAGTTCGCTACGGCGACCACCGAACGAAGACGGACGCCGTCGAGTTGCGCGACCGCCTCGTCGAACTCGTCGACGCCTTCGGCCTCCCGGTCGTCAACCAGTTCAGTCCCGACGAGACCGTGCAACGGTCGCTCGACCACACGCTGACCGGCGCGGCCATCGCCGACGAGATTCCGGCATTCACGCCGGAACTCGGCGGTCGATTCGTCGTCGAGCAGGACGTCTGTGAGGCGGCCGTCGCCGGGTTACAGAACGTCCTCCACACCCTCGAAATGGTGTCGGAACCGGCGGCGTCCGCGACGACGTTCGAGCTTCCGGCCGACACCGACCTCAAACGGTTCGTCCACCCGCACACCGATACTGCCGGAATCGTTCACTACCGAGTACGGGAGGGCGGGTGGGTCGACTCCGGAGATGTGGTTGCGGACATCGTCACTCCGTGCGGGGAGACGAAGGCGCAGGTGGCAGTCGATCACTCGGGCTACGTCCTCAGTCGCTACGAGGGCGTCGCGGTCTACGAGAACGACCCGCTGCTCGACATGGCTGTCCCGGACGACGAGTCGCTGCTGTTGCATCAGTCGGATTGACCGCCGTCGGCGACGCAGCGAGCGCCTCCCGACGAAGAATTCGAGAACCGCGACGTCAGTCGTCCGCCGGTGCCGACTCGGAGTCGTCGCCTGCGCCGCTGGCCGTGACGTCGTCCGCTCGACGGCTGCCCTCCAGTTCCTCGTAGGGGTCATACCCCTCGGCGCTCTCGTAGAGGTGACAGGCGATATCCTGGTCGACGTCGACGTCTACCTTCTGTTCGAGCGGCGGGACGACTTGGTCACAGACGTCGCCGATGTAGTCCGGACAGCGCGATTTGAACCGACACCCGGTCGGAATCTCGATGACGTCGCCCACCTCGCCCTGTAGCTCGACACGCTCGCGACCCACGTCCGGGTCGGGGACCGGAACCGCGTTGATGAGCGCCTGCGTGTAGGGGTGCTGAGGGTTCTCGATGATCTGGTCGGTCGGCCCCTTCTCGACGATCTTGCCCATGTACATGATGGCGAGACGGTCGCACATATGCCGGAGCAAGGAGAGGTCGTGGCTGATGTAGACGACCGAGAGACCGAACTCCTCGGTCATCCGGTTGAGCAGCGACAGCACTCCCGCTCTGAGGCTCACGTCGAGCATCGACACCGGTTCGTCGGCGACGATGAAGTCCGGGTCGAGGACGAGCGCCCGCGCGATGGCGACGCGCTGACGCTGCCCGCCCGACAGTTCGTGCGGGTACTGGTCGTAGTACTGCTCGGGGGGTTGGAGCTCCGCGAACTCCAGCGCGCGCTGGACCCGCGCCGTCTCGTTTCTGATGTCGTGGATGCGGAGCGGTTCGGCGATGATGTCGTACACCGTCATCCGGGGGTTGAGACTCTCGAAGGGGTCCTGAAAGATCATCTGGGCGTTCTGTCTGAACTCCTTGAGTTCCTCGTCTGTGGCCTCCGAGAGCTCCTTGTCGTTGTAGACGATGTCGCCGTCGGTCGGCTCGTGGAGCTTCACCAGCGACATCCCCGTCGTGGTCTTCCCGCAGCCGGACTCGCCCGCCAACCCGAGCGTCTCGCCCTTGTGGAGATTGAAACTGACGCCGTCGACCGCGTGGACGTAGTCGGGTTCGTCGCCGGAGACCGACTGCATCAGACTCGCTATCCAGCCCTGATTGACCTTGAAATGCTTCTTGAGGTCGTCGACTTCTAGAAGCACGTCGTCTCGCATCTCAGTCACCCCCGGCGTTCCCGACGTTCTGGGCCGCGGCGGTCTGTTTCCACGTCCTCGCGTCGTCGGCGTACGGCCGCAGTTCCGCGTCTACCTCGTCGGCGTAGTGGCAGTACGACCGAAGGTTGTTCACGTAGTGCGCTTCGGGCTCTTCCTCCCGACAGCGGTCGGTCGCCATCGGACACCGCTCGGCGAACCGACAGCCCTGCGGCGGGTCGACGAGCTCCGGCGGGTAGCCCGCGATGGAGAGCAGGTCCTGGTCCTCCATCCGGATGTTGGGGAACGCCCGCTTCAGCCCGATGGTGTAGGGGTGGTACGGCTGGTTGAATATCTCGTCGACCGGCCCCTCCTCGGCTACCTGACCGGCATACATCACGAGGACGCGGTCGCACGTCTCGGCGACGACGCTCACGTCGTGAGTGATGACCAGCATCGAGGAGTTGATCTCGTCTTGGATCGAACGGATGCGCTTGAGAATCTGGTCCTGCATGATGACGTCGAGCGCCGTCGTCGGTTCGTCGGCCAACACCAGCGACGGGTCGAGCGCGAGCGCCATCGCGATCATCGCGCGCTGGCGCATCCCGCCGGAGAACTGGTGCGGGTAGTCGTCGGCGCGGTCGGGGTCCAGACCCACGAGTTCGAACATCTCGGTGACGATCTCGTTCGACTCGACCCGACCCGTTCCCGGCCGATGGGTCTCGATGGCCTCGACGATCTGCTCGCGGATGGTGTACACCGGGTCCAGCGAGTTCATCGCAGATTGGGCGATCATCGATATCTCCTCCCACTTCAGACGGCGGCGCTCGGGGCCGGAGAGTTCGGTGAGGTCGTCGCCTTTGAACTCGATGCTGCCGTTGTTGACGTAGCCGGCGTCCGGGAGGATGCCGATTATCGCCTTCGCGAGCGTGGTCTTGCCGCAACCGGACTCGCCGACGATGCCGAGGTTCTCGCCCTCTTCGAGTTCGAACGAGACGCCGTCGACCGCCTGTGCGGGGCCGTCTTCGGTTTCGTAGTACACTTCGAGGTCTTCGACTTCGAGTAGACTCATTGTAGCTTGGGGTTGGTTATCTCTTCGTAGCCGCGGCCGATGAGGAAGCCGCTGATCACGAGCAGTCCGATGCAGATACCCGGCGGCACGAACCACCACCACGCGCCGAACTGGAGCGCGGAGTACGCCCGCGACGCCTGGAGCATCGTGCCCCACGAGACGGTGTTCGGGTCGCCGAGGCCGATGAACGAGACGCCCGCCTCCGCGAGGATGGCCCACGCGATGCCGAACGAGCCGTAGAGGAACGTCAGCGGCAACACGTTGGGCGCGAGATGCCTGCTGATGATGTGCCAATCGCCCGCGCCGGCGACCTGAGCGGCCTTCACGAACGGCCGTTCGCGGAGCGAGAGCGCCTGCGAGCGGATGACCCGGGCGGTCGAGCGCCACTGGAGGACGATCAGCGCGAAGATGATGTTCCAGAGGTTCGGCCCCAGCACCGCGACGAGCACGATGACCGTCGGCAAAAGCGGCATCCCGTACAGGAAGTCGACCAGTCGCATCAGCGCGTCGTCGACCTTCCCGCCGTAGTAGCCCGCGACGAGACCGACCAGCGTCCCGATACCGGCGGTGAACACCGCCGCGATGAGTCCGACCATCAGCGCCGCTCGCGTGCCGTAGACGAGTTGGCTGAAGATGTCGAACCCCTCGGCGGTGGTGCCGAGGATGTAGGGCGTGTCCGCGCCGAGAATCGACGGTTCGGCCCACTTCTCGATGATGATCTCGGAGTCGGTCTGGTACTGTCGCTTGAGCGGCTGGTGGGTCGCGATGAACGGCGCGAAGATGGCGACGAGGACGAACCCCGCCACTGTGAGAAGCGAGAGCTTCACCGAGAGTTCGTCGGTGAGCTTCGCCCAGTGTTCTCGGAGCGTCTCGCGCCACAGGCGGGCCGTCCGCTGCCACTTGTTTATCTGCTCGTCGGACGAGCCGGTGTCGTCGAGGTCGGCGAATATCGACCGGGTAGTGTGTTCTTCTTGAGCCATTGGTCTAGTCGTACGTCACCCGCGGGTCGAGGTAGCCGTACGCGAGGTCGGCCAGGAAGTTCAGGAAGATGATGGTCGCCGCGAGAACCATGAACGTCCCCTGTGCGACGGGGAAGTCCCGCCGGAGCACCGCTCGCACCATCTCCCGACCGATGCCGGGCCACGCGAACACCGTCTCGATGAGGACGCTCCCGCCGACGGCGTAGCCGAGGGCGATGGCCGCCGCCGTGACGATGGGCAACAGCGCGTTCCGCGCGGCGTGTCTGAACATTATCGTCCGCTCCTTCAGCCCCTTGGCGCGGCAGACGTCGATGAAGTCCTCAGAGAGCACTTCGAGCATGCTCGAACGCATGATGAGAAGTGGGTAGCCCATGAAGTAGAAGCCGAGCACCAGCGCCGGTGCCAGCAGGTGGTGCAGGAAGTCCACCGTCAACACCATCTGCCAGAAGCTCGCGTTCTGCGTACCGAGGCTGGTCATCCCGCTCATCGGGATGACGCCGAGGTTCGCCCCGAATATCCACAGGACGATGAGCCCGACGTAGAACGTCGGGACGCTCCGGGCGGTCAGCGCGACGATGACCGCGTTCTTCTCGAACCTGGAGCCGCGGTACCAGCCGGACAGCACGCCGAGCGTGATACCGATGGCGTACGCCGTGATGAACGCCGTCAGCATGAGCACGAGCGTGTTCGGCAGGTAGGTCGCGATGACGTCCGTCACCGGCTGGTTCGAGTGGAACGACTGGCCGAACTGCAGCGTCGCTAAATTCTCGAGAAACTTGACGTACTGCACGTGCAGCGGCTGGTCGAGGCCGTAGCTCGCGATGATCTGTTCACGCGCCTCCTGTGTCATCTGTGAGGAGACGACGTACGACGTCGGATCGCCCGGCATGAGCCGAAACAGTCCGAACAGGACCGTCCCGACCGCCCAGAGCGTCACGACGAGCTGTAGTACGCGTCTGATGACGAAACTCGCTTTTCCCATGATATATGTCGTATCTGTATCGTGTTTACCGCCGATTTACGTGGAAATTCCGTATCGAAGTCGGTTCTCTCCGCTCAGTCGTCGCTCGGCGCCTGGAGCATGTCGTTGTCGTCCCACGTGTAGCCGGCCTCTTCGAGTCGGCTCCGCGCGGCGTCCCGGCTCTCCTCGTACTCCGTCACGTCCTCGGTGTGGAGCGGCCCGAACGCCGACGAGACGACGTTGAACCCTGGTTCGGGGAAGCCGAACAGGACCTGGTCGACGATGGGCGTCCGCGGGATGGTCTCGACTAGCGCCTTCCGCAACTGCACGTCGTCGAGGCGCTCTTCGCGCTCGTTGGGCGTGAACATCCAGAACGTCGGCGCGGTCTGGAACGTCGTCCCGATGTTCTCGTTGTCCTGATTCTGATCGAGGCTGCGGTCGATGCGGCCGAACGGCTCGTAGTTGAGATCGCCGTTGATGAGATTCTCCCACACCGTCGACGCCTCGGGGATGACGCGCCAGAACCGCTTCTCGAAGGAGACGGGCGCGAAGTGCTCGTCGAACTTCGTCATCCCGAACTCGCTGCCCTGTTCCCAGTAGTCGAACATCATCGGTCCGCTCCCGACGGGCTCATCGATGTTCGCCTGACTCGGGTCCTCGCGGTCGGCCCACTTGTGTTCGGGGATGATGGGGATGAGGTTCGCGACCGCGAGGTTGAACGGACCGAGCGGCTCGGACATGTTGATGCGAACCGTCTCCTCGTCGACGGCCTCCGCGGTGTCGATGTACTCGGCTTGCGTTGAGTACAGCGGCACCTCGTTCTCGGTGACGTAGTTGTACGTGAACGCGACGTCCTCGGCGGTGAGGTCCTCGCCGTCGTGCCACGAGTGGTCGGTGCGAATGGTGTACTCCATCGTGGTCTCGTCGACGCGGTTCCAGTCCGTCGCGAGGCTGACCTCCGGGTCGGGTTCGCCCTCGTTGTTGAGCTGGACGAGGAAGTCGTACAGCATGTTGAACTGGTAGACGTGCTTGCTCTCGTCGTTGTGACCGAGCACGTTCATCGTCGAGAGCGTCTCGGGCCAGTACCCCTTCAGGGTGTCCTCGCCGCCCTTCATCTCCAGGTTGATCATCGTCCAGTAGGAGTTGAAGCCGTTCGCGAGGTCCGCCTGCCAGTTGCCCACCTGATTGCTGTTGTAGATGGCCGCCTGCGGCATCTGCGTGATGGGCATCATCGGAACGTCGTCCATCAGCGTTTTCTGAATCTCGTGGGCCTGGTCGATCCGGGTGTCGGGGTCCGGTTCGGCCAGATAGCTCGACATCATCTCGTCGAGGTCCGGGTTCTCGTAGCCAGAGTAGTTACCTTCGCCGGGGTCGGTGTTTCCGGAGTTGAACAGGTTGTTCAGTTCCGTCACCGGTTCGGAGACGAAGAACGTGTGCCACGTCGCGAAACTGTAGTCGTACTCTTCGGACACCCTACTGAACAGGGTCCCCCACTCGAGTACGTCCACCTCCATGTCCAGTCCGAGTTCGCTGAACTGGTCGGCGACGAGGTTTATCGCGTCGTGTCTCGGCGGGTTGTAGCTCTGGGCGTTGTTGACGTAGGTGTACGTCGACAGCCCCTCGCCCGCGCTGGCACCGCCGCCGTCACCGCCACTCTGGTTTCCACTCCCGTTTCCGCTCCCGTTTCCGCCGTCGCCGCCGTCCTGGTTGCCGGAACACCCGGCTAAGGCCGTCATCCCCGCGACACCGCCCGCAGTCGCCGCTTTCAGAAATCTCCGACGCTTCACACGATTGGTATCCTCTGGCATGTTATTAGCTATCCCCAACCACCACATAAATATCTTTCCACGTGTTCTGTCGTTTGGACAAGGAGACCGGGGATGTACATGATTAACTCGATACCGTTTGTCCTACGCAGCGTAAATTTGTCGAGCTTTTGCGCCCTTTCGGCGTCGGGATCGGATAGAAACCAGAAGACTATTGAGATGCGATATCACACCCCAGTTAGATGACCGAACTACCAGACTCAGTCGTGGGCGACGCCTACCGGAGCACGGTCGGGTGGGACCTCCTGGCCGAGTTGGCGGATCTGAACGACCGGATGCCGGGACACGAGGGTGAACGAGTCGGGGCGGACCTCGTGGCCGAGGCGTTCGAGGACGCCGACCTCGACGACGTCTCCCTCGACGAGTTTCCCATCCCCGCGTGGTGGCGCGGCGACGCGAGTCTCACCGTTGCGCACGGCGACCGCGAGACGACGTTCGCCCGGTCGCACGAACTCGTCGAGTTGCCGGGAACGCCCTCGGGCGAGGTGACGGGCGAACTCGTCGACATGGGCTACGGCCTGCCCGAGGAGTTCGAGGACGTGGACCTCTCCGGCGACATCGCAATGGCGTCAAGTCTCACCCCCGACGACTACGGGCGGTGGGTCCACCGCTCGGAGAAGTATCACTACGCCGCCGAGTCCGGCGCTGCGGCGTTCGTCTTCTACAACCACATCGAGGGGGCACTGCCGCCGACCGGCAACATCGGCAGCGTCAACGGGCCGGGACCGATTCCGGCCGTCGGCGTGAGCAAGGAGACCGGTGCGCGACTCCAGCGCTACTGCGACGCCGGCACCGTCGAAGCCGACCTCTCGGTCGAGTCCGAAGTCGGCCGCGGCACGTCACACAACATCGAAGCGACGGTCGGCCCCGACTCCGACGAGGAGGTGCTGTTCACGGCGCACGTCGACGGCCACGACGTGGGGACCGCCGCCAACGACAACGGGTTCGGCACCGCCATGGTCGTCGAAGTCGGAAAGATGCTGGCACAGGTCGCAGACGAGTTGGAGACGAAAGTCCGACTCGTCGTCTTCGGTGCCGAAGAGACCGGCCTGTACGGGTCGTACTACTGGAGCCATACCCACGACCTAGAGAACGTGAAGTGCATCGTCAACGTCGACGGCGCGGGCTACTCGCGGAACCTCGAAGTCCACACTCACGGTTTCGAGGCGATAGCCGACGCCTTCGACGCCGTCGGCGACGAGTACGAGATCCCCGTCCACACCGAAGACGGAATCCGACCGAACAGCGACCACTGGCCGTTCGTCCAGCGCGGCGTCGCGGGCGCTCAAGGCCGTTCCTCCTCTGACGGAAGCGGCCGCGGGTGGGGTCACACCCACGGCGACACGTTCGACAAACTCGACGTGCGAGACCTGCGTGACATGTCGATTCTCTGCGCCGCGGGCGTCGCGCGACTCGCCCGAAGCGACATCGAGGTCGACCACGTCGACGACGAGGAGATAAAACAGGCGTGTCTGGACGAAGGCTTCGACGTCGGAATGAAGGCGACGGACGCGTGGCCGTGGGGCGGACCGAAGGACTGGCCCTGGGCGGACGAACTGTAACTCTCGGTTCGACAGCCTCGGTGGAAGATGTCTCCGCGACCCGACTCGCGGCCTCGGGTCGTCGACTCCCGAGCGAAGCGTACACACAATCCGTATTTAACGTACACAAAAAAGTTATACAGTCGCCCTCCGAACCGACAACGCGAGACGTTGTCATGGCTCAAGCGGTGTTCGATACAGCGGAGTACGACCGACGAATCGCCCGGACGAAAGCGCGGATGGAGGAGGAGGGATTGGACGCCGCCGTCGTCAGCGACCCGGCGAACATGAACTATCTCACCGGCTACGACGGATGGTCGTTCTACGTCCACCAGGCGGTCATTCTCACGCCGGACCGCGACGAACCCATCTGGGTCGGCCGCCAGATGGACGCGACGGGTGCGCGCGCGACGACGCAACTCGCAGAGGAGAGCATCCGTCCGTACAGCGACGACCACGTCCAGTCGCCGCGTGACCTCCACCCGATGGACTTCTTCGCGGATGTGCTCTCGGACCTCGGCGTCGACGACGGCCGAATCGGCCTGGAGATGGACGCGTACTACTTCACCGCGAAGTCCTACACGCGCCTGCAGAACAACCTCCCCGAGGCCGACTTCGAGGACATCACGCTGCTCGTCAACTGGGTGCGCGTGAAGAAGTCGGAGGCCGAACTGGAGTACATGGAGCAGGCCGCCCGCATCTCCGAGAACGCGATGCAGGCCGGCCTCGACGCCATCGGCGAGGGCGTCCCCGAGTACGAGGCGGCCGAGGCCATCTACTCGGCGCTCATCGACGGGACCGACGAGTACGGCGGCGACTACCCGGCTATCGTCCCGCTGATGCCCTCGGGCGACTACACCGGGACGCCGCATCTGACGTGGACCGACCGTCCCTTCCGGAACGGCGACCCGGTGCTCATCGAACTGTCGGGCTGTCGACACCGTTACCACTCGCCGCTCGCGCGGACGACGTTCGTCGGCGATCCGTCCGAGGAGATAGAGGAGACCGCCGAGATAGTCGTCGAGGGGATGGAAGCCGCACTCGACGCCGCCGAACCCGGCGTCACCGCCGAACGGGTCGAGAAGGCGTGGCGCGACACCATCGCGAAGTACGGCGTCGAGAAGGCCGACCGCATCGGCTACTCGATGGGGCTGGGCTACCCGCCGGACTGGGGCGAGCACACCGCGAGTCTCCGTCCCGGCGACGAGACGGTGTTGGAGGAGAACATGACGTTCCACACCATTCCCGGCCTCTGGTTCGACGACTTCGGCGTCGAACTCAGCGAGACGTTCCGCGTCACCGCCACCGGTGCCGAACCGCTCGCCGACTTCCCCCGACGGCTGTTCACCGCCTGAGATGACGACGACGAACCGACAGAGAAAACCGACGCGGCGACAGACGCTACGGACATGACCGACACCGAATCGACGCTGTCGAACGCTCGCCGACAACTCGAACGCGCGGCCGCTAACGTCGACATCGACTCAGGTATCGTCGAACGGCTGAAACACCCGACTCGCGTTCAGCAGGTTTCTGTCCCGCTTCGGCGCGACGACGGTACGCTGGAGGTGTACACCGGTTTCCGCGCCCAGCACGACGACGTCCGCGGTCCCTACAAGGGCGGACTTCGCTACCACCCCGAAGTCAACGCCGAGGAGTGTATCGGCCTGTCGATGTGGATGACGTGGAAGTGCGCCGTGATGGACCTCCCCTTCGGTGGCGGGAAGGGCGGTGTCGCAGTCGACCCGAAGACGCTCTCTGAGACGGAGCGTGAGCGACTCACGCGGCGCTTCGCCGAGGAGATACGCGCCGCCATCGGACCGAAGAAGGACGTTCCCGCGCCCGACATGGGGACGGACTCGCAGACGATGGCGTGGTTCATGGACGCCTACTCGATGCAGGAGGGCGAGACCATCCCCGGCGTCGTCACCGGCAAACCGCCGTCAGTCGGCGGGTCGCACGGTCGCGAGGAAGCGCCCGGCCGGAGCGTCGCCATCATCACGCGCGAGGCCATCGACTACTACGACTGGGACATCGAGGAGACGACCGTCGCCGTACAGGGGTTCGGTAGCGTCGGCGCGAACGCGGCGCGCCTCCTCGACGAGTGGGGCGCGAAAATCGTCGCCGTCAGCGACGTCGACGGCGCGATATACGACCCCGACGGACTCGACACGAACGACGTCGAAAGTCACGACGAACGCCCGGGGATGGTCTCGGGGTACGACGCACCGGAGACGCTGACGAACGCCGAACTGTTCGAACTCGATGTCGACGTTCTCGTTCCGGCCGCCGTCAGCAACGTCATCACCGCCGACAACGTCGACGACGTGCAAGCGGAGATGATCGTCGAGGGCGCGAACGGACCGACGACGTTCGCCGCCGACACGGTTCTCGAAGAGCGCGGCGTCCCGGTGATTCCGGACATCCTCGCGAACGCCGGCGGCGTCACCGTCTCGTACTTCGAGTGGTTGCAGGACATCAACCGCCGGACGTGGCCGCTCGACAGAGTCCACGAGGAACTCGAACAGGAGATGCTGAAGGCGTGGAACGCCGTCCGCGCCGAAGTCGATGAGCGCGACCTGTCGTGGCGTGACGCCGCCTACGCGGTGGCGCTCTCGCGCATCGGCGAAGCGAAGGAGACGCGGGGACTGTGGCCCTGACGCGCCGCTCGCGCTGACCGCGCTCGGTCCCTCCGAAACGCCGAAATCGACGTTTCAGCGCCCCAGCGCCTCGGCGACTTTCTCGATTGGGTGCGGCGGCTCCGAAGCCGACGCCCCCCGGTCACCGAGTTGCGTGCGGCACGACGCGCCGGGAGCGACGACGACGTCGCCGTCGCTGTCGTCGATTTGGTCATACAGAACGCGGGCGATGGCTCTGCTCATCGAGTAGTGTTCGGCCTCGTAGCCGAAACTGCCCGCCATTCCACAACAGCCCGAATCCAGCGGGTCGACCTCGTAGCCCGTCCGCCGGAGCACGCCGACGGCGTGGTGGTCCTTCCGCGTCGCCTTCTGGTGGCAGTGGCCGTGGTAGGTCAGCGACTCGGCGGGCGCAGAGAACGAGAGCGCCTCGTCGAGTCGGAACGCGTCGAGATACTCCATCACCCCGTAGGTGTTGGCCGCGACGGCTTCGACGTCCGCGACGGAGCTGTCGTTCGACGCCTGTGACCCGCCCAACAGGTCGAGGTAGTCCGACTGGAGCATCACCGCGTCCGACGGTTCGACGAGGACGACGTCCCAGCCATCCGCGACGCGGGGGGAGAGCGCCGCCACGTTCGTCTCGGCTCGTTCCCGCGAGCGGTCGAGAAAGCCCTTCGAGTGGGCGGGTCGGCCGGTCGAGGTGACGCCGTCGGGGAGCGCGACGTGGACGCCCGCGGCTTCGAGCACGCGGACGGCCGCTTTCCCCGCCTCGGGGTGGTTGTAGTTCGTGTACGTGTCCGGGAAGAGCAGCACCCTCCGGTCGGCCGACGACGCCGGAACTCGGGAGCCGCCGCGCTCGTCGAACCAGTCGACGAACGTCTCGCGGTGGAACGTCGGCAGCGACCGCTCTCGCGCGATGCCGACGGTCTTCTCCATGAGCGTCCGCGCGCCCGGAAGCTTCGGTGCGAAGTTCGAGACGGGCGCGAGCACCGACCCGAGGGCGTTGAGTCGGTCGACTTCGGCAAACAGCCGGTCGCGGAGGCTCGCGCCGTGGCGCTCGTGGTGAGCGTGTTCGATCTCGGCTTTGAGTTTCGCCATGTCGACTTCGCTCGGACAGTCGCGCGCACAGCCCTTACAGCCGACGCAGAGGTCGACGATTTCGCGCATAAACTCGACGTCGTGGCTCTCCTCGGAGAGGTCGCCGCTCATCGCCTGTCGGAGCATGTTCGCGCGACCCCGCGTCGAGAGGCTCTCTTCCTCGGCGGCGCGGTAGGTCGGACACATCACCCCGCCCGTCGTGTCCTGGTTTCCGCGACAGCCCCCGCAGCCGTGACAGAGCTCGGCCATTCCCTGAAAGCCGTTCGCGTTCTCCCACTCGAGCGTGGGTTCGAAGTCGGGGTCGAACTCGTACTCGGGCGAGAGGCGGAGGTTCTCGGTCATCGAGACGACGCTCGCCCGCGAGGGGACGTCCGCCGGGACGGTCTCGGACTCGGCGTAGCCGCAGACCTGTCCGGGGTTCAACAGCCAGTTGGGGTCGAACGCGGTCTTCACCTCGCGGAACGCGTCCCAGAGACGGTCGCCGTACAACTTGCGGTTCCACTGGGAGCGCGCGCGGCCGTCGCCGTGCTCGCCCGACACCGACCCGCCGAACTCGACGACGAACTCCGTCACCGCGTCGGCGATGGTCTCGAACGCCTCCAGTCCCTCGGCGGTCTTCGTGTCGACGAGCGGGCGGACGTGGAGAACGCCCGGCCCGGCGTGGGCGTAGAAACTCGTGTTCGCGTCGTACTCGTCGATGACATCGCGGAACCGGTCGACGTACTCCGGGAGTCGCTCGGCGGGGACCGCGCAGTCCTCGATGAACGAGATGTGCTTCTCGTCGGTCGTCCGCGACAGCAGGATCGGTGCGGCCGCCTTCCGCATCTTCCAGAGTCCGGCGCGCTCCTCGGCGTCGTGGGCCTCCAGCGCCGCGAACGCGCGGGCGTCGTCGGCGAGTTCGATTCCCGCAGACGGCGTCGCCTCGGGCGTCGCTGACGGTACCCGCGCGGCGAGGAGGTCTGCGACCTGCTGGCGACCGTCCGCCTCGGAGTCGGCGTAGAACTCGACGAGGAGCGCGCCGCGCGTCCCGTCGGGGAGCGACGCGGCGACGTCGCGGAACTCGGCGGTCTCCAGCGCGAGGTCGATGAGCACGTCGTCGATGAGTTCGACGGCGGCGGGGCCGTGGTCGAGGATGGGCGCGACGTCCGCGGCGGCGTCGTACACGTCCTCGTACGTGAGGAGCGCGACGGCTTTCGTCTCGGGAATCGGTTCGAGCGACACCGTGGCTTCGGTGACGATTGCGAGCGTCCCCTCGCTCCCGGCGAGTAGGCGCGCGAGGTTGACCGTCCCGGCCTCGCTGTCGGGGTCGATGCCGGAATCGTCGGCCATCCGCCGCTCGCCGCGCGCCTCGTCGACGAGCATGTCGAGATTGTACCCCGAGACGTTTCGCTTGAGGTCCGGGTAGCGCGCGTCGATCTCGTCGGCTTCCTCGTCGAGGATGCGGACGACCTCGGCGTAAATCCGGGGCAGGAGGTCGCTTACCGGTCCAGAGTCGCCCCAACGGTCTGAATCGGGGTCGGCCTTCTCGCGGAGTTCGTCGACAGACATCTCGCCGAACGTCGTCACGGTGCCGTCGGCGAGAACGACCTCCGCCTCCTCGACGTAGTAGTCGGTCTTGCCGTACTGCAGCGAGTGCGCGCCCGTCGAGTTGTTGCCGATGGCGCCGCCGAGGACGCTCCGATTGCCCGCCGCTGGGTCGGGCGCGAATTTGAGGTCGTGTGGGGCGGCACGTTCGTTCAGGTCCGCGAGGATCGTTCCGGCCTGTGCGGTCGCGCTCTCCTCCTCGGCGTCGACCTCGACGACGGCGTCCATGTAGCGACTGAAGTCGAGGACGACCGCTTCGTTGACGGCTTGTCCGGCGAGACTGGTGCCGCCGCCACGAGGGAGGACGGGAATCTCTCGCCGTGCGCAGTAGTCGACGACAGTCGCCACGTCGTCGGTCGACGTCGGGAAGACGACGCCGATGGGGACGACCTCGTAGGCGGAGGCGTCGGTCGCGTACAGCTGGCGCGTGTACTCGTCGAAGCGCACGTCACCGTCGACGCGCGCTTCGAGGTCGCGGACGACGCCCGAGCGGGCGACCTCGCCGCCGACGTAGTCGTACGCCGCACGCGGGTCGGCGGAAGGGTCGGACGCGGTAGAGTCGGCTAAGGAGTCTGTCGTGGTCGGGTCGTCCGAGGGGTCTGTCGCGGTCATCGAGACGGTCAGGCCGACTCCGGCGCGAGCAGTTGGTTCGCCAGTTCCTCGCCCGCGTCGAGGCGGCCGACGTTCTCGGTGACGATGGCGGCGAGTCGGTCCCAGTGTTTCGGCGTGTGACCGCCCGTGTGTGGCGTGATGTGGCAGTTTTCGAGGTCCCAAAGCGGATGGTCGGCCGGCAGCGGCTCGGGGTCGGTCACGTCCAGCGCCGCGCCGCGAATCTTGTTCCACCGGAGTGCCGAGACGAGCGCGTCGGTGTCGACGATGCCGCCGCGAGCGGTGTTGACGAGCACCGCGTCGGGTCGCATCGTCGCGAACTCCTCGTCACCGATGAGGCCGCGGGTCAGGTCGTTGAGCGGGCAGGCGAGGACGACGTACTCGCTGCGCGAGAGCGCGTCGTGGATGGCGTCCTCGTCGAATCCAACGACCTCGTCGGTTGGCCCGCCCTTCTCGGGCGTGTAGCGGACGCCGATGGTGTCGACCTCGAACCCCTGTAGGCGCTGGACGAGCGCCTCGCCGATGGAGCCGAGACCGACGACGGTGACCGTGCTGCCGGAGAACTCGTGCGACTGGAAGTGCCGCCACTCCGAGCGCTGCTTCCGTCGCCACCCCTCGTGGAGTCGACGGGTGAAGGTGAGCATGTTGCCGATGGCCTGCTCGGCGATGCCCGGTGCGTGGATGCCGCCCGCGTTGGTGACGGCGACGCCGCGGTCGGCGAGCGCGCCCATCGGCAGGTGGTCGGTGCCGGCGAACGTGCAGGCGAACAGTTCGAGGCGCTCGGCGCGCGCGAGCAGTTCCTCGTCGAGGCTGATGCCGGTGACGACTCGCGCCTCGGCGATGAGTTCGCGCTCCTGTTTCGGCGTTCGGGCGAGCGCGACCGTCCGGTCGGGGAGGCGTTCGCGCAACAGTTCGGCGTACGGTTCCATCGAGAGTCCTTCCGTCCCCTCGCGGAGGACGACGACGTCGGGATTGGTGGTCATCTGAGTGTTTCCTCTGCCGGACGGTGCTGGCTCCGGTTGCGGACGCTCGCGAACCGCACGACCCGTTCGAATCGTGCGACTCGTCCGGCGTGTACGGTCGTACCATTGTCAGAGTCCGACTTAGTGTTTTTGTGTAACCACCATCAACGAAAATCGTTCACAGTTAAGTGCGTGTCTCTGTCACACTAGCCCATGGCCGAGCCGATACGAGCGCGACTGAGCGAGTTGCGACGACACCTCCACCGGTATCCGGAACCCGGGTGGTGCGAGTTCCAGACGACCGCCTGGCTGGTCGAGGAACTCCGGGCCATCGGCGTCGACGAACTCGCGGTCGGACCGGAGGCGTACGACCCCGACGACCGGATGGCTGTCCCAGCCGAGGATCGCGTCGAAGCGTGGTACCAACGCGCCCGCGAGCGTGGCGTGGACGACGATCTCCTCGAGAAGATGGCGGGCGGCAACACGGGAGCTGTCGCCGTCCTCGACCGCGGTGAGGGACCGACCGTCGGCCTCCGCGTCGACATCGACGGGCTGTTCATCGAGGAGTCCGACGGCGACGACCACGTCCCGGCGGCCGAGGGATTCCGCTCGGAGACCGGCGAGACGATGCACGCCTGCGGTCACGACGCGCACATGACCTGGGGGCTCGCCACGCTAGAGGCCATACAAGATAGCGAGTTCGCCGGCCGACTCGTGGTGTTCTTCCAGCCTGCAGAGGAGGTCTCCGGCGGCGGTTGTCCGATGGCCGAAAGCGAGTACGCCGAGGGGCTCGACTACTTCTTCGCCGTCCACGTCGGCCTCGACCACCCCACGGGAGAAGTCGTCGCCGGCATCGAGCGCCCGCTGGCGATGTGTCACGTCGACGTCGATATAGAGGGAACCTCCGCACACGCCGGGAAAGCGCCGCAGGACGGCGACAACGCCATCCAGGCGCTCGGCACCGCCATCCAGAACGTCTACGGCATCCCGCGGCACGCCGACGGGATGACCCGCGTCAACGTCGGCCGCGTCGAGGGCGGCACGGCGAGCAACGTCATCGCCGAGGACGTCGGGGCCGTCGCCGAGGCCCGCGGCGAGACGACGGAACTCATGGAGTACGCGAAGCAAGCGCTCACGCAGACGTTCGAGACGGCCGCCGAGATGCACGGCTGCGAGGCCGACGTCACCATCGTGAGCGAGAGTCCCCGCGCCGACAGCGACCCCGAACTCGTCGACGTCGTCGCCGGCGTCGCCCGCGGCGTCGACGGCGTCGACACCGTCGTCCCCACCGCCGACTTCGGCGCGAGCGAGGACGCGACGTTCCTCATGCAGCGCGTCCAGTGGGAGGGGGGCCTCGCGTCCTACCTCATCGTCGGCACCGACCATCCGACGAGCCACCACACGCCGACCTTCGACGTCGACGAGCGTAGCCTCGACACCGGCGTCGAACTGCTCACGGAGGCGATCCTCGCCGTCTCGGACGACGGGGTGGACGAACCGTGAGTCCGTCGTCGGACGTCTCGGACGAGATACCGACGGCCGACGAAGTCGTCACCGTCGAGGACGTGGAGGCCGCCCGCGAGCGCCTCGCGGACGTCGTCCACCGGACGCCTCTCGACGGGTCGACGACATTCGCCGAGCGCAGCGGGGCCGCCGCCGTGGGTCTCAAACTCGAGAACGTTCAGCGGACGGGGTCGTTCAAGATTCGCGGCGCGTACAACGCGATGGCTCAGCTCTCGGCGGAGGCGCGCGAACGCGGCGTCGTCGCCGCTAGTGCCGGCAACCACGCACAGGGTGTCGCGCTCGCCGGGGGGTTGCTCGATATCGACGCCACCATCGTCGTTCCGGAGGTGACACCGGCGGCGAAAATCGACGCGACGCGCGGCTACGGGGCCGAGGTCGTCGTCGAGGGCGGCGACTACGAACGCTCCTACGAGCACGCGCTGGAACTCGCAGACGAGGAGGAACTGGCGTTCGTCCACCCGTTCGACGACGAGCACGTCATCGCCGGCCAGGGAACCGTCGGCCTCGAACTGTTCGAACAGGACCCCGACGTGGACACGGTGCTCGTCTCCATCGGCGGGGGCGGCCTCATCTCGGGCATCGCGACGGCTGCGAAAGCCCACGACCCGAGTATCCGCGTCGTCGGCGTCCAACCCGAGGGGGCGGCCCACGCCAAACCCTCGCTCGTAGGCGACGAGATTCACGTGCTCTCGAACGTCGATACCGTCGCCGAGGGTATCGCCGACGCCCGGCTGCTGGAGAAGACGTTCGCCGTCGTTCGCGAGCGCGTCGACGACGTTGTCTCGGTGAGCGACGCCGACATCGCCGTCGCGACGGCGTTACTCGCCGAGCGGGCGAAGACCGTCGCCGAAGCGGCGGGCGCAGCCCCGGTCGCAGCGTTGCTCTCGGGAGCCGTCGACGTCGAGGGTGAACGCGTCGCGGCCGTCGTCTCCGGCGGTAACGCCAACCTCACGGACCACGCCGAACTCTGTCGAGTGGGTCTCGAACGAATCGGGCGCTACGCCGAGGCCCGCCTCGAACTCGCCCGGTGGCCGACGGTTCTCGGCGATGTGACCGATGTCGTCGAGGAACGGGGTGCGGAACTCGACACGCTCGAACGCGCCCGACGGACGGCGGCCGACGACCTCAACCGGACGCCGGTCCGCGTCGGCGTCGAGGGGAGCGGTCCCGACCACCTCCGCGACGCGCTGGCCGCGCTCGATGCGCTGGACGGCGTGAGCGTCGTGAGAAACAGCCTCGACACGGAGACGTAGAGCGGGAGCGAAAATCGTTGACGACTCATCGGAGGCGGGCGTTTTCGCGCGATTCGAGGGCTCTGGAAACGTCCCGTCGCCGATTCAGGCCAGCGCCTTCGAGGCCACGTCGTCCATCGCCTCGGTGAAGATGTCGATACCCATCTCGATCTCCCGCTCTGTCGAGTCCAGCGGCGGGAGCAGGCGAATCGTCTTCTTTCCGCAGCCGAGGGTGAGCAGGCCCCGTTTCAGGGCGGCCTGAACGACCGCGTTTCGGCGCTCCGTGGTGTCGAACTCGACGGCGAGCATCAGCCCTTTGCCGCGCACGTCGTCGACGTGGTCGGGCGCGCCGTCGCGGAGCAGTTCCTTGGCCTGTCGGCCGCGCTCGGTAGCGTTGTCGAGGAGGTCGTACTCCTCGATGGCCTCCAGCGTGAACGCGCCCTGCATGGAGCCGAGGAGGTCGCCGCCGCCGAACGTCGACCCGAGGCGGTTCTTCTCCTCCGGGAAGATCTCCTTCTTCGAGATGGTCGCGCCGACGCGCAGCGCCTTCGCGCTCGCGATGACGTCCGGTTCGATGGGGTAGTGGTCCGACGCCCACATCTTCCCGGTTCTGCCGACGCCGGACTGTATCTCGTCGACGACGAGCGGGATGTCGTACGTCTCGCAGACGTCACCCACCTCGGCCATGAACGCCTCGTTCGGGAAGCGGTAGCCGCCGACGCCCTGAATCGGCTCGAGGACGGCGAAGGCGACCTCGTCGGGGTCGACGTGGCCGCCCTCGGGTTCGAGCGAGTCGCGCAACTGCGAGCCGTTCTCGCGGGCGAAACCGCAGTCACAGTCGCCCGCGCTCGCGTCCGCGCAGTCGCAGAAGGGGACCGTCTTCACGCCCGCGATTTCGGGGTAGTGGCGGGTGTACACCGGCTTCGAGAACGTCAGCGACAGCGTGCCGAGGGTTCGGCCGTGGAAGCTTCCGTCGAACGCGTAGGCGTACTTCGCCGTGGGGTTGTGGTCGTGGGAAATCTTCGCCGCGTTCTCGACGGCTTCCGCGCCGGAGTTCGAGAGGAACACCGTGTCCATCCCGTACTGACTCGACACGTCGACGAGTTTCTCCATCAGGTGGCTCGCGCCGGGGAACTCGGCGGTCTCGGGGTCCGGCCCCGCGCCGAAGTACATATCCTGCCCCGCGATTTTCATCGGCTCGACGAGGTCGAACTCGCGGAGCTTCGCGAGGATCTTCTCGTTGTTGTAGCCGAGCGGGGCCGCGCCGATGTGACACGTGAAGTCGAGGAGGACGTTGCCGTCGACGTCGGTGACGAACGGGCCGTCGGCGTCGGCGGTCACGTCCCAGACGAACTCGTGGGAGTACTCGCTCGGTGCGGCGTGTTCGGTGTGGAACTCGATCCAGTCGCGCGCGTTGGGTCCGGGAAGCGCAGCTGTATCGGGCTCCGCGGTATCCCTATCCATACACAGAGAACGTGTACGGCGTACATTAAAACTTGTTATCGTTCGGAGGGTTCGTCGAGGCGGTGGCCGTCGCTTCTTCCGCGAAAAACGGTCCGACGAGGCCGTGTGGTGGGCGTCGTCCGGCCGTCCACGCCCGCCGGTCTGCTACCGGGTCAGTCGTCGTCCTGTCCGGCGACCTTCCCCGGCGCGACGGTCCCGTCCTTCTTGGGCGAACCCAGGAAGCGAGTCCGGTCCTGCAGGAGCACGCCGCCGGTCTCCTGCTGGAAGGTTCTGATGAGTCCGAGCATGGCGGCCAGACAGACGACCGCGAACGGCGCGCCCGTGATGATGGCCGCCGACTGCAGCGCGTTGACGCCGCCGACCACCATCAGGATGGAAGCGACGAGTCCCTGCAGCACCGCCCAGAAGACGCGGTTGATGGAGGAGGGGTGCTCCTTCCCGCCGGTCGTCATCATCGACACCGCCAGCGTCGAGGAGTCCGCCGACGTGACGAAGAACGTCGTCACGAGGACGAGGAACACGAACAGCAGGAGCGGCCCGAGGACGGGAAGTTGCCCGAAGAGGACGTATCCGGAGACCGCTTCGCTGTACTCGCTGATGGGGCCGAGGACGTTCGCCGTTCCAGAGTTCTGCATGATGACTGCCGACCCGCCGACGATGGCGAACCACGGGATCGTCGCCATCGACGTCGCGCCGATACCGGCGAAGGCCACCTCACGGACGCTGCGCCCGCGCGAGATGCGGGCGATGAACAGCCCCGCGAACGGCGACCACGCCAGCGGCCACAGCCAGTAGAAGACGGTCCAGCTGTTCACCCACTTGTCGGGAGCCGTCTCCGCCGGCTGCGTGTAGAGACTCATCTGGAAGAACTCGCCGATGAATCCGCCGGTCGCCTGTGTCGCGAGTTCGAGGATGCGGAACGTCGGGCCGAGGATCAACGTGGCGACCATCAGGAGCAGGAACACCGTCATGTTGAAGTTCGAGAGCCGACGGATCCCGCGGTCGACCCCGAGCACCAGCGAGACGGTGAAGATGACCGTCATCCCCGTGATGACGAGGACGGTCCCGATGTCACCAAGTTGAATCCCCCACTGGAAGTCCAGTCCGGTGATGAACTGGCTACCGATGAATCCGAGTGACGTCGCGACACCGCCGAGCGTCGCGAACACCGCGAGGATGTCGATGATTTTCCCGACGATCCCGTCGACGTTGTCTGCGCCGAGGATCGGCGTCAGTACTGCCGAGACGCGCAGCGGCGCGTCGTAGTTGTAGACGTAGTAGCCGATGGCCAGCCCCATGACCGTGAAGCAGGACCACTGGGTGAGACTCCAGTGGAAGATGGAGTACTGTATCGCGATCGGCATCGCCGCCGCCGATTCGGCCGGAGCGTTATACAGCGGGGGCACCGACGAGTAGTGGAACAGCGCCTCAGCCGGTCCCCAGAAGACGATACCCGCCGCCAACCCGGCGGAGTACATCATCGCGAAGTACGAGAAGTAACTGTACTCGGGGTCCTCGTTGCCTAACTGGAGTTTCCCCCAGGGGCCGAAGATGACGAACCCGAGAAAGAGGACGAACCCCAGCATCACGAGGAGGAAGAACCAGTTGAAGTTCGAGAGCAACCAGTACTGGATCCCCTGTATGAACTCGTACGCCTGATCGGGCCTCGTCGCGAACGCGGCGACGAAGAGGAGTGTGATCCCCGCGCCGAACGCGAAAATGACCGGCTCTATCTCGTCGAAAAACTGACTAACCGCCCCCTGGTCGTCCGAAGTGCCCATCCGTCACCACCCTCCCTCTGGAATGCCGACGGCTCGACCGACCACCGTAGTCGCCCCGAACCGCTCCGTGGTTCGATGATTCACGTGCTGTTCGCCGTCTCGTTCGCCGCGTGGATTGCAGTCGATGTACATTGGCCTGTCCCCTGTCAACGCTCGCTATGCTATACGGTGCCGCACGTCACGGCTATCAACCATGAGACAGTTAAACATTACGGTTATTGAAACCGATGGATACGATATCCGTTTACTTTCTTCTAATCGTAACGAAGGTTCACCCGGGTAGAACGCTGTCTCCGGGGGCTGTGCGGCACCATCTTTCGTTCACCATCGGATTCGAGGGCCGAGCGTCGAGTGACGAGAGACAGCGACGGAGCGCAACTCCGACGAGTGCGATATACAGATTCTGAGCGGGGAATTCCGCGGACAAACTCGCACGACCGGCCTGTTTCCAGCCGTTTCCAGTCGTAAGCCTTACTGCCGTCAGTACACACAAACTGTGTATGGGAAACTCACCCGACGCCGACGACGCGGACGGCTCTGACGCGGACGCCGCCGAGATGGACGCCCCCGGCGCAGAGGCACGCAACGGCCTCGCTTACTCGGCGGACCGCGGACGCGGTATCCTCACCCCCAGCGACCGCGAGTACCTCCTCGGTCGGAAGACCGACTACACCGAACACTCGAAGAAGCAGAAGCGCAACCGCATCCGCCGCCGCCTCCGCAACGCCATCCTCGACTTCACCATCCTCTTCGAGCATCTCGAAGACCGCGACCGAGAGACCGTGTTCAACCCCGACGACGACGCCCGCGACGCGTACACGCAGGGTATCACCGACCTGCTCGCGTTCCTCCACCTCGGAACGATGGGCTACTACACGCCGTTCAAGGACATGCTCGCACAGGGCGTCAACAAAGCCGAACAGGAGCTCGCCGGGTCGGACTACCGGATGGTGACAGTCGACTTCAGCGTCGAACCGGTCGGCCGAATCGACGTCGACGAAGTCGTCGACAAACTGGAGTACGGCGAGTTCGCCGACCTCACCGACGAGGAACTGCGCGCGTTCACCCGCCTGCTCGCCGACTCCGAGGAGTTCTCCGCGGCCGATGTCCGCTCGGAGATGAAAGCGCAGATGTCCGCGTTCATCGAGCAGGTCGACACCGCGGCGGAACGACGCGACCGGCGTCTCGAAGAACTGAACGACTGAAACGCGGCGCGGACGACCGAGTCTCTATCCGAGGTACGCGACGGCGTCCATCTCGACGCGGACGTCCCCCGGGAGCCGCGAGACCTCGACGCAGACGCGGGCCGGCGGGTCACCTGAAAACTTCGCGCCGTAGGACTCGTTGACGCGGTCGTAGTCGTCGAGGTCCGTGAGGTAGACGGTCACCTTGACGACGTCGTCGAGTCCGTCGCCGCCCGCTTCGTCGACGACGGCGGCGACGTTCTCCAGTACGCGCTCGGTCTGCGCCTGCACGTCGCCGTCGACGTCCTCGCCCGTCTCCGGGTCGACGGGGCCGTAGCCGGAGACGTACAGCGTGTCTCCGGCGACGACGCCCTGCGAGTAGGGGTTGTCGTTGCGCGGTGCATCGTCCGTGACGATTCGTTCTGTGGGCATCTTCCGTGGGTTCTCGGGTCGGATGTGGTCGAATATCGGTTCCGGTCGAAATCGGTCGTGGCTGGGATCGACTCAGACGCGCTGTTTCTCGGACGTGACGGTCTCGATGGCGTCGACGATGACGTCGAGCGCCGTCTCGGCCAACTCCTCGGTGAGCACGAGCGGCGGCAGGAGTCGAAGCACGTTGCCGTGGCGTCCGGCCTTCCAGACGAGCACGCCGTGCTCGAAGCAGTAGTCCTGGATGGCGTCGGCGGCGTCGTCGTCGGGACGTCCCTGCTCGTCGACGAGCGCCGCGCCGATGAACAGCCCTTTGCCGCGAACCTCGCCGACGCGGGGGTTACTCTCGCCGACCGCTTCGAGGCGCGTCCGGATGGAGTCGCCGAGGTCGCGGGCGTGCGCCAGCAGGTCGTGCTCCTGGATGTACTCGATGGCGCGAGTCCCTGCACGCATCGCCACGACGTGGCCGCGGTACGTGCCGGCGTGATCGCCCGACCCCCACGTGTCGAGGTCCTCGTGGTACATCGTCGCCGACAGCGGGAAGCCCGTGCCGCCGAGTGCTTTCGCGGAGGTCATCACGTCGGGTGTCACGTCGTACCACTCGCTGGCCCACCACTGGCCGGAGCGACCGAGGCCGCTCTGAATCTCGTCGAACACGAGGGGAACGTCGTTGTCGTCGGCGATGTCCCGGAGACCTTTCAGGAACCCTTTCGGCGGGGCGACGACGCCACCCTCGCCCTGAATGGGTTCGACGAAGATGCCCGCCGGGTTCGCGAGGCCGCCGTAGGGGTCCTCGAAGATGGCCTGTACCTCTTCGAGCGCGTGGTCGACCGACTCCTGTGGGCTCTTTTCCTGCTCGAAGGGGTTCGGATACGGCGCGTGTGTGACGTCGGCGAGAAGCGGCGTGTAGTTGCCTTTGAACTTCTTGTTTCCGGTGAGACTCATCGCGCCGCTGGTCGCGCCGTGGTACGCGCCGCGGAACGCGACGAGGCCAGTCCCCTCCGTGTTGTACTTCGCGAGTTTGATCGAGGCCTCGATGGCGTCGCTGCCGGTCGGACCGCCGAAGACGACTTTACTGTTGCCGCTCAGGCTTCCGGGCGCGATCTCGTCGAGTTTCTCGATGAGTTCGAGACGCGCTTCGGTAGGGAAGTCGACGGTGTGGACGAGTTTGTCCGCCTGTTCGTGGACCGCTTCGAGAACGTAGGGGTTCGCGTGGCCGACGTTCAACACGCCGATGCCCGCGAACATGTCGATGAACGTGTTACCGTCGACGTCGCGGACGGTTGCACCTCTCCCCTCCTCGAAGGCGATGGGAATGTCCTCGGGATACGCCACCGCGCTGCTGTCGATCTCGCGCTGTTTCTCCAGGAGCGCTCGGGAGTTCGGTCCCGGAACGGAGTCGACGTTCGGTGCGTCGTCGTAATGCAATTCCGCTATGGGTGGCCCTGCGGTCATGGTCGACACCATGAGGAACAGTCATAAAAATTTTGTCCACGATTCCCATTGAAGATGTACACAGTATTCGTAACCACTTTGTCCGTGCGCGGCCGACCAACACGGTAATGTTACACACGATTGGACCGCTTCTCACAGTCGACGTCGGAGCCAAAGAGAGCCGAACCGAAGCGATCGACGAGATCCTCGAATCCTACATCGGCGGCCGGGGCGTCGCGACGAAACTCGCACACGACCGGATTCCGTTCGACGCCGACCCGTTCGGCGCAGAGAACCGCCTGTTCTTCACGACGGGGCCGATGCAGGCGTCGAACATGAGCTTCACCGGGCGGATGAACTGCACCGGCGTCTCGCCGCTCACCGACGGGTTGGTCTCGTCGAACGCCGGCGGGTTCATGTCGCGGAACTTCGCCGACGCGGGGTACGCCGCGGTCGAACTCGTCGGCGCGAGCGACGACCTGCTCGCCGTCCACGTCACCGACGACGGCGTCGAGTTCGAGGCGGTGCCGGAGCTCGAAGGCGCGACCGTCTCCGAAGTCGGCGCGTACATGGACGGCGAACACGGTCTCGGCGTCGAGAACCTCGCCGTCGCCGGTCCCGCGGGCGAGAACCGCGTCCGCTTCGCCTCCATCATGACGAGCGAGGAGCGCGCGTTCGGTCGCGGTGGTCTGGGGGCGGTGATGGGGTCGAAGAACGTGAAGGCGATTAGCTTCGAGGGCGACTCCGCGCCCGACATCGAGGTCCCGTCGGGCCAGATGGAGATTCACCGCGAGGCGGCGACCGACGACCACATCATGAAGCGGCAGGGGACGGTCGCGGTGATGGACCTCGCAAACGAAATCGGCGGACTCCCGTCGTACTACTTCTCCGAGCAACAGTTCGAGGGCGTCGAGGGAATCAACGGCGACGCCGTCGAGTCGAAGAAGTACAAGAAGGGTACCTGTTCGGCCTGCGCGTTCGCGTGCAAGCTGCCGACGAAGGACGAGGAGCGCGGCGTCGAGACGGAGGGGCCGGAGTTCGAGGTGGCGATGGCGTTCGGGTCGAACTCCGGCGTCGACGACATCGTCGACGTGATGAAGTCGAACAAACTGTGCGACGAGTACGGATTGGACGCCATCTCCACGGGGAACACCGTCGCCGCCTACCTCGCCAGCGAGGACGAGTTCGGCAACAGAGAGCTCATCTGGGATCTCGTCGAGAAGATCGCCCATCGGAAGGGCGTCGGCGACGACCTCGCGGAGGGAATCGGTCGGGTCCACGACGACCTCGGCGTCGAGAACTGGACCGTGAAGGGGCTGGACTTCGCCGCCCACGAGGGGCGCGTCCTCCACGGGCAGGGGCTGTCGTACGCGGTCGCAAACCGCGGTGCCGACCACATGTACGCCGTCTTCTACTCGCAGGAGTATCCGCTCGTCCCCGAGGACGAGGCGATGGATCCGACCGGACTCGACGGCAAGCCGCAGCGACTCATCGAGAAGGAGAACCAGATGGCGCTCAACGACAGCGGCGTCGTCTGCAAGTTCTCCCGCGACTACATGACGCCCGAGCGCTACGAGATGCTGTTCGGGACGGAGTACGAGACACTTCTCGACGTCGGAAGTCGAGTCGTCACGCTCGAACGCCACTTCAACAACCGGCGCGGCTTCGACCGCTCGGACGACGCGCTCCCGTACGACCTCCCCGACTTCGAGACGGCGCTCGACGAGTACTACGACCGCCGGGGCTGGACCGACGAGGGCGTCGTGCCCGAGGACGCGATACCGGTCTGAGCCCGATACCGGTTGAGCCGTCGCCGACTCGAACAATACTCGGTCGATACTCGAACGGTACTCGGTCGGCGATTAGCGAGCACCGCTCCCGCCGGGAGACGGCGCGCCGTACATCTCGGCCACTTCCCGCTCGAACGTCCCGGCCGCCTTCGTCAACAGTTCGACCTGCGCCGCCTTCGTCTCGTTGTCGATGGCGTAGGACGGACCGGAGAGGTTCAACGAACCGTACACTTCTCCCCGGGGCGATTTCACCGCTTTACCGACTACCCAAAGCCCCTCGATGGCCTCTCCGTCGCTCTCGGCGTAGCCCCGTTTGCGGACCCGCTGCAGTTCGGTGAACAGTTCCTCCTCCGTCGATATCGAGCGCTCCGTCGCCGCCGGAAGCCCCCACCGGTCGACGATTTCTCGGACGCGCTCTCGGGGATACTCGGCGACGATCGCCTTCCCCGAGGCCGTCGTGTGAACGTGGAAGGGGCTTCCGTCGACGAGAAACTGCGGGAAGTTCGTGAAATCGAGGTCGCCGTACAGCGAGACGATTCGACCGTTCTCTTCGACGGCGAAATCCGCCTCCAGCGCCGACTCCTGCGACAGATGCTCGATGGTCTCCTCTGCGATGCGTCGATACTCCTTGCGGGTTCTGACGTAGTCGCCGAGGTGGCAGAACTTCGCGCCGAGATGGTACCGGTTGTCCTCGTTGACGACGTAGCCGTACTCCGCGAGCGTGTTGAGGTGGCTGTGAACCGTACTCTTCGCGAGGTCCGACGCCTCCGCGAGCTCGACCAGACTCGCTCCTTCGAGTTCGAGGATGTGCTCGACTAACTGAAGCGACAGCGCAGTCGTCTTGAGCACCCGCCCGGCGTCCCGTTCTGTCATAGCTAGCGGTCAGGCGGTATCCCTAAAACAGTTTCCGACGGCTCACGTCGCCGTCGGACCAGTCGGGCGAAGTGGGCGCGTGTCGTGGTTCCGTCGCGACGGACTCGCCGAACACCGAGTCCGGAACCGCGCAGATGTACTCTCGGACTCGAACGCTCGCACCCGCGTCGTACGCTCTCGACTCGGGAAGGAACCGCCGAGCGTCGGAGCGGAGTCGATGTACGTCTCGGTCGATCTCGGTCGATCGTCCACCCGGCCCATTTTGTTCCCGAGAGGCGAATATTTATATATAACCCCGAACCGTAACGAGACGGGAAGTGACGCGTTGCACCCGCACGATGAACTGTAGGCTTGCACAAAAATACTCCGAGTGACGAGAGTAGTTCCGCGAGGAACCGCCGAATCCCGGAGGGCCTCGCATGGATACTGGAAGTAGTCTGTTCTCGAGAGGCGGATATTTTTATAGTCCCGCGAACCGGTAATCCCCCGTTGCCGTTACAAATTTAGTTATGTAACGCCCGCGTCCCGTCCGCTCCTCTTCGTCCGATTGCGCGCGGATTTCGAGGACGTTTTCTCCGTTGACGCTCTCTCTGGGTGCGAAAATCGAACAAACCGGTAACGTGACTCCCGTGCCGTCCGCATTGATAAATGTTCACACGACGCGAACGCGGAGGACGAAATCCGTGTCGGAGTCGGTCACTCCACATCGACCGCCTCGAATAGTGTTCATTAGCTGTGTTCAGTAGTTACAACAACTATATTCATTCTCTTACGTCGACCCCGATAACACCCTGGTGCCGATGGGCTCGTCGTCGAACGAACCATATAGAATTGCATATCTATTCCACTACTATACATACCTGGTCTCGACGTGAACGCCGGTCACTACTGGAAGATCTCTTCGAAACGTCTCTCTTGGAGCAACCGTTTCCGACGATGCGGTCGGGTCGGAGTTCCCTTCGGCGGCTGTCGGATTCGCCCATTATCTATCGAATGACTGTGTGTCTACCACCGACTCGGGATCGGAGGCGTCGGCGACGAAGACTACTCGATACCGGTTGGCGTTCAGTTACTTCTCACCGACGAAGTAACCGACACTCGGTGGACGAAGTCGTCGTGAACGAATTCGTCGTCGGCTCGTGGTCATGTGTTGCACAATATAAGAACTTCTATCCGGCTCCGAGACGGGTGAGCCTCTCGCTGACATCAGTCGATAGTCCGGGGGCCGCCGACCGCCTCGTCGGTGTGGTCTCGCTCACCGACTCCGGGTTCACCGTCCGGTCCCGTCGAAACGCGACCCGTCGACGTTCGCGAACGGTCGCGACCTCTACCGGCGAACTCGGACTCCCGGTCATCATCGTTGTGCTCGTCGATTTCGGCCTGTTCCGCGTCGTTCGACGCGGTGAACGCTTCGTCGCTAGCCGTTTCCATCGCCGGAGACGACTGGTTCTCACGTACCGCTTGTACCTCGTCCGACGGCGAGTTCGGAATCGTCACCGCCGTATCGGCCCCGAGTCGACGCGCGTCGTCAGAACCCAACTGCGTCCGAATCACGTCGGCGAACTCGGTCGCGTCGTACACGTCGTCGATGCTGATGGTCAACCCGCCCGTTGACCCTGCGCGAACGCGGACCTTTCCGCGCCCGGACATCGACTCCCACATGGATTGCCGTTCCTCGACGGACCGAACCTTCTCGATCGGTATCTCGCTTCGGACGAGCGAGAGGAACCGATACTCCTCCATCACGCGCTGATTCGTGACGATGTACGTCGTGAGTGTGTTCCGCCAGTAGCGGTGAATCCCCGTCGAGAAGAGGTACAGTCCGACGGCGAGCGCCAGCGTCGGATAGACGAGCGGCCGTTCGGTGAAGTACAGAAGCGTCATTCCGGCGGCCAGAAACGGAATCGACGCGAACGCCTGTGCGAGCGCGTTCCGCTGGGCCGGGTCTCTGTCGTCGACGACTGATTCGTCCGCACGCATCGCCGGCGCGGGCGGTGCGCCGATGAACTGCACGTAGAGGCCGAGCGCCGTGACGAAGAGACCGAAAGTAGCGAGCAGGACGCCGGTTATCGGCGGAGCAGCCGATTGCCCAGCGACGAGCGGATAGGCGGCCTGAAACTCGTAGATGTAACCGCCGACGGCGACGAACGGGGCACCGAGTAGCGCGCTCCAGACCGCTGGTAATCCTCGTGACATCGTTATCGGCTCTTGAGCATCTCGTAGGCGATTCCCAACACGGAGGTAGCGATACCGACGAGCGTGAGCGTCGTCTCGTCCATCGACGCGCCGCCGCAGTAGCTGAAGAAACCGCGCTCGCACTCACTACTCGACGCCGACGGTGACGACTGTGACGAGGGCGGCGAACCGTTCTCCGGCGACGAGGTGAACGTCGCCGGTGGCGGCGTCTCCGTCGGCGTCTCGACGGCTGCGTGAACGGTCACCGGACGCGTCGACACCGACTCATCACCGGCCCAGATACCGTGCTCGGTGCTGCGAGACGACAGCGGAACGGCGGCGCGCTCGATGTCAGCGTAGCTCGCCTCGAACCGGACTGTCCGTTCCTCGCCCATGGGGACGCGGACCCACTGGGTGGCGACGATCGCGTCGTCGAGGCGGTACGAGAGCTGGCCTTCGAACTGACTGGACCCCACGTTTCGGACGGTCATGTTCACTTGGACCGTCTCGCCCGGTCGGACGTCGTTCGGCGTCTGGAACCGTTCGACGGCCAGCATCGAGGCGTCGGCGCTCGGTCCTTCCACGACTCGAACTTCGCCTCCGCGTCGCGATTCGCCGGTGACTACGGTGTGGTTGTGCGTCGTCGCGTCGTCGATCGACCCGACCGTCGATTCGACGTCCGCCATCGATATCTCGAAGGCGACCTGTCGCTGCTTGCCCGCGTCGACCGTCACGGTCTTTGCTGCGACCTCGTTTCCGTCGAACTCGTACGCTACGGTCCTCGTAATCGTCGTGTTACCGGGGTTTTCGACCGTCGCGAGGACGACGTAGGGGTCGTCCTTCGAGATCTCCGTGGGTGCGTCGAACGTCTGCGCCGTGAAGTCGATATCGGGAGTCACTCGGATACGGGCGGCGGCTCCTCCGCCCGTCTCGTTTCGGACGCCGTGAACGTACGGTCCCGGGGCGGCCGACCCGTGCCGGTCCTCGATTTCCGAGAGTGAGGACCGGAACGTGACTCGCGTCGATTCGCCCGCGTCGAGCGCGACGCGTTCCGTGTCGACGACGCTCCCGCCGAAGGTGTAGTTGACCAGTTTCGTTCCGTTCGTCCCCGCTGTGTTCGTCACCGTCGCGTCGACGCGAAACTCGTCACCGCGGCGGACGACGCTCGGAGCCGAGAGATTTGATAGCTCGAACGTCGCTTCGTCGGTCGTGTGGGAATCAGGGGTCGAACTGGGGACCGGTGTCGCCGTCGGCGTGTCGGTCTCCTGCGGAGGTTCCGAATCGTTGGGCGACTCGTCGGTCGACGTCGTTTCGTTCGAAGATGTCGTGGTGTTTTGACCGGTCGACGTTTCCGTCGCGGTAGTCTCTTCCGTCTGAACAGCGGTGAACCGCTCGTTACGCTCCTCGACGACCGCCGCGGCGACGGGCGACCCGGTTGCGGTGAGGAGGGCGAGAACGAGCGCGACCGTTACTGTGAGAGAAGGCCAGTCGCGCGTGAATTTCATTACGGTCGTCCCTCTGAATACATAATACAAATAGTTTGTTTTCTCTCTATGACGATTTGAGAATAAGTTAGTAGAAAAGAAATTACTTTATAAAAGAAACTCAAAATTATTTGAGTGTCGCGGCTGTGGGGTGCACTCTGCGCCATTGTGGGCTATGTACTCGGTTCGTCGGGTAGTGGGTGTCCATCGTCCACCGTGGTCGACATCCCGCAGATAGCTATCCGTGTTCGTCCGTCTCTCGGCCGGACATACAACTATCTATGACATTGCGAACCATTATATCCGGAATCGTTGGGAATCGGCATATGAACGATTTGAGCGGATTCCAGCGGGACCTCCTGTACGTGATATCGGGCTTCGGCCAGCCGTCGGGTCAGGAGGTGAAAAACGAACTCGAACAGTACGTCGACGGCGAGATCAACCACGGACAGCTCTACCCGAACCTCGACACGCTCGTCAACAAGGGCTACGTCGAGAAAGGGCCGATAGACCGACGGACGAACTACTACGCGATTACCGACGAGGGCGTCGAAGCGATCAGAGAACGGCGGTCGTGGGAGCGGCAGTACATCTCCCCGACGCCCTGACCGGTCTCTAGTTGAGCGAGTTGTTGGTGGCCGGTTTTTGTGAACCTCGATCGAGAGAGACGCACGTCTGACGTGGGCGCGTCGACGGAGAGCAACTCGGAGCGAGCGGTCGATACTGTACGCTCTCCACCCCACTTGAGTCGCCGCGTGCGGGGTTCTGCACTCGACTCGCGCTGAACTCGATTTTACCGACCACGCCCCGCGGCGCGCGCGACGACATCCATCCTCGAACTCTATCGTCCCGCACTGCTGTACCGTAGCTGACGACACTCGCTGGTCGGACAGTCCCACGCGAAGCTGACCCGCCGACCGTCAGGTACGGACGACTACGGCTTTATCGCCTCATCTCGCGTCGAGAGACGTATGAGCGAAAGTCGAACAGACGACACGAGCGGGACGCTCGTCGTGGGGACGTTTCTCACTCTCGACGGCGTGATGCAGGCACCGGGCGGTCCCGACGAGGACCGTGACAGCGGATTCGAACACGGCGGATGGACGGTCAACTACTGGGACGAGCGGATGGGCGAGCGCATGGACGACCAGTTCGCCGGAGCCGACGCGCTCCTCCTCGGCCGGAAGACGTACGAAATCTTCGCCGCACACTGGCCTCACGTCGATGCGAAAGGCGACCCCGTGGCGACGAAACTGAACGAGATGCCGAAGTACGTCGCTTCTCGGACGCTCGATTCGGTGGAGTGGAACAACTCGACGCTCCTCTCGGGTGACGTCGCGGAAGCCGTCGAGGACCTCAGGAACGAGCGCGGGGACGTAATCATGGTACAGGGAAGTCAGAACCTGATTCAGACGCTGCTCGCACACGACCTCGTCGACGAGTTCTGGCTCTGGATTTTTCCCGTGGTCCTCGGAGTGGGAAAGCGGCTGTTCGGGGACGGGACGGTTCCTGCGGCCCTCGAACTGACCGACGCCGAGACGTCGAGTACGGGGGTCCAGATGCTCCGATTCGAGCGGGCGGGAGGGGTAGAGTACGGTTCGTTTGCGTTGGACAACGTGGCGGAGTAACCCGATCTGCCATCGAGTTACCGCCCCGAACTATCGATGCCCGGTTCCCGAAATCGTCCTGGTCCGAACCGGTCGGTTCGCTCCTAACGGTCGTGTTGCGGTGATCTGACCTCGTTTCTGCCCCGATGTCTCGTGTCGACGACGCACCGCATCGAAGCCTCCGACGGCTCACCATTCGGCGTAGGTGAGATACTCGACACCCTCGTACTCCAAGAGCCACGTTCCATAGAAATCCTCCATCTCTACTCCCTCGTGGGCTCGGATACGGTCGATCACCGACCGGAACGAGTCGTCGTCTTCGTAGTACCCCCCGTCGATCGCTTCCTCGACGACCGCACGTTCGGCGTCGGAAAGATCCGTGAGTGTGAACAGGTACTGCGTTCGAACCTGATTGGCGAACGTCTCGACGTCGGGAGCGACCTCCGTCACCTCGTATCGGTACTCGGCCTCCGGCGCCGTTCGGGAGTTGACTGCAACTCGATACCGCTCTTCGCCGTCGACGATGATGTCGTACTGCCGCTCCGGGACAAACACCGATTCGTCCCCTACCTCCTCGGCGGTACCGTAGTCGACGCCGACATCGTATCCGTCCTCACCAGTCGGAGGGTCCTCGGAGAAGACGATATCGAGACGTTGTCGATCCGTTTCCGGAAGGTCGTCGTATTCGATTTCGCCGACTTCCGACGTCGAATCGTCCGGATCGAAATCGATGAGAACCTCGAAGACCTCCGTCTCGCTGCTCTCGAGCCGAGTCTCCGAAACGTCGTAGAAGGTATCCTCGACCCGGACGGTGCCGGTGCGGTCGAACAGTTCGTACCGCCCGGTCCGCGTCGCCGATCCGTTCTCACGGGCCGACGTGACGAGCGTGTACTCTTCGGAATCGGACTCGGGGGTCATCGAAACCTCGTCGGTGATGTCGTCCGCTGTCGCGTCGTCCATGTCGAGGACGACAGCGGGATGGACACAGCCGGCGACGGAGACGGAGAGGAGGGCTGCCCCGCTTGCGAGGAACTGACGGCGTCGCATGACGTTTGTGATAGACAACTAGCATGAATACTTTCTGATTCACCTCGTGAATCGTCGCCGCAGGTGAACGTCGCTGCGCTGTTTCTCTCGTCGCGCTCATCGACGCTACGAAATCGACGGAATTCGGGACTCGTACCGAACGACGATGCGGACTGGTTGCTGACAAAAGTTCACAAACCCGATACTCTTCTTGGGTGCCAGCGAATATTTCCTTACCGAATAGACAATCTTAACATGCGAAAGTTGTAACTACTCGCTGATGACGAAGTCCAATCAGGACTGGTGGCCGAATCGGTTGAACTTGGATATCCTCGACCAGAACGCTCGTCGGGTCGGTCCGATGGACGAGGAGTTCGACTACGCCGAGGAGTTCCAGAAACTCGACCTCGACGAGGTGAAATCGGACATCGAAGCGGTGATGACGACGTCACAGGACTGGTGGCCGGCCGACTACGGTCACTACGGGCCGCTCTTCATTCGGATGGCGTGGCACAGCGCCGGCACGTACCGCACCACCGACGGCCGCGGCGGCGCGTCCGGCGGTACCCAGCGCTTCGCACCGCTCAACAGCTGGCCCGACAACGCGAACCTCGACAAGGCCCGCCGACTGCTCTGGCCGGTCAAGCAGAAGTACGGCCGCAAACTCTCGTGGGCGGACCTGATCGTCCTGGCGGGGAACGTCGCCCTGGAGTCGATGGGCTTCGAGACGTTCGGCTTCGCCGGGGGACGCGAGGACGCCTACGAACCCGACGACGCCGTCGACTGGGGTCCCGAGGACGAGTGGGAAGCGTCCGAGCGCTTCGAGTCCGAAGGAGAACTCGAAGGGAATCTCGCCGCCACCGTGATGGGGCTGATCTACGTGAACCCGGAGGGTCCGGACGGAAACCCGGATCCGGAGGCGTCGGCGGAGAACATCCGCGAGTCGTTCGGCAAGATGGCGATGAACGACGAGGAGACGGCCGCACTCATCGCCGGTGGACACACGTTCGGGAAGGTCCACGGCGCCGACGACCCCAACGAGCACGTCGGTCCGGAGCCCGAGGCTGCCCCCATCGACCAGCAGGGACTCGGCTGGGAGAGCAGTCACGGTTCCGGGAAGGGAAGCGACACGATCACTAGTGGGATCGAGGGGCCGTGGAACACCACGCCGACCCAGTGGGACACGAGTTACCTCGACAACCTGCTCGACTACGAGTGGGAGCCCGAGAAGGGTCCCGGCGGTGCGTGGCAGTGGACCACGAAAAACGGTGAACTCGACAACGCCGCACCGGGCACCGAGGAACCCTCGGAGGAGGAAGACGTGATGATGCTGACGACGGACATCGCGCTGAAGCGTGACCCGGACTATCGTGAGATCATCGAGCGCTTCCAGGAGAACCCCAAGGAGTTCCAGGACGCCTTCGCGAAGGCGTGGTACAAACTCATTCACCGCGACATGGGCCCGCCGACGCGGTTCCTCGGTCCGGAGGTTCCGGACGAGGAGATGCTGTGGCAGGACCCCATCCCCGACGCCGATTACGACCTGATCGGGGACGAGGAGATCACCGAACTCAAAGAGGAGATCCTCGCGTCGGAGCTCTCCGTCTCCCAACTGGTCAAAACCGCCTGGGCGTCGGCATCGACGTACCGCGACAGCGACAAACGCGGTGGCGCGAACGGGGCCCGCATCCGCCTCGAACCTCAGAAGAGCTGGGAGGTCAACGAACCGGACCAGTTGGAGACGGTGCTCTCGACCCTCAAAGAGATTCGCGAGGAGTTCAACGGCTCGCAGTCCGACGGGACGAAAGTCTCGCTCGCCGACCTCATCGTTCTGGGCGGCAACGCGGCCGTCGAACAGGCGGCGAAGGACGCCGGGTACGAGGTGGACGTTCCGTTCGAACCGGGACGCACGGACGCCTCGCAGGAACAGACCGACGTCGAGTCCTTCGAGGTACTCGAACCGGACGCAGACGGGTTCCGGAACTACCTCGGGGACGAAAACGACCAATCGGCGGAGGAGTTGTTGGTGGACAGAGCGGACCTGATGAACCTAACGGCTCCCGAGATGACGGTTCTGGTCGGCGGTCTGCGCGCGCTGAACGCGAACTACGAGGGGTCCGACCTCGGCGTCTTCACCGACCGGCCGGAGACGTTGACCAACGACTTCTTCGCGACCCTGCTGGATATGGACTACGAGTGGGAAGCGTCCTCGGAATCCGAAGACATCATGGAGCAGGAGGCGTCTTCGGAGGCCCGAGAGGTTTACGCGCTGCGCAACCGCGAGACGGGCGAAGTCGATTGGGCAGGTAGTCGTGTGGACCTCATCTTCGGGTCGAACGCCCGGCTCCGAGCCATCGCGGACGTCTACGCCTCCGACGACGGAGAGGAGAAGTTCGTCGAGGACTTCGCGGAGACGTGGCACAAAGTGATGACTCTCGACCGTTTCGACGTCGAGTGAACTGAGCTTCGAGAAGCGGCTGAACGGGGGCCGTACGCAAACTCCTCCCCGTGGTGTCTCGGGGCGCTCCCCCGCAAAACCTCCTGTATTCGACATCGTGGTCGAACCTCTCCCTCACCCGAATCTCGGCGACCGGCCGTCCAGAAACGCGTCGACGCCCTCCGGACGCTCATCGAGGCGGTCGGCGCGCACCGCAGCGTCGTCGAGTATCTCCCCGACACCGGAACGACCAGAAGTTCAAGTCGTCCATCTGACGTGAGTCCTCGGCGAGGACTCGAGCGTTCGTGGTGACGGTGCCTATTCTCGATACACGACCGCTTCATACGGTCGAAACGTCTCGCCGTATGGGTCGGTCGGTGCGTCATCGTAGTTCGCGAGGAGCGTCCTCGTGACGGCTCGTTCCGTCGTCGGTGACTCGAACCGCGCGACTTCCGCTGACCAGTTGAGTACGACGAGCATCGCCTCGTCGTCGAGCGTCCGCGTGAACGCGTACAACTGGTCGTCGTCCGGAAGAAGTGGCTCGTACTCGCCGTAGACGAGGACATCGTGTTCGTTCCGGAGTTCGACGAGACGCCGGTAGAACTCCCATATCGAGTTCGCATCGGCACGTGCTGCCTCGACGTTCACGCGCTCGTAGTCGTCGTTGACGCCGAGCCACGGCTCTCCGGTCGTAAAGCCCGCCTCCGATCCATCGCTCCACTGCATCGGGGTTCGCGAGTGATCCCGGCTCCAGTAGTTGACGAGTTCACGAACGTCCTCGAAGGAGTCGACGGTCCCGGCTGAGAGCAGTTCCTCGACGGTGCCAACCGTCATCGGGTCGTCGATCTCGTCGAACGTTTCGAACTCGGCGTTAGTCATCCCGATCTCTTCGCCCTGATAGATGAACGGCGTGCCGCGCATCGTCAGACAGAACGTCGCGAGAAGCTTCGCTGACGCCGTCCTGTACCGTTCGTCGCCGAACCGCGAGAGCGGACGCGGATAGTCGTGGTTCCCGAGGAACAGTGGATCCCAGCCGACGCCGTCGAGCGCCTCCTGTCGGCTGTCGATGATCTCTTTGAACTCGGTCAGTCGCCAGTCGGTGGAGGCATTCACGTCCCAGCGGCCGTCGGGTCCTTCGTCGACACTCAGATGGTCGAACTGGAATATCATGTCCAGTCCGACGCCGTCTTCACCGAGGTAGTCGAGTGCTTCGCCGACCGACGTGCCCCCCATCTCGGCGACGGTCACCGCATCGTAGTTCGCGAACGCCTCGTCGTGCAGTTCACGGAGGTACTCTTCGATTCTCGGACCGTGCGTGAAATGGGTCGCTCCGACGACGGCCGCTTCCGGGTCGCCGTCGGGGTACCCCTCGGTCTTTGAGAGGTGGTTTATCGCGTCGAGTCGGAAGCCGTCGATACCCTTTTCGAGCCACCAGATAACCATCGACGTTATCTCGTCGCGAACCGTCGGGTTACGCCAGTTCAGATCCGGCTGGTTCTCGTCGAAGAGGTGGAGATACCACGCCTCGCGCTCGTCGTCGTAGGACCACGCCGAACCGCCGAAGAAGGACTCCCAGTTGTTCGGGGGTTCGTCGGGTGTGCCGTCCCGCCAGTGGTAGTACTCCTCGAACCCCTGCTCGCGGCGACGCGACCGCTGGAACCAGTCGTGCTGGTCCGAGGTGTGGTTGACGACGAGGTCCATGATGAGCCGAATTCCCTGTTCATGAAGCGTCGAGCGCAACCGATCCCAGTCGTCCATCGTTCCAAACTCGTCCATGATGGAGCGGTAATCGGCGATATCGTAGCCGTTGTCCGCGTTCGGTGACTCGTACACCGGAGAGAGCCACACGACGTCGACGCCGAGTGCGTCCAGATACGCTACCTTCTCTTCGATTCCGGGAATGTCGCCGACGCCGTCGCCGTCGCTGTCGTTGAAACTTCGCGGATAGATCTGGTAGAACACCGCTTCCTTCCACCACTCCCTGCTCTCGCCGGCGACCGTTTCAGGCATCGCCGCCCCCACTACAGACCCCGTCTCCCGTCCGTCGGCGGCGTTCGAGAACGACCGGCCCTCCCCGGTGACGGAACTCGGTATCGGTCGGCCTCGGCGCGGAGCTGTCGAATCTTCCTCTCGGCGTCGTATTGCTTTCCATCGAAGAGAGTACCTGTAGACTGTATCTCGGACCGGGGAGTGACTTAAAGCTATCCCGAAACACGAAGAACTAGTTCTTCTATAATCTCAACCGTATCAACGACGAACTCTGACCGGAGCGGTTGCACGATCGTGAATAGCGAGGTGTCACGCTTCGTAGAGCGTCACGGTGGCACCGATCTGGTCTTCGATGAACGACCCTCGTCCGCCGACACTCACCTCTCCGTCTCCGGTCTCCAGGCGGAAGTTCGTCTCGAGCGTGAACTCGTTGGTGACCGGTTCGAGCAGTCCCTGTCGGATCTGGCTGACGGAACCGGACAGGTGTCCCCCCGACTCCGTTTCGATGTCGGCGCGGAGTTCGACGCCGTTTCGCATGTGTAACGTGGCCTGAAACACCGCGTGGCGGAAGCAAGAGAAGCGGGTCGGGAGCGGGTCGGGTTCGGCGACGTACAGGGTTTTCGAGGCGGGCCAGTACGTACCGAGGTGAAGACCTTGGACGGTACCGGTGAGATTCGACTGCTCGACCTCGACGGCGGTTCCGTCGGCGTGCGTCCCGGCTAACATACCGGAGTCACCGACCATCGCGAACCGGTTGTCGGCGGTGTAGAGAAACGGGAGTTCCTCGTTCCAGTGACGAACGATACTCGCGACGCCGTCGAACCGGTCGGCGTCGGCGTCGGACGCATCGAGTCCGCCCAGCGACAGAAGGACGAACACGCCGCGGTCGACCGCGTCGCGCAGCGACGGTTCGAGTTCGTCGAGAACGTACTCGGGAACCAGCACGATGAGTTCCTCCTCCGCCCGAGAGATGGCGTTCTTGAAGCGTTTGATCGCGGTCTCTCTTGATTTGACGATCTGGATCTCGGGTGACTGCGGCTCCGTCTCGTTGAACTGTCGCTCGAGCGCAGGCGTAATCGCCTCGAGTCGTTCGGAGAGCGCACCGATGGCCTCTCTCGGGGAAATCGCACGAATCGTCGTCGGCGACGCGTGGTCTTTCACCCGTACGAACCCCCGGCTCTCGAGCCGTTCGGCGATGTTGTACACCGCTCGTTGCGTGATGTCGGTGTCCTGTGAAACTGTCCTCGTCGTGACCTCTCCACGCGCCAGAATCGCGAGGTAGGCGTCCACTTCCTTCTCCGACAGTCCGAAGAGTTTCAACTCTCGCCGCAGTTCGGTATCCCCGTTCCGATCAGATTTCGCCATCGATGTCCTCCGATACTACTCCACGTTTCATAAATGCTTCACCAACCTCATCATACAATCGTCCAATTTTTCTGGCAAATGTGGTTGAATTAGCATATACCAACGCCGTCATTCGCGTTCCTCCTTTCAATTCCCAACGAGCACAATCGATATAAATTCTAGTAGTAGTACTTCAACCAGAATATTTATGAGGGTGAATTGTAATCATTGAACAACACTATGAGAGAGAACTACAAGCGAAGTAAGCAGCAATCGAACGGACGACGCCTCGGCCGACGACAGCTCTTGTACGGACTCGGCGCGGCGGGAACAGCTACGCTGTTGGCGGGTTGTGGTGGGCAGAGTCCGAGCAACTCCGAGGAAAGTGGCGGGGGCGGTAACGAAAGCGAAAACGAGAGCGCCGGCGGCGGCAACGAAGCCGGAAGCAACATCGACGCCACCGACGAGGAACTGAAGACCATCCAGGAGCTCGCACACGTCACCAATCAGGAGCTCCCGCTGCTCCCGGTGATGGAGAAGCTAGCCCAATCGTTCCAGACCACCGACGATTGGAACGTTCCCGAACCGGACTCCGACGAGCAGATGCACTACTGGCCGACCGAGTGGCTCGTTCGCTGGGGCGAGTGGACCGCCGACGGCGACGACGACACGCTCACCCTCGCGCAATGGATAAATCCCCAAGACGCCCAGTACAACGACTGGAACCCAGAGGGCGGTGCGGAGGTCGATCGAATGGTGTACGACCGGTTCATGAGCTACAACATCGTGGAGGCCGAGTACGACGGCTACGCCATCTCCGACTGGGAGTTCGACGGCGACTCCATCTCGCTCACTCTCCGCGACGGATTGGTCTGGCACGACGGCGACGAGGCGACCGGGCAGGACGTCGCGAACCAGATCAAACTGGATATGTACACCGGCGGGAGCCTCTCGGACTACGTCGACGACGTCGCCGAGAGCGTGAGTGTCGACGGCAACTCGGTGACGCTACAGTTCAACGAGACACTCAACGAGCAGATCATCCTGTCGCTGCTCCAGCCGAAGTACCTGGCGGCGAAGGACAGCATCTTCGGCGAGTACGTGGAACTGTACGACAACGCGGAGAACGAGGACGAGGAAGCCGCAGCCTACGAGGAGCTCTCCTCGATGACGCTCGAAGAACCGGTCGGAACCGGTCCGTTCTCCTTCGAGGACGCCGATTCGCGCCGGGCACTCGCGACGAAGTTCGAAGACCATCCGGACGCCGACCAGGTCGAAGTAGAGAACGTCGAGTATCTGTTCATGCCGGAGAACCAGAACCGTTGGACGTCGCTACAGGAGGGCGAGATGGATGGCGACGCGACGCTTTTCATGCCGCAGAATCAGGTCGACCAGCTTCCGGATCACGTACAGATATCGTTGCTTCCGCGCCACTGGGGAATGGGCCTCATCTTCCAACACGACGACGACCACATGGGGAAGCGCGAGGTTCGACAGGCTATCGCCCACGCGGTCGACCGCGACGCAGTCGCCCAGTACTCGAGCGCCAACACCGACTCGAAGCTCGGCGTTTCGTACCCCTGTGGGCTGACGGGCGACTTCAGCGGGAAAGTCGAAGACGAGTGGCTCGACGGGGTCACCGACCAGTTCAACCAGTACGCCTACGACACCGACAGAGCGGCGGAGCTGCTCGAGGAAGCGGGGTACTCGGAGGACGGCGATGGGTGGGTCGACGAGAACGGCAACAGCTTGGAAGTACCGATAAAGGTACCGTCGGGCTTCTCTGACTGGGTCTCGGCAGCCGAGACGATCGTCAGCAACCTCAACGACTTCGGAGTCGCGAGCGAGATGATCACGCGGGAGAACGGCGCGTACTTCGGCACCGACCTCCCCGACGGCGACTTCGTCGTCGCCTGCGAAGGGTGGGCCAGTTACGACCACGTCTACCCGTATTTCCACTTCGACCACATCTACACCGGGGGTTCGACAAGCCTCCAGTCGGTCGCGAACTTCCCCGAGGAGTACGAAGTTTCGCCGCTTCACGACGATATTCGCGAGGGTGGGACCGTCGACCCGACGGAGCTCATCGACTCGCTGGCGGTTCTCGAAACCGACGAGTAGGCGACGACGTTGGAGACCACTTTCGGACACACGATACTCAATGCACTACATACTCAGACGACTCGTCCAGGCAGCGATTACGGTGCTGTCGACGATCACGCTGTCGTTCGTCCTGATCAGGATGATGCCCGGCAGTCCCGTCGACCGGCTTCGGGCGCAACTGCTCGAACGGAACTCGGGACTCTCCTCGGCCCAGATCCAGTACCGTATCGAACAGCAAACGAACATCGTACCGGACGAACCGCTGTACGTCCAGTACTTCGATTACATGACGAGCATCCTCACCGGCGACTTCGGCCGGTCGATCGTCAAATCGAATCAACCGGTCGCCGACATCCTCGCCAACGCCATCCCGTGGACGATATTCCTCATGTCGTCGGCGCTGTTTCTGGGGTTCGTCGTCGGCATCAGCCTCGGAGCGTTCATGGCGTATCGCGAGGGGAGTCTGTTCGACATCTCCTCGACGAGCGTATCGCTCACGCTCAACTCGACGCCGGACTACATCGTCGGCTTGCTGCTGTTGACGTTCGTCGCCTACCAGCTCGGACTCTTTCCGACCGGCGGACGATACGCCTCCGGAGTCGATCCGGGGCTGTCGTTGGAGTTCTTCGCGAGCGTCCTCTACCACGGGGCGCTCCCAATTCTCTCGATGGCGATCGTCGCGTTCGGCGGGTGGGCGCTCGACATGCGCGGAAACAGCATCCGCATTCTCGGCGAGGACTACTTACACGTCGCTCGTCTCCGCGGACTCCCGGAGCGACGCATCGCGCTGCGCTACGTCGCGAGAAACGCCATTCTTCCGATGTACACTGGTCTGATGATCGCGATGGGTGCGATGCTCAACGGGTCGGTCATCCTCGAGAGCATCTACGCGTATCCCGGTCTCGGCTTCCGTATCATCGAGGCGGTGAACAACCGCGACTACCCCGTTCTGATGGGCTGTTTCATCGTCATCACGTGTGCTATCGTGATCGGCATTCTGATCGCCGATCTCACCTACAGCAGAATCGACCCGCGGGCGAAGGGAGGTGACTCTCGTGAAGCGTACTGACGAGCCACGGACGACCGCTGACGAGCGCCAGACAGACGGCGGGTCCGACTTCGAGACGGTTGCCGACGTGCGACTATCGTCCTCCGAGCGATACAGACAGACGGCCGACGAACTTCTCATGACGCCAGCGCGGATCGTCTGGAGCGACTGGCGAGCACGGATCGCCGTCTGTGTTCTCGGCTTCTATCTGTTTCTCGGTGTGTTCGGGCCGCTGATCGTGTCGGAACCCAGCCTGGGGGAGGGGCCGGTGTTGCTCGGCGCGTTCTACTCGCTCGAATTCCCGCTAGGGACGACCTCCCGCGGCGAGGACATCCTCGCGCAGGTCATCTACGCGACAAGACCCATGCTGCAGATGGTCGCCGCGGGCGCCGTGTTCACGGTCATCGTCGCGACGATCGTCGGAACGACCGCGGGCTACAAAGGCGGCGTCGTCGACAGCGTGTTGATGACGCTGACCGACGTCATGCTGACGATTCCGGGCCTCCCGCTCGTCATCGTCCTCGTCACCGTCCTCGAGATCGGGGCGAACCCGTACCTCATCGGGGTGTTGTTGTCGGTCAACGCGTGGGCAGGACTCGCCAGAGCGCTCCGGTCGCAGGTGCTGACGCTGAGAGACGCCGAGTACGTCGAAGCGTCGAGAATCATGGGCGTACCGACGCGCGAGATTCTCTCCGTCGACATCATTCCGAACCTCATGCCATACATCACGATGAACTTCGTCAAGCAGGGTCGTGCAGTAATCTTCGGGTCGGTCGGACTGTACTTCCTCGGTATCTTACCGCAGAACTCCGACACACAGAACTGGGGACTCATGATAGACACCGCCGTGTCGGACGCGGGAGCTGTGAACTCTGCGGCGGCGGTTCACTGGCTGCTCGCCCCCATCTTCGCAGTTATCACGTTCGCGATGGGGCTGACGCTGTTCGCGCAGTCCGCCGACCGCCTCTTCAACCCGCGGGTTCGCGCTCGCCACGCGAAGACGACGAGCGACGACGACGAACCGCCGGAGCGAAACGAGGGAGACGGAACCGCTCCCGCAGGGGTGATGCAGGGATGACGGCGTCGAACGGAGGCGACCCTATCCTCGAAGTTCGCGATGCGAGCGTCCAGTTCGAGATGGACCGCGGTACGTCGACGGTACTCAACGCCGTCGACATCGACGTTGGACGGCGAGAGATTCTCGGTGTCGTCGGCGAATCCGGGTCGGGCAAGTCGATGCTCGCGAACGTGATGCTGGACGCCGTCGAGGACTCGGGACGGACTACCGGCCAGGTGTGGTATCACCCGAAAGACGGCGAGTCGGTCGACGTGCTCGACCTCTCGTCGTCGGAACTTCAGCGACTCCGCTGGGAGGAAATCTCGATGGTGTTTCAGGGGGCGCTGAGCTCGTTCAATCCGACGATGGCGATCCGTGGGCATTTCGAGGAGACGCTCGAAGCCCACGGGTACGACATGACGGCGGGTATGCGGCGCGCCCGGGAACTGCTCTCGGATCTGTATCTCGACCCCGACCGCGTGCTCGACTCGTACCCCCACGAACTCTCCGGCGGGATGTCTCAGCGCGCGCTCATCGCGCTGAGTCTCGTCCTCGAACCGAACGTGTTGGTGATGGACGAACCGACCGCGGCGCTGGACCTCTTGATGCAGCGGTCGATACTGAGTCTGCTCTCCGATCTCAAGGAGAAGTACGAACTTACTGTCGTGTTCATCACGCACGACCTCCCGCTCGTCGCGGGCCTGGCCGACAGACTCGCGGTGATATACGCCTTCGAGCTACTCGAAGTCGGCCCCGTCGAGGAACTCGTCCGAACGTCGGCACATCCCTACACCGAGGCGTTGCTACAGGCGGTTCCGAACCTCAACGCGTCTCTGGAGACGATGCGGCCGATATCCGGCTCTGCACCGGACCCGGTGAACATCCCGAGTGGATGTACGTACGCGCCGCGCTGTCCGCTAGCAGACGAACAGTGTCGGGCCCAAGAACCGCCATTTCACGACGTGACCGAGAACCACGAGTCGGCCTGTTTCCACTGGGAGGCAGTCGTCGAGGGGAGCGACTCCGATGCCGTCACGTCGGGGGGTGACCGATGAGCGACGACCCCGTCGTCTCGTTGCAGAACGTCGAAGTTCACTTCGAAAAGGAGCAGGGACTCATCGAGAGTTTCCGGTCTGACCCTGACGTCGTTCGGGCGGTCGACGACGTCTCGCTTGACATCGGGTCCAACGACGTCGTCGCGCTCGTTGGCGAGTCGGGATGCGGAAAGACGACGCTCGGCAAGACCGCCATCGGCGTCCAGCGCCCGACCGGCGGGAGCGTCAGATACCGCGGGCAGGACGTTTGGGACGCCAAAAGCGGAGGTGGCGAAATTCCGTTCGCCGAGATCCGTCGGTCGCTGCAGATCATCCACCAGGACCCGGGAGCCGCGATAAACCCCAATCGAACGGTGATGAAGAGTCTCACCGCGCCGTTGAAGCGGTGGCAGCCCGAGATGGCGGCCGAAGACAGGCGCGCTCGCGTCCTCCGGATGCTCGAGCGCGTCGGGATGCGCCCGGCGGACGACTACGCGTACCGATACCCGCACCAACTGAGCGGCGGTGAGCAACAGCGCGTCGCACTCGTGCGTGCGCTGCTGATGAACCCGGACCTGATTCTGGCCGACGAGGCGGTGTCGGCGCTCGACGTCTCGCTGCGCGTCGAGACGATGGACCTCCTCTTGGAACTGCAGGACCAGTTCGACACGTCGTTCCTGTTCATCTCGCACAACCTCTCGAATGCGAGATATCTGGCCGAGAAATCCGGCGGGCGAATCGGCATTATGTATCTCGGTCAGCTGGTCGAGATCGGCCCCGCCGACGAAGTGCTCGGAAACCCGAAACACCCCTACACGAAGGTGCTCCGCTGGGCGACGGCGGACGTCGACCCCGACGAGGCGATGGACGAAGCGCCGCCGATTCGAACCATCGACATCCCCGATCCGGTCGACCCGCCGTCGGGCTGTCGGTTCCACACGCGCTGTCCGGTCGGCCGGGAGGTGTGTACCCGACAGAGCCCGACACTCGAAGACAGCGGCGACGGAATCGAACGAGACTCCGACGGAACCGACGTCGACCGGGGTCACTGCGCGGCGTGTTTCCGGTCGGATCCCGACCACGAGTACTGGGAGAGCGAACCGCTCGACGGGACCGACGAAGCGATGCTTGACCGAGCGAACCGGTCGACCAATTTCGCGACCGAATCAGATTCCGAGTGAGACCAGAGGATGAGTAGCACCGCAGTACCGGACCGGAACGCCTGGGTCCGACGGCGACTCGGTCGGCATCGTCAATCGTCGAGCGGGATGTTCACGACCGTTCGGGCACAGCTCGGCATAGTCAGGGCTCGACTCTACCGGTCGGTGATCGGAGGCGAGTCGCCATGAGCTCGTTCTTCGGCTTCCTGTTCACGATGAACACCATCCTGCTGGTGTTGCTCGCGATCACCTTCCCCTTCACCGCTCCGGGATCTTCCGCGCGGGCGATCTCGTACCTGAGCTTCGCGATAATACTCGCGTCGCTCACGGGACTGACACTCTTTTCGGCCTGGAGGGGACGGCGCTCCAGCGATACCGACGATTCGGGGACGACGTAATCCGGTCCGAGTCGCTTTCACCGGCGCGGCCACGGGCCGTGGAACGTCCACCAAGTCGCAGGCTCCGCTTCTGTCTCCAACCACGTACTCACTCGAATCTCGGCGACCGGCCGTCCAGAAACGCGTCGACGCCCTCCGCGTGCGACTCGGTCGCGTACGCCTGCACCTGGAGGTTCGCCTCGCGGTCGAGGCCGTCGCGGAACGGTCGACCGAGGTTCTCGTGGAGGCCGTGCTTTATCAGCGCGAGCGTCTCCGTCGGCTTCGACGCGAGCGTGTCGAGCAACTCGGCGACGGCGTCGTCGAGTTCTGCGGACCCGACGACGTCGTTGACGAGTTCCATCTCCAGCGCCTCGTCGGCGTCGAACATCCGCCCCGTCATCGCCAACTCCTTCGCCCGTCTGAGACCGACCAACCGCGGCAAGAGGACGGTCCCACCGCTGTCGGGAACGAGGCCGACGTTGACGAACACCTCGCCGAATCTGGCTCGCTCGGCGGCGACGACGAAGTCACAGGCAGCGGCGACGTTCGTCCCCGCGCCGACCGCGTCGCCGTTGACCTTCGCGACGACGGGAAACGGGGCCGTGAGAATCGCCTCGACGACGGCGTTGAGCGTCTCCTGGACTCGTTCGTACGCCTCCGCGGGCGTCTCGTCGCGGTCGCGCATCGCTTCGAGGTCGCCACCGGCGCTGAACGCCTTGCCCTCGCCGGTGAGGACGGCCGCCCGCGCGTCGTCGTCCGCCGCCGCTTCGAGCGCCTCGACCAGTTCCCGCGCCGTCGACTCGGTGAACGCGTTTCGCACCTCGGGACGGTCGAACGTGAGCGTCCACACCCGGTCGTCGACTTCGGTCCGTACCATGTGAACCCCTCCGAGCGGTCGGTGTTAAACGTGGCTCCCGTCTCGTCGGAAGCCCGCCGAGACACACGACGGCGTGCACCTCCTATGGTTTTTTCTCGCTCTCGGTCCCTTCTCGGGGTATGACAGACGCGTACGTCGTCGGAGCCGGACAGTCGCCGTTCGGGTCGTTTCCCGACGAGAGCTACCGGTCGCTGTTCGCGACGGCGTTCGACCGTGCGACGGCGAGCGTCGACGCGGAACTCGACTCCGGGCGAATCGACGAGGCGTTCGTCGGCACCCTCGGCGTCGGCGGCCGACAACTCGGGCTGAGCGGACCGGCGGTCACAGAACACGTCGGACTCCACGGCGTCCCGACGACGCGTGTCGAGAACGCCTGCGCCGCCAGCGGCTACGCGTTCCGCAGCGCCGTCGCGGCGGTCCGCGCCGGACTGGCCGACGTCGCGTTGGCGGGCGGCTACGAGGTGATGACCGACACGAGCTCGGACCACACGAAGTGGTGGCTCGGCGTCAGCGGCGAAACGGAGTGGGAGCGCCTCTCGGGAACGACGTTTTCCGGCGTGTACGCGCAGCTGGCGAGCGCGCACATGACCGAGTACGGGACGACGACCGAAGACCTCTCGCGTGTCGCCGTGAAGAACCACAAAAACGGCGCCCGGAACCCGAACGCACACCTCGGCTTCGAGTGCTCGCTCGACGACGCGATGTCGGCACCGACGGTGGCGGACCCGCTGAACCTGTATCACTGCTGTCCGACGACCGACGGGGCGAGCGCCGTCATCGTCGCGAGCGAGGAGGTGGCCTTCGAACTCAGCGACGACCCGGTTCGAGTCGCCGGCATGGGCGCGTCGAGCGGCCACGTGGGGCTGTTCCAGCGCGACACGCTCACGAGTATCCCCGCGAGTCGTCGCGCCGCCGACGCCGCCTACGGGGAGGCGGGAATCGGACCGAACGACGTCGACGTCGCGGAGGTCCACGACTGCTTCGCCATCGCCGAACTCGTCGCGTACGAGGACCTCGGCTTCTGCGACCCCGGGAAGAGCGGCACACTGCTCCGCGAGGGCGTCACCGACCCCGACGGTCGACTCCCGGTCAACACCTCCGGCGGACTGAAGTCGAAGGGTCACCCCATCGGCGCGACGGGCACCGGTCAGATCGTCGAACTGTTCGAGCAACTGCGTGGCGAGGCGCACACGCAGGTCGACGAGCCGCGATACGGCCTCGCGCACAACGTCGGCGGCAGCGGCGGCGGCGCGACGGTCCACCTGTTCGAGCGGACGAACGGGGGGGAGCGATGAACGCCATCGACGCCGTCGGCGTCGCGCTCCCCCGACTTCGAATTTCGACCGGCGAAATCGCCGACGCGTGGGGACGCTACTCCGGCGCTGGAATAGCGCAGAAGACCGTCGCCGCGGCGGACGAGGACGCGCTGACGCTCGGTATCGAAGCAGCCGAGTCGGCGTTCGCTCGCGGCTCAGTCGACCCGAACGGCGTCTCGACTCTCTGCTTCGCAACGACGACGCCGCCGCTCGACACCGAGGAAGTCGTCCCGCGACTCGTTCGCGCGCTCGGACTCCCGTCGTCGACGATGACGCGGACCTTCACCCAGAGCACGCTCGCGGGGACTGAGGCGCTCGACTCGGGTCTCGACGCCGACGGTCCCGCGCTCGTCGTCGCCGCCGACCTCCCGCGCGGCGACCCGGCGAGCGTCGACCACCCGTTCGGGGCGGGGGCGGCGGCGTTTCTGCTCGCAGAGACGGGGTCCGTCGAACGTCTCGGTTCGGCGAATCACGTCGACGAGTTCGCGGGTATCAGCTACCGCGAACGCGGTAGTGACGAACTGACTGGCCTCGACATCACCAGCTACGAGCGAAACGCGATTCGCGAGAGTGTGACGAGCGCCGTCGAGCGTCTCGATACGGACGCCGGCGTCGACGAGTTCGAACTCTCCGCCATCGACGGCGCGGCGGTGTTCCAGCCCGACGCTCGGATGCCCTCGCGTGCGGTAACCGACCTCCCGATACCTCGCGACGCGCTCGCTCGCGGAACGGTCGTCGACCGAATCGGCGACGCGGGCGCGGCGGGCGTCCCGCTCGGTCTGGCCGCCGCGCTCGACGCCGCGGGCGACGACGACCGAACGCTCGCCGTCTTCGCCGGCAGCGGTGGCGGGGCGACGGCGATACTGTTCGAGGGCCACGTCGACAGCGACTTCGACGCCGAACTCGACGCTGGGTCCTCGGTCACGTATCCGGAGTACCTCCGCGAGCGTGGCTACCTCGGCACCGTCGACGTTGCCGGCGGCGGCGCGCACGTCAGCCTCCCGACGTGGCAGCAATCGCTCGACCAGCGCTACAGACTCGCGGCCGGACGCTGCCCCGAGTGCGGCGCGCTCACGTTCCCGCCGGAAGGGGCGTGCCGAAGTTGCCACCGCGGCGTCGCGTTCGAGCGGGTCGAACTCTCTCGAACGGGCGTCGTCCGCGCGGTCACGTCCATCGGCCACGGCGGCGCGCCGCCGGAGTTCGCCGAGCAGCAGCGACGCGACGGCGCCTACGACGTCGCCATCGTCGAACTCGAACACGAGGGCGAGTCGGCGATGCTCCCGGCGCAACTGACGGACTCGGAGACGGGGACGGTCGAGGTCGGCGACGAGGTTCGCGCAGTCGTCCGGAAACTCTACGAGCAGGAGGGCGTTCCGCGGTACGGGGCGAAGTTCGCACCCGTCGAACGGTGAGATCGCACAGATATCCGATTTCCGAGAAACGTACGTGCGCTCCGACGTGCGAGAGACGTCCGTCACCGAGAACCGACCCCCGGAAGGAGACGCAGGCGCTCGGACTGGGCTACCTCGCGGTCGTGTACATCAGCGGGACCCCGTCGATCCGGTCGACGCGTCCCGTCGACACCAACGCCGAGAGGTGCGCGGCCGCCTCGCCGGCACCCATCTTCACGTGGATACCGCGCATCTCGCCGAACAGTCGCGTGGCAACCTGCCACGGGGTGAGCGGACCGTCCGCTTCGAGACAGTCGCGCACCCGCCTCGTTCGCGTTTCGTGGTGAGAGAGAATCTCGTCGATGCGCGAGGTGAGCGACAGTTCCGAGCCGTGGCCCGGCTGCGCCATCTCCGGGAACTCCGACGCCACCGCGCGCGCTCGAAGCCGAAACAACGTCTCCCGATACGTCCCCAGCGGGTCGTCGACGCGGGTGTCGCTGCCGCCGACGTTGGGCGTGTACGTCGGCAACACCGCGTCGCCGACGAACAGAGCACCGTCGCTGCTCCCGTCACCGACCACGGCGAACGCGGCGTGCCCGAGCGTATGTCCCGGCGTGTGAACCACCTCGACGTCCGCAACGGTGTCGCCGTCGACGAGCGTCTCGACCGGATACGCGTCGGGCATCGGTGAAGGTTCGTCACCCTCGACTACTGCCTCGACGGTCTCCTCCGGAACACCCCACGTCGCCAGCCTCCGGGCGTCCCGTTGGACGCGCTCTCGCCGGGCGGTCGCGTAGTCGGTGACGAACGCTGCGTCGTCTTCGTGCATGTAGAGGGTCGCGCCGCTCGCCTCGCAGAGTCGGGGTGCGAGTCCCGCGTGGTCGACGTGCCAATGCGAGACCAGCACCGACGAGACGTCGGCGAGTTCGAGGCCGGCGTCCGAGAGGCCGGCGACGAGACGTTCCCACGCACCGTCGACCGAGGATCCCGGGTCGACGACGACGCCGCGGTCGGAGAGTAGATACGCGCTGTTCGTCCCCTCGGGACTGCCCTCGCTCACTTCGATTCGGTGGACTCGGTGGATTCGACTCACTCACCGAACGGCTACGTGCCGCCCGATGAAACCAGTACCGCCCGATGAAACCGGCACCGCCCGCGGGCCATCTTCGACCGTTCGGATTCTTCCGGTTTGCGCAGAGCTAACTGTCGGTACCGTAACTACCCCCACGTGTCGTTCAGTTCGCTCCGGACGCTTCCGCGTGAGGCCTTCGTCGTCCTGAGTCTCGTGAGCGGGTCGCATCTGGTGAACCACATGTATCTCGTCCTCTTCCCGCCAATTCTCGGCGTGTTGGCGACGGAGTTCGACGTGACGCTCGCGACGCTCGGCTTCGCGATGGGCGCGCAGGCGTTCGTCAACACGGCGTTTCAACTTCCGTTCGGCTACCTCTCCGACACCTACGACCGGACGCTCACGCTCGGCCTCTGTCTCGTGCTCGGCGGCGTCGGGACGCTAGTTCTCGCCGCGGCACCGACGTTCGAGTGGTTGCTCGTCGGGCAGGTACTCGTCGGCGTCGGGGTCGCCGGCCACCATCCGTCGCACTACCCGCTTCTCTCGGACGCGACGACCGAGACGAACCGCGGACGAGTGTTCAGCGTCCACGGCTTCGCCGGCAACGTCGGGTTCGCCGCGCCGCCGGTCGTCATCGTCGCGATAATGTCGGTCGCCGGTCTCACCTGGCGGCACGCCTTCGGAGCCATCGGGGCGCTCGGGCTGGCGTACGCCGTCCTCGCGGTGTTCGTTTCGCTGCGGTACGTTCCGCGCTCGGTTCGCAGACCGAACCGCGTCGACGACGCGGCGGGAGCGGCAGCCTCGCCCGGGTCGACCGACACGACAGGGCCGACGCCCTCGCGGCGGGGGCGCGTCCGCGCCCAGGTCGCGACGTTGCTCGACTCGCCGAAGATCCTGGCGCTCGGACTGCTGGCGCTCGTCGCGTCGACGGCGATGTGGGGTATCACGTCGTTCATCGTCACGCTCCTCGAACAGGGGTACGGCGTCGAGTCGTCGACGGCGAGTCTCACGCTCTCGGTGATGTTCGGCGTCGGAGCGGTGTTCATGCTCGTCGGCGGTGACCTCACGGACCGGTTCGCGCCCGCACCGCTCATCGCCGTCAGCTACGCGCTCGTGACCCTGTTCGTCCTCCTGCTCGCATCGTTCGTCTTGCCTCCCCTCGCCGCGGTCTTCGCCGCCGTCGTCGGCGGGAGCGTGGGGAGTCTGAGCACCCCCGCCCGCGACAAACTGGCCGATATCCTCTCGGCCCGCGCCGACCTCGGGCGGAACTTCGCCATCGTCACCGTCGGAGTCATGGTCGGCAACACCGTCGCGCCGCCGCTTTTCGGCGTGCTCATCGAGACCTCCGGCTTCCGGGTCGGGTTCGCCTCCATCGCCGTCGTCGCGCTCGGCGTCGTCGGTCTCATCGTCGCCATCGTCGCGAAGTGGGGCGACGGCTTCAGTATCGGCGAGTCGTCGCCGTCGACTGACGCTGTGGATGTCTCCCGGTAGACGCACCGACAGAAATCCGGGGAACGACCGTCTCCGCGCATCTCTCCGACGGCGAGTGATGGTTGTGACTGTCTCTCTGGTCGTGCGTCTGTCTCTCAGACGGCGAGTTCCATGTTTGTGCGACTTACTCGTGTCGTGATGTACAACTGAACGTTGATTGTGCCGACGGTCGTACGTTCCGTATGAGTTCTACCGACCCGCAGGGTCTCCAAGCGTTTCCGGACGAACTCTCCGGCCGCGAGTCCTGGCTCGAACCGTTCGACTGGTACCGCGAGATGCGAGACGACGCGCCCGTCCGCTACGACGCCTCCCGTGGGTCGTGGGACGCGTTTCGGTACGACGACGTGAAGCGAATCCTCGACGACGACGGGACGTTTTCGGTCGACCCCGAGCGGGCGACCGACTACGTCGAACCCGAGAACGAGGGCGAGGGGCTGATTCTCCAGACGATGCTGTTCAGGGACCCGCCACGGCACGACGAACTCCGGAGCGTCGTCGAGGAGCCGTTTCGGCCGAGAGCTATTCGCCAGCTCGAACCGCGTATCCGAGAGTTGACGACCGAGGTTTTAGGCGACGCGCTCGATGCCCGCGGTGAGATGGACGTCGTCGAAGACCTCGCCTATCCGCTGCCGGTACTGGTCATCGCCGAACTCCTTGGTGTGCCGGCCGAGATGCGCGACCAGTTCAAGACGTGGTCCGATACACTCGTCGAGGCGGCCAGCGACGACGTCGACACGCAGGCGTACCTCGAAGACCAGCGGCAGGTCCAGATGGAGATGGCGTGGTACTTCCTCGACCTCATCGAGGACCGCCGCGAGAACCCGCGCGACGACCTCGTCTCTCGGATCGTCACGGCGGAACTGGACGACGGGTCGCGTCTCTCTCGCGAGGAGGCACTCGGAACGTGCATCCTCCTCCTCGTCGCCGGCAACATCACGACGACGAACCTCATCGCGAACGCCGTCCGCTGTTTCGACGGAGCCGACCACTTCGACACCGTACGCGACGACGACCGGGCGCTCGCGGCGGCTCTCGAAGAGGTGCTTCGATACCGCTCTCCCGTCCAGGCGATGACGCGCATCGCCACGGAAGAGGTGACGCTCCACGACGCGACCATCGAAGGAGGCGACCGCGTCGTCGTCTGGCTCGGCTCCGGCAACCGGGACGAGCGGCAGTTCGACGACGCGGAGACGTTCGTTCCGAACCGCACACCGAACCAGCATCTCGGGTTCGGCCACGGCACGCACTACTGTCTCGGGGCGCCGCTGGCACGGCTCGAAACGAAAGTCGTCCTCTCGGAACTGCTCGACCGAGTCACCGACCTCCGCGTGGCCGACGCCGAGCTATCACCCACGCGCAGTTCGTTCATCTACGGTGTGGAGTCGCTTCCGGTGGCATTCGAGACCGAGTAGCGCCTCGGGGCCGACGCATCACCGTCCGGCACCGACTCACTCCAGACGGAGTGAGAACCCCCACGTCGCCCGCTGTTCGGACTCCATCGACTCCGAGAGCACGCTGTACTGCGCCTCGAAGCGGAACTCGCCGACCGCGAGGCAGCCGTCGCCGTCGGCCGCGCCGTAGAGGTCGACCAGCCGTTCGGTCGACTCGCCAGCTTCGAGTTCGATCACTCGGTACTCTTGGGTGATCGCGATCGGTTCGTTGAGCCGCCAACAGCCCGGCTCGGCGTCGTACTCGCCGTCGGCCGGAAGGAGCGTCAGGTGACCGTCGTCGTCCGAGACGTACTCGAAGAACACCTCCCGACCCTCGCCGATTCGAACCGTTCGGTCGCTCTCGTTCGTCACCGTCACGCGCAGTTGCGGCGGATGCTCGTCGGTCGCGACGGACTCGGTCGCTTCGACGCTCGGTGCGACCGGCAACTCCGGGGCTTCGTCGACAGCGCAGATCGTGATACCCGGCCCGCCGGTGCCCTCGGGTTGCGTTCCGCCCGCGGCGTCGGAGTCGTTCCCGCTCGGCAGTCCGGAGTCGTTTTCGCTGTCTCCGGGAGTGTCGTCGCCGGCGCTCGACTCACCCGAACCGCCGCTTCCGAGCATCTTCGCATCGGAGGTACAGCCGGCGAGCGCCGCAATCGTGAGCGCGCCGCCCGCCTTCAGCACCGTCCGTCTGGTCGGGGACATACAGACGAATCGCTCGGTGAGGGGATAACCCCGCCGTAAGCACAAAGATCGGTTTGCGTTACTGGTAGTACGCTTCCCGCTCGACGACGCGCGCGAACCCCACGTTCTCGGTCACCTTCTCGATTTCGACGGTCACCCGCTCGTTCACCTCCGTGTCGGGGACGATGACGACGTAGCCCCGTTCGACACGGGCGATGCCGTCGCCTTGCTCGCCCAGGCTCTCGATGTCGACGGTCCGGCGCTCGCCGACGTCGACCGGCGGGCTCTCCGCGCCTCTCGTGTCTCTCGCGGGCGTCGAGTCCGCAGTCCGGTTCGGGGCCGATTCACGCTCTCGGTCCGCCGCGTCGCGGTCGACGTCCCTCTCCCGAGAGAGGACCGCCAGACGGTACGTCTCTCCGACCTCCACGGTGCCCAGATCGACCTCCCGCTCGGGAACCTCGACGACGTACGAACCGTCGCGCTCTTCGACCGTCGCGGTACATAAACTCAACAAATCTCCAGATACGTCCATTGGTCTAGCTGCCTCCCCTACAGACGTGCACCATCATTGTTAAGATACTGGTTGGACTGTCGATAACGTCACGGCTCGGGTGGAACTCCTTCATCTCTTCCGCCGACCGTGCCGGTTCGGGCGTCGTCGGGCCTCCGCTCGGCGACCCTCGCTCCCGTCGATGCGGCACTTCGTTCGCGAGCGAGGGCCTTTATACTCGCCGCTACTTACCCGTAGACGTGGCATCCCCGTTCGATGTTTTAGGAGTCGACTCGGATGCGGACGACGCTGAAATCGAGCGCGCGTATCGGCGGCGCGTGAAGGAAGCGCATCCGGACCACGGTGGCTCCGCGAGTGAGTTTCAGCTGGTGTACACGGCGTACCGACAGCTCGCGGCGGGAAACGCCGACGCGGAACTCGAAGTTGTGCCGGAGACAGACGAGGAGAGTCGGAAGACGTCGCCGGCGTCGGAGACGAACGCTGGCCCCTCGGAGACGGATACTGGCCCATCGGAGTCGGACCCGGAGCACTCCGAACCCGAAGAGACGGGGTCGCAGGTGGAGTTTCTCAACTACGAGACGCTCACCGACCACGGCTGGCGGATAGACGACGAGAACCTCTTCGAGAAGGCCTCCGAGGCGGACCTCGACCCGACCGACTACGGACGGTTTCTGGTCAAACCCCGCGAGAACCTGCTCGAAGCGGCCGAGAACCGCGGGTTCGCGTGGCCCTACTCCTGTCGGGGCGGCGCGTGCGCCAACTGTGCGGTCGCCGTCGTCGACGGAGCCGTCGAGATGCCGTCGAACCACATCCTCCCCTCCTCGATGACCGACAGCGGCATCCAACTGTCCTGTATCAGCGCACCCGTCACCGACGAGATGAAAGTCGTCTACAACGTGAAGAACCTGCCCGGCCTCGACGAACTCCGGTTGCCCTCCGACCCGTTCGACAACGCGCAGTTGAACGACTGAATGGGTGATTGTAGCGCATCAACGCGTCGAAGCCGACGACGCTCGGCCCCAGTCTTCGGTCACTACCGTGGCGTCCGGAATATGAGCGAGACGAACCGTACGGTCATCGCTCTCGACGACGACCGTCTCAGTTCCGAAGAAGCGATCGACTCGGCCACGTTCGACGTCGGTGTCAGGTCTTTCCTCGCCTCGAATCCGCCACGACGGTTCGTCCAGTAGTCGGTCGTAGCCGACGATATCGACGTACTTGCTGTCGGTGGTGCTGCCGCCGATTCGGTACTCCATCGACAGGTATCGAATCGCGTGGTCGACGACGCCCACCGCGACCATGAGACAGAGCAGAAGGCCAGCCATTGCCCCGGTGACGAGACCCACTTCGGTCGCACCGAAAGCGAGAAAGAAAGCAGTGGCAGCCGAAAACAGCGCAAAAAACGCCAGACCCGGGAGAGCGTGAAGGCCACGTACGCCGCCGCTGGCAAGAACTGCCCGCCGGGTCGGACGGACGACTTCGAACGGTTCCGCGAACGACTCGTCGACCGACGGCTTCTCCGGCGGGTCGTACGCCCATCCGAGGTCGAGCGACTGGCTCTCGTCGAACGCACGCAGTCGGTCACGGTAGACGCCGACGAGGTCGAGAAGGAACTTCGTCCCGGCGATTCCGACCAGCAACACGACTGTCGACTCGCTGGCTGTCACCAGTCCTGCACCGAGTACCATCGCCAGACCGGTGACCGCGAGCGGCCAGAACGCGCTCTGGACGACCATCTGTGCGTTCACGTCCTCGTACTCTCGGTCGAGAACGTACTCGCCAGTCGAGAAGAGGTGACTCGAGAGGAGGCCGACAATCCCGACCGTGAGCGTCGGCGCCTCCGCCCGAGCAAGTCCGCCCGTCGCGCTCTCGTTGACCCCGAGAAGGACGAAGCCGCCGATAAAGAGCCACAGGAGGCCGAGGACCGGTACCGCGATCAAGACGACGAGGCTCTGTAGCTGAATCTCGAGATCCGTTTTCGGCAGCGACAATCCGCCGTACTTGTCGTGGAACGCGCCGTAGATGAGTTGCTGCTCGGGAAACTCCGCGGGACGCTGCGCGAAGAGCGCGCGGATGGACGCGAAGAGTATCAGTACGCCGAGTTCGATCCAGTAGAGCAGTACCAGCACTGCGAACGACCACTCCCAGAACACGATACCGACGAGCGGGACGAGATTCGCCACAACTGCAGCCAAAAGCGCTGACCGTCTCGACCGTGGAGGGCGCATCATCGTATCGTGTCAGTCGGAACTGGTGGACGTTTCGGTTCGTCGGTGAGATATCCGAAAGCGTCGTGTTGCGATTACTCGGCGGTTGGCAACGACGTCCCACGACGCCGGGATACTGCGGTCGCCGGTCAGCCACGTCACCTGGTGCAGCGACTCGGGCGGGTGGACCAGTAGTTCTACTGTAGAGTCGGATCCGACTCCGACGTTCCGTCCATTACTGCGACGGACGAACCAACTGTATTTTTCGCACATGACCGAGAGCACGAAGTATGGTCGACCGACTCGACGAAGTCGACAAACGCATCATCTACCATCTCGTCCGCGACGCGCGAAACACGACCGCACCGATGGTGGCCGACGAGGTGCACGTCTCCGCCGGAACGATCAACAACCGCATCAAGCAGTTGGAAGCGGACGGCGTCATCCGTGGATACCACGCGCACATCGACTACGGACACGCGGAAGGACGGCTGACGAATCTCCTCGTGGGGACCGCGAGCATCGACGAGAGGGAGCGCCTGACGAAACAGATCGCCGAAGTCCCGGGCGTCGTCAACGTCCGACAGCTGATGTGCGGAACCGGCAATATCCACGTCACGACGGTCGGCGAAGACGCGCAGGAACTCTCCCGCGTGACGCGGGACATCTCCGAGATGGGTCTCGAAGTCGAGGACGAACACCTCCTCCAACACGAGGAGTACCGTCCGTACCACGCCTTCGGACCGGCCGGCCGGCGTGAACGCCAGTCCATCGCCGACTTCATGTCGCTCTCCGGCGGTGCGGAGGTCGTCGAAGTGAGCGTCGCCCCCGGTGCCGAGATAGACGGCCTCTCGCTGCGAGAGGCGAACGAACGCGGACTCGTCGCCTCGGACGTGCTCGTCGTCTCCGTCGAGCGCGACGAATCGATACTCACGCCCAGAGGCGACACCGAGATTCGAGCCGACGACCTCGTCACGCTCTTCGCGCGCGGTGGTGTCTCGGACGGGACCGTCGCCGCGTTCAGCGAGGAGTAGGGCCGTCGAAGGGCGTCCGTGGGGTTCGTCGTCGTTCCCGGCCCGTTCCGCCTCTCGTTCCCCGCCTCTCACTCACGCTGTCGAGGGAGCGCCACTACCGGGCGGTCCGACCTCGTGGTGAGCTGTCGTTCGACGTCGCCCGTGAGGAGACGCGCCAGCAGTCGGCTGTCGCGCGGGGCGAACACGATACGTCGCGTCGACATCCCTCGTGACCTCGACGATTGCTTCCGCGACGTCCGTTCCGAACGTGACTCGGTCTCTACGTCGATATCCTCGGTTTCGAGCGCCGGTACGGTCGACTCGAACACCGGGAGTCCGTCGGCCGCCGTCTCCGGAACTGCGTCCCGCTGGGCGCCTCCCGCCCGGGGATTGTCCAAACCGGAATTTACGCCTACGATATTTCGCTATGGCTCGTCGCATAGGGTGTTTTATGCCTGTGCAAAAACATCAGTCGGTATGGCACCTGGCTCGCCGGACGGACACGACCGACCCCCCGTCGCAGATGGCGGCGGCCGTCGTCCCGGTGTTCTCTGTCTTCTCGGGAACGACGACCGGTCGAAGGACATCCAGTTTCGGGTGGCCGCAGCGGTCGCCGACGGCGGTCGCGTCGTCGTCGTCTCCGGGGACGACAGCGAGCAGTTCGTACGACGGGCGCGGGCGGAGTCGGCCCTGACGGACGTCGAAGTCGAGTCGGTCGATGGACCCTCGTCCGCGTCCAGAGGATGGATTACGTCGACGGTAGACGAACGCGAGCTCTCGACTATCGTCGACGGACGTGACGGTCACTCCGGCTTCACCGACTCCCGTAGTCTCGGCGTCGACTCCGACTGCACGCTCGTCACGGTGGGGACCGCAGAAGGAGTCGACTCCGTCTCGTCGTTGCTCGTCCCGGTCGCGATGGGGCCGCATCTGGATGCGGTCGTCGACGTGTCGAAGACGCTCGCGGAGGCGACCGACTCGTGGCTCGACCTCTTCCACGTCGTCGAAGACGCCGACGCTCAGTCGGCGAACGTCGAGGCGCTGTTGTCACACTGCGCCGAGCGACTCGGTTCGTTCGACCAGTACGACGAGTGGGTCTTCGAGGCACCCGACCCCGCCGCGGCCATCGCCGACCAGTCGCAGTACTACGACGTCACTGTTCTCGGAGCCACGCAGACGGGCGAACTCCGGCGATACGTCTTCGGGTCGACGGCTGACGAGGTTCGCGAGATGGCACCAAACGTCGTACTCACTGTCGACGCGAGCGACGTGGCGATGTCGCGCGTGGAGCGGTGGTTCGGGGAGGGAACGTAGTCCGGGAAGGGAACGCAGTTTCGCGTTCGGAAAGGGGGGCGGAGTCCGCGAGCGCCGGACTCCCGAACTCAGTTGGTCGTCCCCGAGCCCTCGCGCTCGGCGGCGATCTCGCGAGCCGCGTCGAGGACGAGATCGTCGTCGAGATGTTCGAGGAGACGCCGCTGTCCTCGACGGGTTCGACGGTCGATTTCGTCGTCGGAGAGGTACGCCTCGAACCGGCGGTCGATCTGTCGCTCCCGGAGGTCGACGAGCGTCGATTCGTCGACCTCGCAGTCGTCCGGGAGCCGTCCGTCGAACCACTCCCGCCACCGGTCGCGGTCGGTCCACTCGCCCGAGAGGTCGGTCTCGCTGCGGACCCAATCCCAGTGGTCGGCGAGCGCGTCGGGGTAGCCGCACTCACGCCGCACGTCCGAGAGAAGGGTCCGTGCGACTCGCGCGCCGTGTCCCGCGGAGAGAATGGCCTGGGCCTCGGCATCGGTCGGCGCGGCGACGTACAGTCCGTCGACGGGTGTCGACCCGTCGTCGTCCGGATAGTCGCGGTCGAATCGCTCGCGTACCTCGTCGCCGTGTTCGTCCGTCTCGAACATCTCCCCCGCGTCGTCGAGCGGACGGAGATACGTCGCGTCGTATCTCGCGGCGGCCACGACGCGCGTCGCCGTGACGTGGCGACCCGTCTGCGTTTCGAGTACGAACGCGTCGCCGTCAGTTCGCTCGACGGTTTCGACCATCTCGGCGAGTCGGTCGCATCCCGCCTCCTCGACGTGGTCGTGGATGAGACCGTAGAACGTCTCGACGTCGATTCCGGCGGGAAACCCGAGGAAGTTCTCCAGATACGCACAGCGTCGGAGCGACGAGTTCCCGCGGTCGAAGACGACGGTGTCGAGTCCGTACCGCGCGGTGAACACACCCACCGAACAGCCCGCGGGTCCGCCTCCGACGACGGCGACGTCGTACTCGACCGCCCTGTCACCGCCGCTGTCGACGCTCACGCTCGACTCACCACACCGACCCCGTCATCGAATCGTGGGACTGCTTGCTGCGTCGCGGTCATCTCTTCGGCCTCGATTCCGCAGCCGAACATTTAGGTTTACCTAAATCGGCTGCGTCGAGGCGGTCACGACGACCGTCACAGGTCGTCGACGGCCACCGCCATCCGACGGCGACGCGTCTCGAAACCCAGCTTCTCGTAGAACCCCATCGCGCGGTCGTTGTCGGCGTCGACGTCGAGCGCCAGTTCCGCGCAGTCGGACTCCGCCGCTAGTTCGACCGTCCGGTCGACCAACTCGCGGGCGAGCCCAGTTCCGCGGTGCGACTCGCGGACGTAGATATCGCCGACGAGTACCCGATCGGGGTGGTCGAAGACGCTCGGCGCGCGCTCGATCTCGGCAGTGACGAACCCGACGAGTTCGGCGTCGATGCCTTCGATATCGGTCTCGACGCTGGCGTCCGTTTCGGTCTCAGCGTCGGTGTCCCGGGCCGAGTTCCTGTCGACGGCGACCCACACCCGGTAGCTCTCCGCTTCGAGTCGGTCGAGTCGAAACGCGGTCTCCTCGGCGACGAGGTCGACATCGTCCGCCAGTTCGTGCGCATCGACCGCCGCTTCGAGGTCGCGATGGTACGGCAGCCACAGTTCTTCGGTCCATCGGCGGACTGCGGCCTCGTCCGCCCGGAGGCGACGAATCTCCATGCGTAGTCGCCTCAAAGCGGCCACTAAACTGTTTCTTAGCGGCCGCTTTCGGGGTTCGAGACGGGATCAGACGGGAGCGTTCTGTAGCCGTACACGTGTTGGTGAGACTCGACTGTGGAAGCCCTCGAACGCTAGTCGGCACGCGCACGGCGCGGTTGTCGGCCGCCGCGTCGAGAGGTGGTGAAAGGAGGAACGAGCGAGCGCGGGTCCGACTCTCCTGATGGGTGTCCTGCGGAAGTGGTCCAATCGCCTGCGATAGGTCGACCAGTTGTCGCCGGAGACGGACCGGCCTCGAATTAGTTCTCAGCGACAGAACGAGTTCGCCGGATCGGACCTGTCGAGGTGTCGCGTGTCAGCGACTCACGCCGAACAGCTAACTCGGTGCGACCGACAGAGGAGGCCGTGGACATCGAATCGTGGAACGTCGTCGACGTCGGCGAGTATGGGTCGGTCGGCGAAGCGGTGACGCGCACCCCCGAGCGGGACCCCGTGATCTACCGACTGCCCGCCGGCGAGCACCGCCTCGAGGAGGAACTCCACTTCGGCGAGCGGGCGGGGGTCGCTCTCGTCGGTACCCCGGACGCGACACTCCGCGTCACCGACCCGGAGATGAGTCGAGCCGTCACGTTCTCGGGGACGAAGCGTGCGGTGGTCGAGAACGTCGAGTTCGACTTCTCCGACCCGGGGGTCGGTCCCCGCGCCATCGGCGCGGCGGTTCCGGAACGGTTGGTCGTCGAGAACGTCCGCGTCCGCGGGCGAATCGACCGCCTGGAGCGACCTCCGGCGTCGCTGATGTGGTTCAACCTCACGACGCCTGCGGGAACCGGCGTCGTGCGGAACCTCCGGATGCCCGACGGCTGCAGCCACGAGCGGGAAACGAAGCAACAGCACAACCACCGCATCGGCGTGAGCGTCGAAGCCGAACACGAGGGCACGCTTCGGCTCCGGGACTGCGACGTTCGCGGCTTCGTCGACAACGGCGTCTACGCGAAGAGTTCGGGGCCCGGACGGACCATCGTCGAGGGCGGCTACTTCGAGAACAACGGGAACGCGAACGTCCGCCTGGGTGCCGGCGAGCGCGGCCACGACGTCGTACGGGACGCGACCATCGTTCTCGACGGCGGCGGCGTCGACCACACCGGCTGCGGCATCTGGGCGCAGGACGGGCGACCGGTCGTCGAGGGCTGTACGATTTCGGCGACGAACTGGGAGAACGACCTCCTACGCGTCGGCCGAGGGGCGGTCGTGCGCGACACGACCATCGAGTCGGACGCGTCGTCGCGTGCGCTGAAGATCGCCGGGGAGCGTGCGCACGACGTGCTCGTGGACGGCCTGCTCGTGACGGATTCGGGCTCCGGCGAGGGGAGGCAGTACTCGGTGGAGGTGGGCGGCGGCGGCGAGACGGTCACCTTCCGGAACTGCGCGTTTCGCTTCGACCACGGACCGCACGCCGACCGCCACGGCGTCCACGTCGGGAGTCCGGGCGTCGTGTTCGACAGCTGCCGCTTCGAGCAGACGGGCGATGCGAACGCGTTGCTCCTCATGGGTGCAGGACGGTCGGACGTGCGGTTCTCGCGCTTCCGCGGCGGGACGCTCGGCGTGAACGTCGACAGTACCGCCTCGGTGTTCGTGGGCAACCAGTACGACGGCGTGTCCACGAACGTGGGCGACTTCGGTTTCGACGCCGAGTTCGATACCGTCGGAGAATCCGACGGATGACGGTCTCGACCCTACCAGGGGGAGTACGCGAGGGGGTGTACAGCGGCGCTCGGCGAGCGCGAACGGTCGTACCAGGAGACGAACGACGCACCGTCCACGGCAGCCTATCACTACTTTAGTAGTGTGAAATAGACCACGGTCCGAACGCTCGTGTCTGGCGGCCGTAGCGGGACTCGCTGCGATTTCAACCCTGCTGCGATGCAGCGCGGTCGGCGCCCGACGCACCTTCGATCCGGTGATTATACTGAACACAACTACTGAATAAATTCGCTGAACATCGAAGGCAGCGCCACTCAATCGATTCGAGCCGCACGCTGGCGAGTTCTCCCGCGTACGGAGACGTTCTTCCGTTCGAGTACTGGGAACTAACCGCTTTGCGTGCGTAGCGTTAGCATGGTAACAGAGCGACCGCGACCGACGCGACGGGGAGAGATAGCGGAGATTCTACGAACGAAGGCGGGCGGTGTGACCGAGACTCGGGACGAAGCCGACAAGTACACCGTCGTCGGGGCGGCCCGGCGACGGACGTTCGCGAACTGGCTGACGCCCGTCGCGGAGCACTTCGTCTGCCACAGAAACGACATCCCTGACGTCGACGCCGAGACGTGGACCGTCTCGCTCACCGGTCGAGCGTCGGGAGCGCTGTCGGTGGCCGATATCGAGAGCGGGTTTCCGACTGTCGCAGTCGCTCACACGATGGAGTGCGCGGGTAACGGTCGCGGCCAGCATCGACCGGAGACGGGGAGCGTACAGTGGGGGTTCGAGGCCGCGGCCACCGCGCTCTGGACCGGCGCTCCCGTGAGTTCGATTCTCCGCGCGAGCGGCGTCGACCCACCCAACGAGAGCGGCGAGAACGACGTCGGCGACGAGAGCGACGAGCGGTGGCTCACCGCCGTCGGGGGGGACCCGTCGGACGACGGAGACGTCTTCGCTCGGTCGATTCCGCTCGCGAAAGCGTTCGACGACTGCATCCTCGCCTACGAGATGAACGGCGAACCGCTCCCGCAGGAGCACGGCTTTCCGGTTCGGCTGATCGTCCCCGGGTGGTACGGCGTGAACAACGTGAAGTGGGTCGACGAACTCAGGGTGATGGACTCGATGGTCGTCGACGGCTCGCTCGACCGGCCGGGCGAACACGCGTTCTGGCAGCAGGTCGCCTATCGAATCCACCCGCGCGGGGTCGACCCCGAGCCGAACGCGAGCGTCGAGGCGGTCGACACGTGGGAGCAACTCGAAGGGGCCGTCGACCACCCCTACACGTTCGACGAGAACGTGAAGTCGGTCATCGGCACGCCCGACGGGGAGACGACCGTGACGCCGAAACACGGCGCGGTCGAAGTGCGAGGCGTCGCCTGGGCCGGCGACGATGCGGTCGACCGCGTCGAGATTTCGACCGACGGGGGGCGGACGTGGAACGACGCGGAGCTGTTCGGTCCGGCGTACGCGGGCGCGTGGCGGCTGTTCCGGTACGACTGGCGCGCCGAACCGGGACGACACGTACTGCTGTCTCGCGCGACCGACGAACTGGGTCGACGACAACCGGCGCGGATTTCCGAACCGGACGAGTGGCGCGACGCCCTCGACGACGACGCGTACCCCTGGAACGAGGGCGGCTACGCCGCGAACGCCTACGAACCGAACGCCGTGGAAGTCGACGTCCGCGGCTGACGGCGGGTCGAACGCGACGACCGCAGCGAGCGATGGGGACGCTCGGAGACGCGCCCACCCGACGAGACGCCGGTGTGCGTCGAACTACCCGTCTGACTTTCCGTTTCCGGAACGCTTGAGACCTCCTACGGGAAACAACGACCGTGTCCCGCGCTCGGCTTTTGGCCTCTCTCTGTGGACTCGTCTTTCTCGTCAACCTCGCCAGAATCGTCTTCGCGCCGCTGTTGGACGTCTTCATCAACGAGTTTCCCATCGGCGAGGCGACCGCCGGACTCATCGTAACGCTCGCGTGGGTCGGCAGCGCGTCGCTCCGGCTCCCGACCGGGTGGGTCCTGACCAAGGTGCCGAGACACCGGGTCGTCGTCGTCTCGGGGGTCGTCCTCGCGCTCTCGTCCGGATTCGCGGCGACGGCGACGACGGTCACCCATCTGATGGTCGGCGCGTTTCTCATGGGAATCGCCTCGGGGGTGTACTTCGTCTCGGCGAACCCGCTTTTGAGCGAACTGTACCCGCATCAGATCGGTCGCGTCGTCGGCATCCACGGGGTCGCGACCCAGATCGCGGCGGTCGTCGCCGCGCCGTTAGTCGCGCTCACCCTCCTCGTCGACTGGCGACTCTCGCTGTGGGCAATCGCCGTCGGCGCGGCAGTGATTACGGCCTATACCTGGGTAGCGGCCAAGCGCATCGAGATGCCGAGCGCGGGGGAGAAAGACCGCGACTTCGTCGCCGGTGCGCTCTCGGAGTGGCGCATCATCGTGACGTCGCTGGCCATCGTGGGGTTGGCGGTGTTCGTCTGGCAGGGGCTGTTCAACTTCTACGAACTGTACATGCAGACGAAGGGACTCACCGACCAGCAGGCGGGCACGATGCTCGCTATCGTCTTCGCGGCCGGCGTTCCCGCGTTCTACCTCGGCGGGGACTTCGCGGACCGCCTCCCCCAGATTCCGTACTTACTCGGCGTCGTCGGTGGCTTCGCCGCGTGCGTGTTCGTCCTGACCACGGTCGAGGGGCTACTCGCGCTGGGCGTCGTCACCTGCGTTCTCGGCTTCGTCGCCCACGCTATCTTCCCCGCCGTCGACACGTATCTCCTCGATACGCTCCCGGATTCGACGCGGGGGAGCGCGTACGCCGTGTTCAGTTCCCTCTGGATGCTCACGCAGGCGCTCGGGTCGTCGGCCATGGGACGGCTCGTCGAGGACGGATACACCTACGACACGGTGTTTCAGAGCGCGGCGCTGTTTCTCGGCGCGACGATAGCCGTCCTCGCGCTCCTCGAACGGGCGGGGCGGTTGCCGAGCTGAAACCGAGACGGCGTCGACGAGACGGCCGCCGGCGGGCTACTCCCGCGGTCGGTTCTCGCTCAGACGTAGCGAACCGCCGCAGCTCCCGCACCGATACGACTCGGTGTTCTCGACGAGCTTCGACCGCCGGTATCTCGCCAACGCGGTTCCGCAGGACGCACACCGTATCCACCACTTCGGTTCGGCGAACCGCTCGCAGTTGACGTGCGTGTCGAGTTCGGCCGCCAGTTCCTCGAACCGCGCCCCGTGGGAGCCGTCGCCCTCCTCGTTGAGCAGGTGGACGTGGACGAGTTCGTGACGTATCGTCTCTGCGGTCGCCTCCCACCCGCAGTTCTGGAAGAACTCCCACGTGAGCGAGACGGTTTCGGGAGTCCCGTCTCGGTGTTTCACCGCACCCGCTCGCCGCTTCGCTCGCTTGCTGACCTCCCAGTCGAGACCGCTGACGTCGACCGTGAGCCCGTAGTGACGAACGACCTCGCGGGCGTAGAGCTTCGAGACCGCCAAGAACTCTGGAACCGTCGCTTCCGGCCCGACGGCGTAGTACGTCGTGTCGACCTCCTCTTCCGGTTCGGAACTCATGTGTACTCGGCCGCCGCCGTGCTTCCGGTCGTGGCTGGTCGAAGGTGTCGGACTCGGGGGAAATAGCTGTTCACCGAGGCAACCGGTGCCGCCGGCCGCTCCGGAACGAACGCCGGTGGGATGGTGGTCCAGTCGTCTCCCGTGTGTCGACCGAACCGCCTCGGACTGAGACTATCGTGAGATGAGGTCCCGGCGTCCATAACTCGTCTACCGTGTCATTTCGGCCGAGGGCGGTCGGTCGTCATCCGACGGATCGATGAGGGGTGAGACGAGAGACGTACCGATAACAACCGTTTTGGCGGTCGGCGAAATACCAACGAATACAACCGATGAATGTCACGATGGGTACGTACCTCGTCACGCAAGCGGACTGCTCCGGCGGGCGGTCGACCGAGGCGGTCGTGCGGAGCGCCATCGACGGCGGGGTCGACGTCGTACAACTGCGGGAGAAACACACGACTGCGCGGGAGCGCTATCGGCTCGCGCGCACGCTTCGAGAGCTGACGGCCGCGGCCGAGACCCCGTTCGTCGTCAACGACCGTGCCGATATCGCCGCGGCGGTCGACGCCGACGGCGTCCACGTCGGCGACGACGACCTTCCGGTCTCCGTCGTCCGCGAACAGCTTCGAGACGACGCGTTCGTCGGTCGGTCGGTCTCGACGGTCGAGGACGCGCGGCGGGCGGCCGAGGCGGGGGCCGACTACCTCGGCGTCGGCGCGGTCTTTTCGACGTCCTCGAAGGACGTCTCCGAAGCCGAGTCGAACATCGGCGTCGAGACGGTGGCGGCGGTAGCGGACGCCGTCGACGTTCCCGTCGTCGCCATCGGCGGAATCACGGCCGAAAATGCGAGAGCGGTCGTCGAGGCGGGCGCAGACGGCGTCGCGGTCGTCTCCGAAATCGCGGGGGCGTCGGATCCCGAGTCGGCGACGCGTCGGCTCGCCGCGGCCGTCGACGCAGGGAGGCGGGCGCGATGAGCGACGCGTCCGGCCCCGACGTGGGCCTGTCTCCGGCGCTCTCGACCGTCGAAGCGCGCACTCCGCTCGTCGACGCGCTGACGAACGCCGTGACGGTCAACGACGTGGCGAACGTGACGCTCCATTGGGGCGGGTTGCCGGTCATGTCCGACGACACCCGGGAGGTCGACGAGATGGTCGCGAACGCCGACGGCTGTCTGTTGAACATGGGGACCGTCAGCGAACGCGGCGAGACGGCGATGCTGACCGCCGGTCGCGCCGCGAACGAGCGGGGTGTCCCGCTCGTCGTCGACCCGGTCGGCGTCGGCGCGACGTCGACGCGCTCTGCGGTCGCCGAGCGTCTCGTCACCGAACTCGACGCGACCGTCGTCAACGGCAACCACGCCGAAATTTCGGCGCTCGCGGGGGAAGACGCCGAGGTCCGTGGCGTCGAATCGGTCGGCGAGTACGCCGATATCGCCGCAACCGCCGTCGCGTGCGCCCGGCGCACCGGAGCCGTCGTCGTCGCCTCCGGCGAGACCGACGTCGTCGCCGACGCGGAGACGGCGTACGAGGTCGACGTGGGCCACCGGCTGATGGGCACCGTCGTCGGCACCGGCTGTATGCTCGGCGCGACGCTTGCCGTCTTCGCCGCCGCGCTGGACGACCCGCTCCGAGCGGCGCTCGCAGGAACCGCGGCGTACGGCCTCGCGGGGGAGCGCGCCGCCGCGGGCGACTACGGCGACTACGAGGGTCCGGCGAGCTACAAAATCGCGTTCTTGGACGCGGTCGCCGGGATGGACGGGAGGGCTGACGTCGACGCGACGGGCCGGATTCGAGAGGTGACGACGTGATGGGCGTCGTCGTCACCGGCGGCACCGGCGATATCGGAAGCGCCGTCGTCGAGTCGCTCTCGGAGACCGACGTCGCGTTCTCCTCTCTGACGGACGGCGAAGCAGTCGTCCCCGAGTACGCGTGCTCGCCGGAGGAGATTGCGGGCGCGGTGCGATATCTCCTCGACAGTTCGTTCGCCCACGGCGAGATTCTCACCGTCGACGGGGGGATGCAGTTCCGATGACGTCGTCGGACCCCGTCCCGGAGACACCGACGACGCGACCGTACGCGCTGACCGTCGCCTCCAGCGACTCCGGCGGCGGCGCGGGCATCCAGGCCGACCTGAAGACGATGACTCGGTTGGGCGTCTACGGCGGGTCCGTCGTCGTCGCGGCGACGGCACAACACACCCGCGGCGTCGACGCCACCCACGTGCTCCCCGACGAGATGATCCGCGCGCAGTTCGAGGCGGTGACCACCGATTTCGACGTCGGCGCCGTCAAACTGGGGATGCTCGCGACGGTGTCGGCTATCGAAACCGTCGACGACTGCCTCCGCGACTACGACGGGCCGGTCGTCCTCGACCCGGTGATGGTCGCCACCTCGGGCGACCGGCTCCTCGAAGACGACGCCGTCGACGCCTACACCGACCTGTTCGCCCGAGCGACGCTGCTCACGCCCAACGCCGACGAGACCGCGGCACTGACCGGGGTCTCCCCGACCGACGAACGGTCGAGAGGCGAGGCCGCGACGGCGTTCTTCGAGTGGGGAGCCGACGCCGTCCTGTTCAAGGGTGGCCACGTCGACACCGACGGCGACACCGTCCGGGACGTGCTCGTCACGCCCGACCGGACGGTGACGTTCGCCAACCCGCGCGTCCGTACCGACCGGACGCACGGCTCCGGCTGTACGCTGTCCAGCGTCATCGCGTCCCGACTGGCGCACGGTGACGGGGTGGCCGACGCCGTCGAGCGGGGCATCGCGTTCACGCACGCGGCCATCTCGCGACCCGCCGACGTGGGTCGGGGGCCGGGAAGCGTCGACCACCTCGTCGACGCGACGCACTGGCGCGAACCACCGCGCTGACCGTGCCGACTGGCGTGAGCGACGCGCCGTCGGTGGAATCACGACGGGTCGTAGTCGACGGTTCAGCCGAAGTTACTCCCGCGAGCGAGTGTCGCTTCCCGTCTCCTCGTCCGCGTCGACCGGTCGCTCCAACACGAGGTACTTCGTCCCGCCGCCGACGTAGTCGACCGACTCGACGAGTCGCCACCCGTCCGCGGCGTACTCGTTCAACTGCGTTCGGGGGTCTTCGGACTCCTTCTTCGTCGGTCCACGCGGAACCCGGAGCGTCTCGTACTCCCACCGTCTGCGGTCTTTCTGGTTCACGGGTACTCGCTACGGCACACACGGTTCTATAATTAGTCGTCGAGCGACGTTCGGACGGCGTTCGGGAGTCACGGCGTCCGCGACCGATTGTTTCTGTCGGACACGAGTGAGGTCCTCCCCGAATCCGACTACGGATACGTCGACCCGCCGACGGTCACGTTCTGTCTCGCGACGACGGTCCCGTTCACGGTGTTCACGGCGTAGATCTGTGTCGTCTGTCCGGTCGGGAGGGGGACCGAGACGTCGGTCTGTCCGGCGTCGACCGTCGTCGTGTAGAACGAACTGCCGCTCTCGGTGATGACGGTCAACTTCGTGACGCCCTCCTCCGTGGTCGCCGCCGGCGTCAGCGTCACCGACGCCTGCACCGAGGACGTCCCCCACTGGTCGGTCGTCGAGACGCTCTCGAAGACGGACGAATCGCCCGCCTGCGGGGTCACCGTCGGCTGGACGGTGAGACAACCGCTGGTGAGGACGAGCACGACAGCGAGAAGAGCGAGTCTGCGATGCCAGTGCGCTAAATCAACCATGTGTACGTGTACTCGCGCGAGCGTTATTACTCCGCTGGGGCACTCACTGTCGTACAGAGCCGATCGAGCACCCCGAAAGCAGAGTCGTCAAGTGTCCTGCCCACGTCGGATTACACCAATCAGAGATGAGTAAGATAATCGCGAACGGAACGCCCATCCGCTCTGATAGCTCTCACGCACCTTCGAACCGGACGGAACGCCGCCGACGAACTCACCGCCCCCTCGGAGAGGGCATCGACTCTCGATGAGCGACGGCTCGTCGGACAGCATCGACACGCAGCGAGAAGATCCCAACCTCAAGAGTTCGAGCACCGAGGACATCGGCACCGCCAACACGATGCGTCAGCGGAGTGGCGAGACGCGCATCAAGACGTGGTTCTTCCTCAACGGGAGCCGTCTGGTCGTCGCCGGACTGTTGGCCATGCTGATCTTCGGCGTCTTCGTCTTCGGCGGGACGTTCTTCTACCAGTACTTCCTCACCGACACCCAGACCGCAGACACCGTCGAGACGGTGTTCTCGACGATGATCAGCGCCATCATCACCGGCGTGACGCTCGTCCTGACGATAACGCAGATCGTCATCTCCCAGGAGAACGGGCCGCTCGGCGACCAGCGCGAGCGCATGAGCAACACCATGGACTTTCGCGAGTACACCGAGGAACTGATCGGGTCGCCGACGCCGGCCGACCCGTCCGCGTTCCTCCGTGCGCTCATCCTCGAGAGCAGAGAGTACGCCGAGAAGCTCCGCGACTCCGTCGCCGACAGCAACTCGGACGACCTCCGCGGCGAGATCGAGGAGTTCACTAACAGCCTCATCGGGAACGCCGACGCCGCGACGGACAAACTCGAAGGGCGGTCGTTCGGGTCCTACACCGTCGTCTCGGCGGCGCTCGACTACAACTACGGCTGGAAGATATTTCAGGTCGAACGCATCGCTGACGACCACCGGGACGAACTCCCCGACGAGACGGTCGGCATCCTCGACGACCTGAAGACGGTGCTCTCGATGTTCGGACCCGCCCGCGAGCACATCAAGACGCTGTACTTCGAGTGGGAACTGATCAGCCTCTCACAGAACATCCTCTACGTCTCGGTGCCGGCGCTGATCATCGCCGGGTTCATCACGATGTACCTCGGCGGGAACTCGCTGGTGGGCGGAACCCTCGGCGTACCGAACCTCATCTGGGTGACCGCCCTCGGGTTCGCCATCACCTGCCTCCCATTCCTGTTGCTCATCTCGTACATCGCGCGAATCGCGACCATCGCGAAACGGACGCTCGCCATCGGACCGTTCATCCTCCGCGAGTCGCAGCGCTGAGGAGCGGTTCTCCGCCGGCGGCCATTATGTGTAATGCCGGACACGACCGAACGTTATTTGTCGAATCCGCGAGACCGGACGGTCGTGTCCCTCCCAAACCAACACTCCCCGAACCCCTCCACCGGTGCGTTCGACGAATGACGACGACTTCCACCGACAGCAACGCCGTCATCTACGTCGGCGCAGACGACGGCGTCCTCTACGCGGTCGACGCCGCGTCGGGCGGCCGCGAGTGGGCGTTCACGGACGCAACGGAACCGATACAGTCCTCCCCCATCGCCGCGGACGGAACCGTCTGCGTCGGCGCCACCGACGGTGTCCTCTACGCGGTCGACGCCGAGTCGGGCGACCGCGAGTGGACGTTCGAGGAGGCGTCGAGCCGAATCGCGTCGTCGCCGACCGTGGTCGGAGAGACGCTCTACGTCGGGGCGAACGACGGGGTTCTCTACGCGGTCGACGTCGGTACCGGCGACCGGCGCTGGGCGTTCGAGGACCCGTCCGGCTGGATACGGTCGTCGCCGACGGTCGTCGACGAAACCGTCTACGTCGGCTCGGACGACCGGACGCTGTACGCCGTGGATGCCGCCGACGGCGAGGCCGTCTGGACGTTCGACGACCCCCTCGGACCGCTCTCCTCGTCGCCGACGGTCGTCGACGAAACCGTCTACGTCGGCTCGGACGACCGACGGGTGTACGCCGTCGACGCCGACACCGGCGAGTCGGTCTGGACCTTCGAAGACCCGAGCGGCCCGGTGTTCGCCTCGCCGGCGGTCGCCGACGGCACCGTCTACGTCGGCGCCTGGGAGGCGCTGTTCGCGGTCGACGCCGAATCCGGCGACCGCGAGTGGGTCGTCGAGTACCCGGCGAACGGAATCGACGCCTCGCCGACGGTCGTCGACGAAACCGTCTACGTCGGACTGCTCGACGGGACGCTGCGCGCGGTCGACGCCGAGTCGAGCGACGAGAACTGGTCGTTCGACGGTCCGTCGGGGTGGATCGTCTCCGCACCGACTGTCTACGAGGGCGTCGTCTACGTCGGTGCCGACGACGGCGTGCTCTACGCGGTCGACGCCGACACCGGCGAACAGCGCTGGGCGTTCGGTGACCCCGACGGGGGCGTCACCAGTTCCCCGACCGTAGTGGCGTCGCCCGGAGACGGGTCGAGTGCCAGAAGCGGAACGGACGGAGGTGACAGATGAACCGACGCGACCTCCTGGCGACCGGCAGCGCGCTACTGACCGCGGGTGTCGCCGGCTGTAACGCTCCCAAGAACAGCGACCCCGCCCCCGACGAGACCAAAACCGTCGACGGGGGAGCCGGAACCGCCGACGGCGAGGTCGGAACCGCCGACGAGTGGCCGATGTTTCTCTACGACAGCGCCCACCAGCGTGACTTCTCAAGCGAGGGGATAGCCGTCGAGGAACCGTCGGTTCGGTGGTCCTCCGAGACCGACGACGCGATCTGGTCGAGTCCGGTCATCGCCGACGGAACGCTGTACATCGGCAGCTACGACGGCCACCTGTACGCGCTCGACGCCGACACCGGCGAACGGCTGTGGCGGTACCGGACGGGCGACCGCATCGACGGCAGCCCGGCGGTCGCGAACGGGACGGTGTTCTTCGGTTCGTTCGACAGAAACGTCTACGCGCTCGACGCCGACACCGGCGAACAGCGCTGGATGTACGGGTCGAGCGGCATCGTCCGGAGCAGTCCGTCAGTCGCCGACGGCGTCGTCTACATCGGAACCCACTGCCGGACCGAGGAGTGCAACGCCTACTACGACGTCCGGTGGCCCGAACGGGGCGGCGTGTACGCGCTCGACGCCGACACCGGGGCGCTCCGCTGGCGGTACGAGGCGGGCGATGGCGTCATCAGTTCGCCGGCGATCGTCGACGGTACCGTCTACGTCGGCAGCTCCGACACCACGATGGCGGCGCTCGACGCCGACACCGGTGAGACGCGCTGGCGCCGCGAGACCGGCGGACCGATAATGAGCAGCCCGGTCCGCGTCGACGACCGAGTGGTGTTCGGCAACGTCAGCGGCGAACTGTACTCGCTGGCCGCCGCCGACGGCTCCGTCCAGTGGTCGTTCGACGCCAACCAACGCGGGGCCAACGGCGTCCAACTGCCGGTCGTCGTCACCGGAACTCCCGTCGTCGTCGACGGAACGGCGTACGTCGGCGCGATGGTTCCCGGAGACGACATCCGCGGGAAGCTGTACGCCATCTCGGTGGCCGACGGGACACACGAGTGGTCGGAGTCGCCGTTCGGGCAGGCCGTCGGGAGCAGCGCCGTCGTCGTCGACGACGTCGTCTACTTCGGGTCGCACCTCCTGGAGTCCTCAGCCGACGCCGAGTCGGGACTGTACGCAGTCGATACGGACGGCGCGACTCGGTGGGAGCACGTCGTCAGCGGCGAGGACTACAACGGGTTCGGGAGCAGTCCGGCAGTCGTCGGCACGACGCTGTACATCGGTAGCACCGACGGGAACGTCTACGCGTTCGACCTCGGTTAGGGCCGACGCAACCGGAGAACTGCCGAACGGAAGAGCCGGACGGTCGTTCAACCGCCCAACCGCCCAACCGTCCAACTGTCCGGCCGGTTGGCTCTGACCGACGTTTCCTGTCTCGGACGGGACGTTACCGCCCGATGACCGGCGCTTTCAGGGCAGCCACTTCGGTCATAATCGCCTCCACGTCGTCGTCACCGACTCCGTTCTCCCGGAGGGCCCGTTCGAGGTACGTGGCGACGGCGTCGAAATCGTCCTCACGAATGTCGAGGTGGGCGTGCGCCTCGCGCATGTCGTCGCCGGTGTACTCGACCGGTCCGTCGGCGACCGAACTGATGAACTGCACCTGGTGGGCGCGGAGTTCCTCCATCTCCAGTCCCTCGAAAAAGCCGACGAGTTGCTCGTCCGAGAGAACGCGGTCGTAGAAATCGTTGACGACGCGTTTGACCGCCTCTCTGCCGCCGATTTGCCGGTAGATTGACTCTGACATCGAGCGTCTCGTCTTCGGCGGGAAAGCGGATACGAGTTCTCACTAAGACACTCGGGTCTTTATGAGGGCCGTGGTGGACGGTAACACGGAGCGCCGAGGATACTACACCGCGAGCAGTTGGTCAAGCAGTTTCTCCTGGGTGACGGCGAGATGTTCGCTGAACGTCGCCACCGAGATGTCGAGTTCCGCCGCGACCGCCGCGGAGTCCGCCCGCTTCGGGCGGGCGAAGTAGCCCATCTCGTGGGCCGTTCGGAGCACCTCGTACTGCCGGTCGGTGAACGCTTCCCGGTCGACAAACAGGAGTCGTTGCTCGTCGTTCGGTGTCGACTGTGTCAGTCGCTGTACGCGGACGGCAGTCGAACACGACTGGAGGTCGGCGAGTATCGACCGCAGCGTCTCCACGTCGGGGGCGATGAACGACAGCGAGAGCGCCCCCGCGTCGGCGCGAACCTCGCGAAGGGGACAATCGTGGTCGGGGATGTGTCCGCAGGGGCAGTCCCCGCTCTCGGTGACGAACCGGTACACCGACCGCTCGTCGTCGGCGAACACCCGCTCGATTCGGTCGGGGGTCGACTCGGCGGTCGATTCGTCGGCTATCGACTCCTCGCCGACGGGACGCTCGACCGTCAGTTCACCCACGACGCCGCCGCCCGCGGCGGCCGTCTGCCGGTCGACGACGATCGACTCCACATCGACCGTCTCACTCATCGCGGCGGCGGGACAGCCGACGACGCCTTCCACCGTCACCTGCGCGTGGATTCCGGTACCCATCAGTCGAGGTAACGGCCGGACGGTATAAGTCGGGCGTGGAACGTGAACACCCGATGTCTCCAGTCGGTTACTCCTCGAACAGTTCGACGTGTCGGTCGACCAAATCGCCGTACTCGCCGGACGAGTACGTCGAGAAGATCTCCTCGGCGCTGATTCGCTCGTCGGCCAGCGGCGTGACGCGCGCCGGCACGCCGCGCACGAACGACTTGGTGGGAACGTCGTACTGCTCCGGAATCACGGCTCCCGCGGCGACGACGCTGCCCGAACCGACCCGGACGCCGGTGTTCACAGTCGAGTTGAACCCGACGAGCGACCCGTCCTCGACCGTCGCCTCGTTGATGACCGCGCCGTGGCCGACCATCACCCGGTCGCCGACCGCCGAGGCGTGGACGACGGCGTTGTCGCCGACGTGCGACTGCCGGCCGATTCTGACCGGTCCGATGTCGCCGCGCAGGACGACGCCGGGCCAGACGCTGGCGTCGGCGTCGACGACGACGTCGCCGACGAGCGTGGATTCACGGCTCACGTCGGCGTCGGCGTGAACCTCCGGTTCGACTCCCTCGAAACTGTAGTGGCGTCTGTCGGGCATAGGAGAGAGGACGTAACCGACGAGCAAAGTCGTTCACCCGCCGTCGGTCGGGGCTCGTGGCGGTCGACGTCGCGACCGACTCACCCGACTTCACTTCGCCTTGAGGTTGTGCACCACGTCCAGTCGGTCGACGATTTCGGCCGTCGGTTCGATGGCGTCGGCGATGGCGTCGGCGGATTTGTACGCCATCGGCGCTTCGTCCAGCACCGACTCGACGACCGATTCGGAGTAGATCTCCGCCATCGCCTCGTCGAACTCGTCGAGCGAGAGCGTCTCGAACGCGGCGGTTCGACTCATCACCCGCCCTGCACCGTGGGGGGCCGTCGAGTGGTACGCCTCGTTGCCCTTCCCGCGGGCGAGTACCGACCCGTCGGCCATGTTGAACGGGACGACCAGTCGCTGTCCCTCGCGGGCAGGGGTCGCCCCCTTCCGAATCGTCAGGTCGCGGAAATCGACGAAGTTGTGCGTCGACTGGAAGCGGTCGACGGCGTCGACGTCGAGCGCGTCGCAGACGGCGTCGCTCATCAGGTCGCGGTTCCAGCGGGCGTACTGCTGGGCGAACAGCATGTCGACGAAGTAGCCGTGGGCCTCGCGGCCTTCGAGCCAGTCGAGGTCCGACTGCGCTCGGTCCTCGTCGGAGTCCGGCCGGATAGCCGCGAGTCTGTCGAACGCGTGTTCGATATCCTTCCCGTCGAACGCCTCGCGAACGCGGTCTTTCCGGATGTGCGATTCGCCCTTGCCGCCGGTGACCCACTCGTACAGGTCGGCGTCGCCGACCGTCTCCGGGTCGAACTTCAGGAACCGCTCGTCGGCCTCGCGAATCGAGTCTCGGATGGCGTCGGCGGCGCGGTAGTCGGACGCTCGGTCCTGCCAGTACTGGGCGACGGCCAGGCCGAGGTACCGAGAGCCGCTGTGGACGACCAGCCAGTAGTCGCCGGACTCGCGCGCCCGGGCGAACTCGATGAAGTGGTTGCCGCCGCCGAGCGTCCCCGCGCTCTGGATAATGTGGGCCATCGACGGGCGGCGACCGGCGAGCACCCGACCGCAGAGCGACTCGAAGTACTCGCCGTCGTAGCCGCCGAACTCGAACTCGATCGGGTCGACCGGCCGGCCGAATCGCTCGCGGTAGGCGGCGTCGAACCGCTCGAACCGCTCGTTGGTCCGGTCGAACGGGAACTCGTCGACGAGATGCGGCGCGTCGTCGTAGTCGTGTACGTCGCGGCCCATCGGGACGGCGTCGCGGACGCGTCGCTCGCGTTCGGCGTCCGAGAGCGGGAGTTCGTCGCCGAGGTTCGTTGCGCACATCCCGCAGCCAATATCGACGCCGACGATGTTCGGGACGACGCGCTCGGCCAGCGGCATCGTGAACCCGATGGGCGCGCCCGCACCCCAGTGGGTGTCCGGCATCACCCGAACGGGTTCGGTGAACGCCGGGTGGTCGACGAGCGTCCGTATCTGCTCCAGACAGCCGTCTTCGACCAGGCTCTCGTCGTCGACCATCACGTGTGCGGTGGTGTACTCACCGTTCACCTCTATCGGCATGTTCTCTCTCGGGTCGTCACGCTGGGCGGTTATCAACCTGACTTGAGACTGTCACCCAGTATCAGACGAACGGGGCGTCGCCACGACCGACTCTGTCGGAGACGAAGTGGTAGCTCTGTAATACAGTACTCTACATACGGATGAGAGGATATCGGAACGATAGCGTATCACCTATAAACCCGAACGTGCCTACCAACCGCGTATGTCCAGAGTCGAACTGACGTTGCCGGACGACTTGTCCGACCGGATCGACATCCTCGTCGAACAGGGCGATTTTCTGACGCGACAGAAAGCCATGGAAGAGTTGCTCACGATGGGTATCTCGACGTACGACGACGTCGGCGACGACGACCCGGAGATGAGCGAAGGGCTGTTCAATCAGACAGTCACCGATCAACAGGACCCCGCGATGCGCGACGAGGGCGGCGACGACTACGCTTTCTGACCGCGCCGAAATCCGTCTTTTTCCGCTCGTTTCGTTCCGTAACGGGGGCTTCGAACCGACGGTGGGCTAGCGATTCCCACTCGTGTTACGTGTTAGCAAAGACTTAGATAGTAGGAGAACTAACTAGTTACTGTAACTGAACGAAACGATGCCCTCGATTACCAACGACGCCCCGACGGTCGAACTGGAACTGAGCCTCGAAGAGCAGTGGGTGCTCCACCACGTGCTCACCGACTATATCGACGTGGCCAGCGGTGAAGACGCGGACCTCCCGAAACCGGTCATCGAGATCGCCCTCGTGGAGAAACTCGAAGCGGGAACGTTCGCGTTCACCGCCTTCGAACTCGAAAAACTCCAGTTCAGATGTCGCTTCCACGCGCGAAACGACGCCGCGCCCGACGCCGACCGGGCGGTCGCACGAGCGCTCGCAGACCGGATCGACTGCGCCGGCGAGCAGTTGGTCGTCTGCTGAGCCACCGACTCTTCCCGGTAATCGAACGCGCCAGTAGCCGATAGCAGGCGGGTCTCTCGAATCCGACTACTGTTCTGCGACGACGAGTGCGCCTTTCATCCCCAGTCCGCGGTGCGGCGTACAGAAGTACAGGTGCGTCGCCGGTTCCTCGGCGGTGTACTCGAACGTGGCGTCCCCGCGCGAGTAGAGTTCGCTCTCGAACGCGCCGTCCTCGTCGACGACGTTGTGCGAGCCGCTGGCGGCGGCCCACTCCCAGACGACGGTCGTTCCCGGTGAGACGCGAACCGCCGCCGGGTCGTACGCGTACGGGCCGCTGTCGGCCTGCGCGCCCACGGTTATGGCTATCTCGTCGGTTCCCGTCTCGTCGACGATGCCGTCGTAGTTGAGCGCGTCTGACATCCACTCGTCGACGTCGGTGTCGGTGTCGGTGTCGGCGTCAGCGTCGGCATCGGCATCGGCATCGGCACCGGTCTCGGCGTCGGGGGAAGCCGTCGATTCTGTCGAGGTATCCGACGAAGCCGATCCCTCCGAGTCGTCCGCTTCGTCACCTCCACTATCGAGACAGCCAGAGAGCGTCACACCCGTCGTGACCGCCGCGGCGAGAGTGAGAAACCGGCGTCGAGACGATCTGCCGACGAGAGGGGGCCACTGTGGCTTCTGGACCATGTCCGACTGTCGTCGAATGGGAGTAATAACGCTTCCTAACCGGGAGGACCGTCTCCGAGAGAGTGGCCTCCGTGGAGAGTGTCATCCGAACGGATATGAGCACCCGCCGACAACAGCCACCGATGGCGTTCATCGATACGATGGTTCGAGTCGTACACGTGCTGTTCGCGGGAGCGTGGGCCGGCGGCACCCTTCTCTTCGTGGGCGGAGTGCTGCCCGTGGCACGGAAGGGTCTCCTCGACGCGTCGGCGCTCGAAGCGGTGACGAACCGGTTCAACCATCTCTCGGTCGCCGCAGTCGTGCTGTTGCTTCTCACGGGTGGGCACCTCGCGGGGACGCTGTACACGTTCGGGACGCTACAGACGACGGGTAGCGGTCATCTCGTGCTCTCGATGGTGGCCCTCTGGTTTCTCCTCGCCGGCGTCACACACGTCGCCACGAGTCGGTTGACCGGTGCCCTGGAGACGACGGACGTGACGTCGGCCGTCGAGGCGTCGTGGGGGCTGTTCGTCGTCGCCGCCGCTCTCGCGGTCGGACTTCTCGTCGTCGCCGGACTGCTCTGAAACGGGTTCGGCCGTGGGGCCACTCGGACGAGCGGTCTCGTGGTCGCGCCGACCGGAGACGAGTGCGGGACACCGTTTTCACGGTCGGGGTCGAACGAAGCGCGTGAACGAGAACGGTCACCGGTCGACGCCCACCCGAGACGGTGAGGCGTCGCGGCTCATCGGAGACGAGGGACGGCGCAGACTCGTGATGAATCCGACAAGCGGCGGTGGCGACCACAGAGAGCAGTTGTTGGAACTCGCGGACGAGCACGGCTACGAGGTCGTCGAGACCGCCGAAGCGGGGCACGCGACCGAACTGGCGAAAGCGGCCGCGGCCGACGGCATTCGGCGTCTCGCCGTCGCCGGGGGTGACGGTACGCTCCACGAAGTCGTGGAAGGGCTCGTCGAGGCGGACGCCCTCGACGACGTGACGGTTGGGATCGTCCCCGTCGGCACCGCGAACATCTTCGCGAGAAACGTCGGCGTCGAAGACGCCGAAACCGGATTCAACCTCCTCGAACACGGTGAGAAGCGCCGTATCGACCTCGGCATGGCGGGCAACGAACCGTTCGTCGTCTCCGCTGTCGCCGGACTGACCGCCGAAACGAGCACGGCGACGAGCGCGGCGCTCAAAGAGCGACTCGGTTCGCTGGCGTTTCTCTACACGGGTGTCAAGAAGACGATAGAGTTCGAGAGCCTCCGACTCGAAGTCGAGGCGGTCTCGCAGGGAACGCAGACGACGTGGAGCGGGGAGGCGCTGTGCGCGCTCGTCGGCAACATCCGCCAGTTCGCCAAGGAGGGCGGACAGTCGAACGCCGAGGACGGTCTGTTCGACGTCGTCCTCGTCGAGGAGATGCCGCCGCAGAACGTCGTCGCCGAGGCGGCCGCTCATCGAGTGTTCGGAAAGGGAACCGAGCACGTCGTCCACCGCAAGGCGAGTCAGTTGACCGTCGAGGGGTTGGACAGCGAGCAAATCGTGTTCAGTTTCGACGGTGAGGTGAGCAGCCACGACCGACTCGTCCTGCACGCGACCCCCCGCGCACTCTCGGTGGCCGTCGGGCCGAGCTACGAGGCCGACCCTACCTGACCGCCTGAGTGAGACGCGTGCGCCGCGGGCGGATGCGGTGAACCGAGTCGTCCGTCAATCGAGCGAGACGTACTGGTTTTCCCACTGTCGCCGCTCTCGAAGGCTCTCACGACCCTTGTCGGTGATGGCGTAGTAGTTCGTGCGCCGGTCTATCGGTCCCTTCTCGACGTACGACTTGTTGACGAGGGTGTCGAGGTTCGGGTACAGTCGACCGTGGTTGATCTCGCCTTCGACGTAGCTCTCCAGTTCGCTTTTGACTTCCTGACCTGACGGTTGCTCTTGACCAGCGATCACCCAAAGCAGGTCACGTTGAAAGCCGCTAAGGTCGTTCATACGCTACCGAACCAGATTCCTACGTAAAGTTGCTCGTAAAGTCCCGTTCCGTGACAACTATCCTCCTCCGACAGGTGGGTGGGTCGTTCCACGGGGCGGCTACGAACAGGGTCGTCGAGCGGCGTCGGCCGACCCGGTACTCACAAGCAGTACTGTCATGATGTGTGATATATACAGTACAGGTGACTGTTGGAGTGTGCCTGGACTCGCCCGGCCCGGGTACCAGGGGGAAGTGGACTCACCTCCGCTCTCTTCAACAGTCGCCTTTCACGAGCGGTGCTCAAGCCGGAGTGACGTGCTGGGGGGCACGCCGCTCGGGTCACTCTCTCGACGTCCGTTCCTGTCGTGGAGTCGCTCCGAGGCTCTCATCGACGATAGCTTCGGAACGCTCCGTGACGCTCCGCGATGCGCGGCCGTAGCGGTTTACGGAAAATTCGAGGCGAAAGCCTCGCCCTCCAGGGCGGGGATGAAGCCGACCAACAGTCTTCAACCGCCGACGATGGCACGGACGGGGTGACCGGAGACGTCGATCCGTTCTACCGCCGCCAGATTCCGAAACGTATTTACATATCTTGTCCAACATTCAGTTGTTGGGAACATTCCAGTCGAACGCACACTCTCTCACTGACACACCACACACCCGCGTTCCGGCGGTTCCCTACACTTCTTCGAGCCACCTACGAGACCGAGTCGCCACAGTCGAGGGAAAACGCCTACCGGTCGGCGGTGCGTCACGAATTCTTCCGGGAAACGTCGCCGAGACCGCTGCGTGATACGAGATTCGAGCTACCGTCTAGTGATGCGAATGTTCTTCACTCGTCGCGTCCGAATAACCGAGGGATGGAGTGGTCCACGTGAGCGACGACATCGGAACCGTGACTCTCGTCGGAACGGTCCACGTTACCGAAGAGAGCGGCGAGAACGTCCGCCGAGCGATAGAACGGCGCGATCCGGACGTCGTGACCGTCGAACTCTGCTCGATGCGCCTCCGACACCTGTACGCGCCGGATACGACCGTGCAGACCGTTCGGAACGTCGTCGAGAGCTACCGGGTACTCTCACGACCCGGATTCGTGCTGAGTCTCCTGTTCAAACTCTCGCAGCGCTCGTACCACGACGGCACCGGCGTCGACAGAGACGACCGGGACATGTTCGCGGCCATCGACGCCGCGGAGGCATCGGGACGGCGAATCGCCGCCGTCGACCGGCCCATCGAGGAGACACTCGACGGACTCGGCGAGGTCCTCCTCTCGGGCGCACGCGGTATCAGAACCTCGGCCGAGAGACGACTCGCGCAGGCGTCGCGGGGCGAGTGGCGGAAGTTGGCGTCGGGCGTCCTCGCAGACGGTATCCCGCTCGCTCTCGGTCTCGTTCGACTCCTGGCAGTTCACTTCCGCTACGGGACGATGACCGCCGACAGTCCGGCGGCGAAGGCCGCGATGATGGAGCGGCTCTCTCCCGAACAGGCAGCGTCGTTCCGGAACGCGCTCGAACGCGTCGCTCCCGAGTTCGTCCGCGTGATGATTCGAGAGCGCGATGCCTACATGGCCCGTCGACTCGAATACCTCCGACAGGGGGGTAACGACGTGGTGGCCGTCGTCGGCAAGGCACACGTCGAGGGAATCCGCCGGCATCTCGAGGACGGGACGTTCGCCGACGACGCCGAGAAGCCGCCGTTCGTAAGCCTTCGATACCCCGACGACGGATAGCGGAGTGATGCTGCATCGGTGTTCCCGGTGGCTCTGAACCGCCCTTGTCGGGGAGGTCGCCTGCCCAAGCAACGGAATGTCCGCGTATCGACAGAGCCAACGGCGAGCGGCCGGTAACATTCCGTCGACTACCGCTTCGAAGTCGCCACTCTCGCTCTCTTCGATGTGTAACGTAACGTCTCGAAAGTGGGCGGGGAGAGTATTAGTGCAAGAACCTAACCAAACACAGTACCTTCCGCCCAAGCGTTGGGTAGCGTCCAGACGGTCATCAATGTGTCGCCCGTAGTATCTCTGAGCGTCGTTTATCGCTCGGATGACGACGATCGGCTGCGCTCTCCTCTCTCGTTGGCCGAGCTTCCAAACTCATATTCAGTTTTTAAAGAATAAATAAATGTCCAGTTTATTTAGTGTTCTATCTGATGGCAAACACGATACATAACGGTGTGCACGCGATACAGCTACCTCGTGGTGCGGAGTTCAAACGCGGAACCGACAGCATTGTTACCAACTACCGAATAGCTCCATCCGAGATGCTTCCCGACTGGAACAGCAGTCCGCGACTCTCGACCGAGTTCACCTATCGCGGACTCGACGCGATACTGCTGGAGAACGGCTACCTGCGCGTGCTCTTACTCCCCGAAAAAGGCGGTGACGTCGTCTCACTACGCGACAAACGGACCGACGTTGACGTTCTCTGGCACGCACCCCACAACTGGAGCGCCCCGACGGCGCGCTATCTCCCTTCGGAGCCGAACTCGACGTGGAACGACCACTATCCGGGCGGGTGGCAGACGAACCTCCCGAACGCCGGCGGTGGACACGAGATCGCCGGCAGCGCGTACGGGCTGCACGGTGAAAGCGCGTTACTTCCGTGGGATGCGTCGGTCGTTCGCGCGGACGACGAGGCGGTGACGGTCCGACTCGAAGTCGAACTCGTCCGCTACCCGTTCGCCGTCGAACGCGAGCTCACACTCCGCGCCAACGAGTCCCGACTCCGGATTGTCGAGCACGTAACAAACCATGGTGGAGTTGAACTCGACTACGTTTGGCAGCAACATCTCGCACTTGGACCGCCGCTTCTGTCTCCGGGTGCACGGTTGGACGTTCCGGCCCGCCGCGGCGTCGTCGAGGAGTACGGCGACGGCTATCCGAACCGTCGACTCCGGAGCGGTGCCGAGTTCGACTGGCCGACCGCGCCGGGCCACGACGGAGGCGACATCGACCTCTCGACTGACGTACCCGGACAGGACGCCGAGATCCACGATTTGGCGTACGCCGTCGACCTGACCGAGGGGTGGTACGCGCTCACGAACCCCGAACTCGACCTCGGGTTCGCGCTTCGATTCCCGACCGACCCCTTCGAGTCGCTGTGGTACTGGCAACCGTTCGGCGGGTACGCCGAGTCGCCGTTCTGGAGTCGGACGTACAACGTCGGCCTGGAACCGACGACGGCGTACCCCGGCGACACGGAGGGCCAGCGCGCGTCGGGCACGATGAAGACGCTCGCCCCCGGCGAGACCGTCGAAGCCGAGTTCGTCGCCGCGACGTACGGCGGACTCTCTTCGGTGGAGTCGGTCTCCGCGGAGGGTGTGGTCGGCGGGACCGAGCGCTGACGGACGGGCGAACGCGACCGCACAGTAGCATGTTTCTTATCGGAGGCCTGCGGAGATGCTCCCGAGGCCGAGTCATGGAGTACGAATCCACCATCTACGACGAGTTGGGCGTGCCGAACGTCGTCAACGCGGCGGGCACGAAGACGCGCATCGGGGGGAGCCGAATCCGACCGGAAGCGGTCGAGGCGATGAGTCGGGCGGCGGAGGCGTTCGTCCGCCTCTCGGACCTGCAGGTGCGAGCGGGCGAACTCATCTCCGAAGTCACCGGCGCGGAGGCGGGGTACGTCGGCAGCGGCGCGGCCGCTTGCATGACGCTCGCCGCGGCGGCGGCCATCGCCGGCGACGACCTGGGGACGATGGCGAAACTCCCCGAAACGGACGATGTACCGAACGAGATCGTGATGCCGCGAACGCACCGAAACGGCTACGACCACGCGTTCCGCGCGGCGGGCGCGCGAGTCGTCGACGTCGGCAACAACGACAACTACCTCGGCACCGGGTCGAACAGCACCGAACCGTGGGAGATCGCCGACGCCATCACCGAGGAGACGGTCGCCGTCGGCTACATGCAGAAAGTGTTCAGCACGCCGCCGCTGGAAGGCGTCGTCGAGGTGGCCCACGACCACGGCGTGCCGGTCATCGTCGACGCCGCCGCCGAGGTGCCGCCCCGGGAGAACCTCTCGGCGTTCGTCGAGGCGGGCGCGGACATGGTCGTCTTCAGCGGGGGAAAAGCCATCCGCGGCCCCCAGACTACAGGTATCCTCGCGGGCAAGCGCGAGTACGTCCGCTCGGCGGCGCTCCAACATCTCGACATGCACGTCGCCGAATCGGTGTGGGAACCGCCGGCGGAACTGTTCGACAAAGAAGAACTGGACGGGGTGCCTCGACAGGGAATCGGACGACCCCTGAAGGTCGGTAAGGAGGAACTCGTCGGCCTCATCGCGGCGCTGGAGGCGTTCGTCGACGAGGACCAAGCGGCGCTCTCCGCCGAGTGGAACGACCGACTCGACGTCGTCGACGACGGTCTCGAAGACCTTCCCGGCGTGACGACGACCCGAGAACCCGGCGGGAAACTGATGGTCGCCCCCGAAGTGTACGTCGAACTCGACCCCGAGACGGCCGCGCTCGACGCGGTGGCGCTCGTCGGCGCACTTCGGAAGGAGAACCCCCGCATCTTCGTCGGTTCGGACGACCTCCTCGACGGCGGCTTCACGGTCAACCCGATGTGTCTCTCCGACGACGGGGCCGAGTACGTCGTCGAGCGGATTCGGGCGCACCTCGCGTAGTCGGCGCCGGGTGCGTCACTCGACCGTCGCGACCACCTCGATTTCGACGCCGATGTCGATGGGGAGGGCGGCGACTTCGACGGCGCTGCGGGCGGGATACGGGTCGCTCATGTACTCGCCGTACACCTCGTTGACGGCGTCGTAGTTCGCCATGTCGGTGACGAACACCGTCGCTTTCACGACGCTGTCGAGCGAACTTCCGCCGGCTTCGAGGACGGCGGCGACGTTGTCGAGTGTCTGTGCGGTCTGTTCGCCGATGTCGTCGCTGACGACGTCGCCGGAGTCCGGGTCGACCGGACCCTGTCCGGAGACGAAAATGCGGTCGCCGTCTCGTATCGCCTGCGAGAACGGGCCGATGCTGGCCGGTGCTTCGTCCGTGTGTATCTCTTCCATACGCTGTCGGAGTGGTGCACCGCCGCGCTCTTAGTGGTTTCTCTCGAATCGCGAACGTGTCACATCCCGCGGGACTTAACACCTGTCTGCCCGAATCGGCGTTCGAACGGACCATGGACCTCATGCGTCTCTTAGACGAGTTACGCGTACTGAGCCAGAACGGACTGCGGTACGCCGACAACCCCTACGACGAGGAACGGTACGAACGAATACTCGAACTGGCATGTGAGTACTACGGAGAGGCGTTCGAACTACCGGCCGACGACGTCCGCGAGCGCTTCGAGGCCGAACTCGGTCACGTCACGCCCAAAGTCGGAGCGGAGGCCGCAGTGTTCGATTCGACGGGGCGCATCCTGTTGATGCGACGCGCCGACGACGGTACCTGGTGTCTCCCCTGTGGCTGGGTCGACCCGAACGAGTCACCCGCCGAAACCGCGGTCCGCGAAACGCACGAGGAGACGGGACTCGACGTCACCGTGGTCGAACTGGTCGACGTGTATCACTACGCCCCGAGCGACCGGTTCGGTCCACACGGCCGCATCGACGTGCTCTACCGTTGTGTGGTCGACGGGGGGACGCTCGAACTTTCGCACGAGGGAGAGGCACTCGACTACCGAGAGATAGACGACGTCTCCGTCTGGCACAAAGCGCACGAGACGTACGCCCGAGACGCGCTCGACGCGTCCGCTGCGACGACGACCGAAACCGACGAACCATCTCGGTCGAGTGGGTGACGCGATACCCACCGGGCGGAACGGCTATGTAGGTCGCTCACAACTATCGACGGGATGGCACGACCGGCGATTCAGCTATACACGCTCCGTGAGTTCGACGAACCGTTGACTGAGACGCTGCTTCGCGTCGGCGAGACGACGTACGAGGGTGTCGAGTTCGCCGGTCTCGGCGACGAGTCACCCGACGCAATCGCCGACGCCCTCGACGACGCTGGTCTCGTGCCGGTGGGTGCGCACGTCGGTCTCGACGCGTTCGAATCCGACTACGCGGCGACCGTCGAACGCTACCGGACGCTCGGATGCGACCGAATTGTCGTCCCCAGTTACGGTGAGGGAGGGTTCGGCTCCGTCGCGTCGGCCATGGAGACGGCCGACGACCTGTCGTCGGTAGCGGACCGACTCGTCGCCGACGGCTTCGAAGCACACTATCACAACCACACGTACGAGTTCGCGGCGCTGGAAGCCAGTTCGAGATTCGAGACCGCGTACGATGCGTTCGCCGCGTACTCGGACGACCAGCTCGGTCTGGAGTTCGACGTCGGACTCGCACAGCACGGCGGCGTCGACCCCACGACGTATCTCGACCGCTACGCCGACCGACTCTCGCTCATCCATCTCACCGACACGAACCCCGGCGACGACGACACGCTCCACGTCGATCTCGACGAGGGCGTCGTCGACCTCAACGCGTGCGTCAGTACGGCCGCCGCCGCGGACGTAGACTGGGTGATTCACGAGAACGGACTGACGACCGATCCGGAGGCGACGCTGGAGTCGAGTTCCCGTCGACTCCAAGAACTTCTCGACGACAACTGAACGGGCGCCCCTCGGAACAACTCGGCGAACTGTGGACCGCCGCCGCGCGGAGTCGTCGGGTCACAATACTTATCATACACGCTGTGGGACCTACGCCCATGCAACGCATCGTCGCGGTCGGGTCCGAGACGGCGGTGCGAAAGCACGTCGAACGGTACCGGCGGTTCGACGATGCGACCGTCTGTGGCGTCGTCGACGCCGACCGTGAACCGTGCGTCGACGAGGGCGTTGGGTTCGACGATATCGACGTGCCGAGATACCATTCCCTCTCGGAGGTCCTCCAAACCACCGACGGCGATGTCGACGGCGTCGATATCTGCGGACCGGGGGCGGCTTTCGTCGATGCGCTCGAAACTGCACTCGCTGTGAGTACCCCGGTTCGCTGTGACCCGCCAGTTGCCTTCGACGCGGAGACGTTCGACCGACTCGTCACCGCTTCGACCGAGAGCGAGGGGTGGATACTGTCGCACTCACCGCACCGCTTCTCGCGGATGTACGAACGGCTCCACTCGGCCGTCGAATCGGGCGGTATCGGACCGATAGGCGTCGCGCGAATCGAACGGGCCGCGCCGTTCGACGGTCCGGGATGGAACGTGTCGTACGACGGCGTCTCCGTCGTTGAAGGCCCCGTTCGTACGCTCTGCGCCGTTCTCGCGCACGACGTTGACGTGCTGGAGTGGACGTTCGGGCCCGTCGAACGAGTGTTCGTTCGAGCGCGGGCGGGCGGGCGGTACGACCACGCCCACGCCGTGTTCGCGTTTCGAGATGGGGGACGAGCGACCGTCGGTACCCGGTGGCACCGAGCAGAGACTCCGGCCCCACGCATCGGCGTGGAGTACAGCGGCAAACACGGCCGCCTCGACTTCAGCGAGGACGACGCGTCGACTGCGCTCCGCGAGGGGTCGACGCCGCTGGCCGTCGACCCGCCGGAGGACGACTGCCGCGGGCGGGCGCTCCGGGCGTTCATCGATCGTCTCGGAGGGAGCGAGCGTCCGCCGACGGACGTCGCTCCGGTGACGTCTTCGCGGGTCGTCGTCGCTGCGCGCCGCTCCGCGGACGAGAACCGCCCGGTCACGCTCGCGGAGGAGTCGCCGTGACGGTCGACGTCGGCATCTGCTCGACCGCCCACGTCAACGCCGAGGTGTATGCGGCGCTGCTGTCGAAACTTCCGTCGGCCGACCTCGTCGGTATCTCGGGACGCAACGCCGAACGAACGCGGCGATACGCCAACTCGGTCGGTACCGCTGCGATGTCGCACGCTGAACTGATGCGGGCGACCGACGGCGTCCTCGTTTGTTCGCCGACCGCCATCCACGGCGAGTTGATAGACCTCGCGCTGCAGCACGATGTCGCCATCCTCTGCGAAAAACCGCTGGCGACGTCGCTGACGGAGGCAAAATCGATTCGGGACCGCTGCGAGGAACAGGGTGCGGTCGCCAAGATGGCGATGCCGATACGGTACAGTCGCCCAATGCAGCGACTCAAGGAACGATACGAGTCGGGGGCCGTCGGCGACCTCCTCGCGGTGTCTGGGGTCAACCGCGGTCGGATGCCCGGTGGCTGGTTCGTCGACCCGAAACTCGCCGGCGGCGGCGCCGTCGCCGACCACACCGACCACATCGTCGATATCGTCCGCTGGATCACCGGCGAGGAAGTGACCGAGGTGTACGCCGAGACCGATACCCGGTTCTACGACATCCCGGTCGAAGACGTAAACGTGCTGTCGATGACGCTCTCGAACGGGGCGTCGTTCCTGCTCGACGGATCGTGGAGCACGCCGCAGAAGAACCCGTTCTGGGGCGACGCCGAGGTAGATCTCGTCGGGTCGGAGGCGACGCTGTCTGCGGACTGCTTCGGCTACCGATACAGCCACGTCAGAGATATCGGCCACGATACGCACAACGAGTCCATCTACTGGGGTGCTGACCCGAACAACGCACTACTTCGAGCGTTCGTCGCGTCGATACGGGGCGAGTCGACACTCGCGGCGTCGTTCGACGACGCCGTGCGGACCGCCGCCGTGATAGCCGCCGCCTACGAGTCCGTTGAGCGCGGCGAACCGGTTGATGTGACCTACTGACCCGCGTTAGCTGTCGTGGGGACCGGTTTTCTGAATCGCGCATCGGCGTTCGATGCCGCTCTCCGTCCGGGACACTCAGTTCGTCGCCGAGGTGATTTCGCTCGCCTCCACGTCGACGGATTCGGACGCGTTCGCGGATTCGTACGCGGCTTCAACGACAGCCACATCGTTGACGGCGTCCGCGCCCGTCTTCAGCGGTGGGCGGTCCTCGGCGACCGCCTCGACGAAGTCGGCGACGAGTCCCTCGTCGGGGTTCGACCCCCAAAACACCGACCGAATCCCGGGGTCGCCGGTGTCGCGCGTCTGCTTTATCTTCTGATCGAAGCAGTCGATGGAGACGACGCCCTCGGTGCCGACGAGTCGCAGCGTCGCGTCGCCCCAGAAATCCCACTCGTCGGGCTTACTCCACGAGCCGTCGAGGACGAACTCGGTCCCGTCGGTGAGCGTCATCGATAACAGGTTCACGTCCTCGACCGGAATGTCGTTGAACCGGGTCTCGGTCTCGGCGTACACCTCGCGAACATCTTCGCCCGTTATCCACCGGACGATGTCGACGATGTGTACCGAGTGGTCCATCACGGCACCGCCGCCGGACTCGGCCTCGTCGACGAACCAGCTTCCGGGCATCTGCCCTCGGTTCGTCCCGCTGAGGAAGCAGATATCGCCGAGTACGCCGTTCTCGACGGCCGTCTTCGCGTTCCGGGCCGGTTGGCTGAACCGAAGCGGCATCGCGACGCCGAGGTGAACGTCGGCACGGTGACAGAGGTCGACCATCTCGTGGGCCGCCTCGACGCTCGGCGCGAGCGGTTTCTCGCAGAGTACGTCGACGCCGGCGTGGGCGGCACGGCGGACCCACGCGAGGTGGTCGGCGTTCGTCGAACAGACGACGACGCCATCCACCTCGGCGAGCAACGCGTCGGGGTCGAAGTAGTCGACACCGTACTCGTCGGCCTTCTCTCGACCCTCGGCGACTCGCTCTTCCGACTCGGTGACGCCGACGAGTTCGGCGTCATCGAGGTTGTTCAGACAGGCAGCGTAGGAGTCAGCGTGCAGGTGAGCGACCGAACAGAGGCCGATGCGGACCGTCACGCCTCCACCTCCACGGGCGACACCGGCTCACCGCGCTCGCTGGACTCGACGGCCGCCAGCGCGACGCGAACTGCCTCGCGCGCGTCGGCCGGCGAGATCTCGGGGTCGTCGCCGTTCTCGACGCAGTCGAGGAAGTGTTCGAGTTCGACCGTGTACGGGCTCTTCGCCAGCGGACTCGCGGGCGCGTTCGCGCCTTCCACACCGCCGGAGACGCGGACGGCGTTCTCGTCGCGAGCGTCGAACTCCAACATCCCCTCGTCACCGGCGAGTTCGTAACTGGTAATGAACGGCGACCCCTCCGGGTAGCCCCACGACGCCTCGACGTGGCCGACAGCACCGTTTTCGAAGCGCAGGACGACCGACGAGTGCTGGTTGAGGTGGCCATCGTCCCACTCGGCGGTTCGAGCGAACACTCGGTCGACCTCACCGGCGACCCAGCGCAGATAGTCGAAGTCGTGGATCGCCATGTCCAGCAAGACGCCACCGCTCTGCGCCTTGTCGCCGAACCAGGAGTTGGTGCCGTACCGCGGCGGCGACGAGAGTCGTTCGGTGTGCAATGTTCCCAGCGTCCCGATCTCGCCCGCGTCGATACGGCGTTTCGCCTCGGCGTACTCGGGGAAGTAGCGCAACACGTGCCCGGTCATGAACGTGATTCCGGCCTCTTCGACCCTCTCGACGATGGCGTCGGCGTCCTCGACGGTCCGCGCGAGGGGTTTCTCGCAGAAAGTGTCGAGGCCGCGGGCGGCGGCGGCCTCGACGAGCGGCCGGTGCGTCGGCGTCGGCGTACAGATGTCGACGACGCTTATCTCGGCGTCGTCCATCATCTCTTCGGCATCGTCGTACACTTCTGCCCCGGGCGCGTGCTCCGCCGCGAACTCCGTTCGGTTCTCACCGATCGATGCGACCGCGACGACCTGCGCGCCAGCAATATTTTGGTAGCTGTTAGCATGAGTCGTGGCCATGAAACCACTCCCCACTAACCCAATTCGTTGCATCACCTCCAACGTGCGGAACTATAGTTATTAAAACTTCTGTAGCGGCAACTGCACCCTAGATGTTCGACCACGTGGTGTTCGTCTCGGAGGTGAAGCCCGCCCTGGCGAACCGGTCGCTCTCGTCGAACACCGATCGGATGACCGAGGGGTCTTCGAGCAGTCGGTGCCGGAGGAAGCTCCCGCGTCCGCGCCCGCCGCCAGTCCGCGTGATTTCGAGCACTTCGAGGAACTCCCACTCGCGCAGCAGGTCGTGGACTCGGCGCTTCGAGAGCGCGTCGAGACTGACCTCCGCGCAGATGTCCTCGTAGGCGGCGTACACTTCGGTGGTCTCGAACGTCCGCGTCTTCTCGACGAGCGCCAACGAGACAACTGCCAGCAGCGTCGCCTTCTGTTGGGTGGTCGCGCCCGCTAGCAGGGCCTCGACGCGGTCTCGTTCGGCGAGGTTGTCGGCACGCTGGACGTGGTCGACGGTGACCGCGTCGGCGTCGTCGAACGTGGCGAGTTCCCCAGCATGACGCAGTAGGTTGATGGCTTTCCGAGCGTCGCCGTGTTCTTCGGCGGCGAGAGAGGCGCACTCGGAGACCACGTCGTCGGAGAGCACGTCGCCCTCGAAGGCGTCAGCGCGGCTTCGAATTATCTCGTGGAGTCCCCGACGGTCGTACGGGGTGAAGACGATTTCGCGCTCCTGGAGGCTGCTCTTGACCCGCTCTTCGAGTCGGTTTCGGTACTTTATCCTGTTGCTGATACCGACCACGCCGACGGAGCACCGATCGAGTTTCCCCGTCTCCGCCGCGCGCGATAGCTGCATGAGCAGGTCGTCGCCCTCCAGGCGGTCTATCTCGTCGAGAACCACGAGCGCGACGTCGAACTGCGCGTCGAGCACCTGCCAGAGCAGGCGGTAGTAGCGCGAGCGACCGAGGCCGGTCTCCGGAACGGCGAAACCGGTCACGTCGGGGTCGTTCAGCGCTCGGACCGTCGCCCTGACCGCGCGCGTTTCGGTGTCCTCCTGCGAACAGTCGACGACGACGCGACCCACCGAGACGCCGTGTTCCACCGCGGCCTCGACGATTCGTGCCGTCGCGTACCGGGCGCAGAGCGACTTTCCGGTGCCCGTCTTCCCGTATAGAAACACGTTGCTCGGCGCTTCACCCGTGACCGCGGGGTTTAGCGCTGTCGCGAGTCGACGGATCTCTTCGTTGCGAGCGACGATGTTCGCGGGACCGGGTACGTAGCCGACGTCGAGTCTCTCCTTCTGCGAGAAAATTCGGTCGCGAGCGCCGAACGCGTCGTCGAGGGCGCTCGCGTTCTCGACCGGTTCGTCGTGCCGTGTCATACCGTCCCAGTACCGCCACGTCGCTGATAAACGCATCGGCGGCGACGTCCGTCACCGAGTCCCCTCCCACGGGTTCGATACGGAACCGATGCGGTGCTGCGGGAACAGTTCGCGCGCTCGAACGATACCCCCTCCCCCCTCGTTTCACCTGTATCTCATTACATTCATAGTCTCGTAATGGCATGTGAGAGAGTTACATTCACGAAAATTCACTCTGGTTTCGGTGACCCTCGTCAGCCCGATAACTCGCGAAGTGGTGACGAACGCCGAAATACGCCGTAGAAACGGTGGGGATCTCAGTTGAGGTACTCGTCTGCGCTCTTGTGGAGTGCGACAAACCCTTCGGCGAACTCCGCACCTCTGGTTCGACCGAGCACTCTCGCTTCGGCACGGACGCCCTCGACGAGTCCATCGAACTCGGCATCGATGCCGCCGTGTTCCTCCAACCACTCGACCTGCGACTCGTGTTCGAGGATCGCGTCCTCCTTCGTCGACTGGTGATCGCCGATGTCGACATACGTGTCGGGGGCGAACGAGGAGGTCGGCTTCCCGAAGTAGTAGACGTTCTGGGGTTCCCACGGATCGTACTCGGTCTCCAAGAGCGGGAGCGAACACATGTAGTACGCGTCGGTCACCAGCCTTGACGTCGCCTGGTGGTCGGGATGCATGTCGTCACGGTAATGGGTGAGGACGATGTCCGGCCGGTGTTCGCGCAGTACGTCGACGAGTTGGAGTCGGTTCTCCATCGAGTAGCGTACCCGTCCGTCCTCGAAATCGAGGAACGTCGCCTCCGCACCGAGCGTCTCCGCGGCGGCTTCGGCCTCGCGTTCGCGCGTCGCGGCGACTTCAGCCTCGGTGGTGTCGAACCCGCCGTACTCACCCCGAGTCATGTAGACGATGGTGACGTCGTCGCCCCGGGCGGCGTGCTTTGCGAGCGTCCCGCCGCAGAAGATGTCCGCGTCGTCGGGATGTGCAACTACTGCTGTGAGATGCATACACACATCAGTCATACAAGTTGGTATTAAGCGTTGTGCTGAACGCGATGTTCGACGCCCCGTCGGTGATCGACGCCGGAGACTCCGTCGAAGCGCCCTCTCGACCGTCGTCGACGGCCGAACACGACCGTCCGGCTACGAGAACAGATGTTCGAGGTCGGCACGGACGCGCGGCGGCATCCGCTCCGGTGCAGTCCGGTACGGCGGCACCTCCGCGGTTATCCACCCGTCGTAGCCGACTGCCGCGAGCGCCTCATCGACGGCCCGCCAGTCGACGTCACCCTCCAACGGGTACGTGAAGCCGTCTATCGTGTCTACGTCGGTCCGGTAGTCCTTCACGTGAACGCGTTCGATTCGGTCTCCGAGGATTCGAATCCACTGCTCGGGGCGGCCGAACCGCCTGACGTTGCCCACGTCGAAGTACGCGCCGACCGGTCCGTCCGTCGACGCCTCGTCGACGAACTCGGCGAACTCCAGCGGCGAGAGCAGGAAGTCGTTCCAGACGTTCTCGACGCAGACGGTTACGTCGTAGTCGGCCCCGACCGAGGCGAGCGTTCGAACCGATTCCAGCGCCCGCTCGTACGCTTCGTCGTATCGTGTTCCCTCGTCGACGACGGCGGGGACGACGAGAACGGCACCGGCGTCGAACGCATCGGCGAGGGCGATCATCCGCTCGCCCGCTTCGATCCCCGCGACTCGCGTCTCCTCGTCCGCGCTCGACAGGTGTCGGTCCCAGTGTAACGTCGTCGAGATGGCCGGAACGTCGAGTCCGGACCCGTCGATTCGGTCGGCTAGTTCGTCGACCGCATCGTCGTTCCACAGCGGTCCGTCGGCTGTCAGATTCGGTTCGATTCCATCGTATCCGGCCTCCGAGAGCAACTCGACGTTGGCTTCGAGGCGTTGCTCGGGGAACCCCATCTGGTTGAGTGCGAACCTCATGCACACCAATTCCCGTCCGCGCCGATTTATAGGTTCGCGTGGTGGTCGGGCGGATACCTTTAACTCGAAGTGTGGGATAAGTGAGGCCATGGCGTGTTCAGTCGGGTTCGTCGGTGCGGGAGGGATCGCCTCGGTTCACTTGGAGACGTTGGACGCCGCGTTGGACGGCGGACTGACCGATTACGACGGTGGGACTATCGACGTGGAACTGACCGCTGTCGCCGACGTCGACGAGACGCGAGCGAGGGAGGCGGCCGTTCCACGCGACGCCGCGGCGTACACCGACGGCGTGGAACTCGTCGAGTCGGAGTCGATCGACGCGCTCGTCGTCGCCGTCCCGCCGTTCGCTCACGGTGCGTACGAACGAACCGCGGCCGAGTACGGTGTCGACCTTTTCGTCGAGAAGCCGGTCGACCTGACGGCCGACGCGGCGCGCGAAACGGCCCACCGCATCGCTGATTCGGACGTCCTCGCGCAGGTCGGCTACGTCTGTCGCTACGCGGGGATAACCGAACGCGCGCTGGAACTGCTCGACGGCCGCCGCATCGGTCACATCGACAGCACGTACTGGGTTCCGCTTCCCGACACGCCGTGGTGGTCCGAACGGGCGAGGTCCGGCGGCCAGATACTCGAACAGTCGACGCACGTCTACGACCTGCACCGGTACCTCGTAGGGGAAGTAACCGCTGTGACGGGGAGCGGAACCGACGGACTGCTCGTCGACAGCGTCGACTTTCAGGACGCGACGTCGGTGACGCTCGAGCACACGTCGGGCGCCGTCTCGCACGTCTCGTCGACGTGCGGGTCGCCCGACTCCCGGTTCGAGGTCAGAATCGCCGCCGAGGACGCGTTTCTCGAACTCGACTACTTTGGTCACAGTCTCTCAGGTGTCGTCGACGGCGAGAGCGTCCGATTCGAGGCCGACGGCGACTGGTACCGCCGCGAGTTCGAGTCGTTCCTTCGTGCGACAGCACACGGAGAGGAAGTTGGGAGGGTTGATGCGGTACGCGCCGACGTTCGCTCGACGTACGACGACGCGGTAGAGACGCTGGAACTGACACTCGCGGCACGTGAGGCCGCCGAAACGGGCGAAAATGTGGCGCTCGACGGATCGGACCGTGGGGGCTGCAGTCGGTGAAGTCACCCTGCAAATTTATTACGGTCTGTTGCAATTCGCCACGTAGTGAGTTCCCATGGGTAAGCTAGACATCCGCAACCTCCGGAAAGTGTTCGCGGACGGAGACCAGTCGATCGTCGCGGTCGACGACTTGGACATCGACATCGACGACGGCGAGTTCCTCATCTTCGTCGGCCCCTCGGGCTGCGGGAAGTCGACGACGCTCCGTTGTATCGCCGGACTGGAGACGGTTACGGAGGGCGAGATACTGCTGAACGGCGACGATATCACGCACCAGCCGCCCACCGAACGCGACATCGCGATGGTGTTCCAGAACTACGCGCTCTACCCCCACATGTCCGCTCGAAAGAACATCGGGTTCGGACTCAAGATGTCGACGGACATGTCGAAAACCGAGATCGAGCAGCGTGTGCAGGAGACGGCGGAGATGATGGGTATCGAGGAGTTGCTCGACAAGAAGCCGGGTGAGCTTTCCGGCGGCCAGCAACAGCGCGTCGCGCTGGGCCGCGCCATCGTCCGCGAACCCGAGGTGTTCCTGATGGACGAACCGCTCTCTAATCTAGACGCCAAGCTCCGGACGACGATGCGGACGGAGTTACAGAACCTCCAGCAGAACCTCGACATCACCACCATCTACGTCACGCACGACCAGACGGAGGCGATGACGATGGGCGACCGAATCGCCATCCTCGACGGCGGCGAACTCCAACAGCTCGGCACGCCGCTGGAGTGTTACTACGAGCCCGCCAACCGATTCGTCGCCGGCTTCATCGGGTCGCCGTCGATGAACTTCTTCGAGGTGGAGTACAGAGACGGTACGCTCGTTCACGACGCGTTCCGGTACGATCTCTCGCAGGCGACGTGCGAGGAACTCACCGGATACGAAGGGGCGCTGACGCTGGGTATCCGGCCAGAGAGTATCGAAATCGTCGACGCGAGTGAGCCGAAATCGATTCAGGTGTCCGTCTCGGTGACGGAGCCGATGGGCGAGACGACGTACGTCTACGTCGATATCGGCGACGAACGCTACACGGTGACGCTCGACGGCGAGCGGGTGGTCGAACCGGGTACGACGCTCGACATCGTCATCCCCGAGGAGAAGATGCACCTGTTCGACGCGGACACGGGCGAGACTATCAAATCGCGAAACGTCTCCACCGCCACGAACGTCGACGTCAACGCTCGCGCCTGAATACGGTCGTCGTCCGCGGTGACGCGTTCGATTCGGTTCGGCCACTGGTGAGACTCGGTCGTGGTATGGTACAGCGCACCAAAGATTTATTATATACCGTCTGTTTGTTCCTCTGAGGCTAGTATGAGCAACAGAAATCTCACCCGGCGTAAGCTTCTCGCACTGACCGGTTCGATGGGCGCGGCGGGATTGGCTGGCTGTTCGAGCGGCGGTACCGGCGGCGGGAACGACAGCGGCGGCTCCGGTGACGGCAACGGTTCCGGTGGTGGTGGCGGCGGTGACGGCGGCAACGGCGATGGGTCGGCGACGTTCTGGGCGTGGAACGACCCCGGTCTCGCGCCGATTCGCGAGGACCAGGGCGAGGAGATCGCAGACCAGAGCGACGTGATCTCCGACGTCAGTTGGGAGTACTACCCCTTCGAGAACTACCTGGCGAAGGCGACGACGGCCATCCCGGCCGGCAACGCCCCCGACAGTCTGGCGCTGTCGGTGCTGTGGGTGCCGCGCTTCGCGGACCAGGGCGTCGCGTTGAACCTCGAAGAGAACGGGTTCGACCCCGACGACTACGTCGCGGCGGCGCGCCGCAACGCCAGCTTCGACGGGACGCTCTGGGCGGTGCCGTGGTACGCGGACTGCCGGCTCGTCGCCATCAACACGGCGATGTTCGAGGAGGCCGGACTGGAGATACCGGACCCCACTCACCGTCCCAGTTGGGAGGAGTTCGGGTCGTGGATCGACGCGCTCGGCGAAGAGCACGGGAGCGCCTTCTCGATGTCGGCGGGCGAGGGGTTCGACTGCTTCGTGCTCTCGAACGGGGGCGGATACCTCAACGAGGACGGCACGGAGGCCATTATCAACAACGACGCCGCCATCGAGGCGGCGAACTACCTGCAGCCGAAGATCGTCGAGGACGAGACGGTCATCGCACGCAACCCGGGCGGTACGGACGCCATCGAGGACGTCCTCGCCGGCGAGGCGGCGATGTGTTTCGCCGGGTCGTGGCACTACCCCCGTCTGCGCGACAGCGACCTCGACTGGCAGTACATGCCGTATCCGAGCGGCCCGCAGATAGACACGAGCCACACCTGGAGCGCGGGCGTCTTCTACACCATCCCGAGTCGCGGCGGCGCCGACCGGGAGATCGGCTTAGAGTGGCTGAACTACATCAACTCGAGTGAGGTCCAACAGGGCGTCACCGAGTCGATGGGCGGATTCCCCGGGCGTAAGGACGCCTACGAGACCGACGAGTTCACCCAGTTCATCGAGGACAACCCGAAACTGGAACCGGTCGCCCAGGAGATGGAGAACACGGTGCCGTTCCCCAGCCATCCCGAGGTGTCGAAGATGTGGGACAGCGTCCACACGCAGGCGCAGTCGATGTGGCAGGGTGAGGACCCGCAACAGGCGCTCGACAAAGCGGCGCAGGACATCAACGCGCTCCTCTAACAATGGCGCAGTCACAAGGGTTACAGCGCGTCCGTCGTCGTTTCAGCGGATACATCTCCGACGCCGACGTCAGAAACTCCGACACTGACCTCTCGTGGTACGCCCTCGTCTTACCGAAGGCGATACTCTTCGCCGCGATACTGCTCGTGCCGTTCATCGGCGCGTTCTACATCAGCCTCCACGAGTGGGCGCCCTTGGCGCAGGAGCACCCGTTCGTCGGCCTCGACAACTACGTTCGACTGTTCAACGACCCCATCTTCTGGAACGCCATCATCAACACCGCCGGCTACAGTTTCGCGCTGCTCGTCTTCGACGTGCCCATCGCGCTGGGACTGGCGCTGCTGTTGAACATGAATCTCCGGGGGACGAAGTTCTACTCGGCGGCGATATTCCTCCCCGTCGTGACCTCGTGGGTCGTCGTCTCGCTCATCTGGACGTGGCTCTACAACCCCGAATACGGGCTGTTGAACACCATTATCGGGTCGTTCGGACTCCCTCGACTGGCGTGGCTCCAGAGTTCGGACACGGCGCTGGCGTCCATCGCACTGATGAGCGTCTGGAAACACATCGGCTTCAACATGGTCATCTTCCTGGCCGGACTGAAGGGAATCCCGGACGACTTCTACGAGGCGGCCATCGTCGACGGCGCGAACCGCTGGGAGCGGTTCCGTTACATCACGTTGCCGCTTCTGAAGCCGACGACGTTCTTCGTGTTCATCGTGACGCTCATCTTCTCGTTCCGCGTCTACACGCAGGTGTACGTGATGACGCAGGGCGGCCCGGTACGGTCGACGTACACCATCGTCTACTACTTCTGGCAGGCCGGCTTCCAGCAGTTCGAGATGGGGTACGCCAGCGCCATCGCCGTCGTGCTGTTCCTCATCGTCTTCGGACTGAGCATCCTCCAGCAGCGCACGTGGGGTGACGACGTTGAGTACTGACGAACTCGAGTTCGACGACGGCCGGCCGACGGTCGAACACGAGGGGTCGTGGTACGACACGCTCGCGAAAGGCGTCGCCCACCTCATCTTGCTCACTGCGAGCGCCGTCATGACGATCCCGTTCATCTGGGCGTTCTTCACCTCGTTGAAGCCCGAGAACGAGATATTCACCACCATCAAGCAGATCATTCCGTCGGACCCGACGTTCATCAACTACGTCAACGTCTGGATGCAGAACCCGCTCGACCGGTGGATACTCAACAGTCTCATCCTCGCGGTCGGCGTCGTGTTCTTCACGCTGCTTCTGGACACGCTCGCGGGCTACGCGCTCGCGAAGGGCGAGTTCAAGGGGAAGTCGCTCGTGTACACGCTCGTCATCGGGACGCTCGTAATCCCGCCGCAGGTGGTGCTGGTGCCGCTGTACCTGGAGATGAACGCCATCAACTGGTCGAACACGTACTGGGCCATCATGGTACTGTACATCGCCAACCCGTTCGGGACGTTCATGATGCGGCAGTTCTTCCTCGGCATCCCCGACTCGCTCATCGAGGCGGCGCGGATGGACGGGTGTAGCACGTTCCAGATCTACACGCGCATCATGCTGCCGCTGGCAAAACCCGCGCTGTCGTCGCTCGGTGTGTTCACGTTCATCTTCGTCTGGGGGGCGTTCCTCTGGCCGCTGGTCATCCTCAACGACTCGGCGATGTACCCCCTTCAGGTCGGCATCGGCCTGCTCACCGGACGCTACGGTTCGCAGTGGGGGCAACTGCTGGCGGCGGTCATCCTGGCGGCCCTGCCCGTCATCGCGGCGTACCTGCTCGCCCAGCGGACGTTCATGGAGGGTATCGCCCTCACGGGGGGGAAAGGGTAGATGTTGCCCGACGTTCCCTCTCTCGTGTTGCGCCTCGGCTACTCCGGACAGAACGAGCCCATCGTCGGAGGTGCGCTCGTCTTCCTCGTCGCCGCTATCGGCGTCCTCTACCTGTCGTTCGTTCGCGACGAGATGGACGCCGGACCGATGATGAAGATAGGGGGGATCCTCCTGTTGGGACTGGCGCTGCTCGCGTATTTCTGGCCGATGCGGCCGTGGCCGCACTGAGCGTCCGACGCACACCGTTCGGCCGTCTCTCCGTTCCCGTCTTTCGACTCCCGAAGCGTCGCACCACCGAATTCGAACGACCGCTCACGAGCGACGCGAGGGAACACTCATAACGCCGCGTCACACAGTACCTGCCATGCGAATCGCAGTCGGCGCTGTGAGCCACGAAACCAACACGTTCGCCGAGGGGACGACCGGACTCGGGACGTTCTCGACCGCCACCGGTAGCGAACTCCTGGAGACGGACGCGGTCGGACGGTCGCTCGGCGGTATCGTCGAGACGCTCGAAGACGAGGCCGAGGACGTCGAGATACTGCCGACGGTCGGCGCGAGCGCGCTCCCCGCACCCACCGTCGAGGCGGAGGCGTTCGAGTGGATGAAACGCGAACTGTTCGACCGACTCGACGGCGAACCCGTCGACGGCGTCTGTCTGGATCTCCACGGTTCGATGTTCGTCGAGGGCGACCCCGACCCCGAAGGTGCACTCCTCGCGGGGGTTCGCGACCGCGTCGGTTCCGAGGTGCCGATAACCGCGGCGCTGGACATGCACGCGACGATAACTGAACGGATGGTCGACTCGCTCGACGGCGTCGCGGGCTATCGCACCGCTCCACACACCGACGTGGCGGAGACGGGCATCCGAGCGGCGAACCTGTTGCTCGACGCCGTTCGCGGCGAGAAATCGCTCAGTCTCGGCTGGAAACGACTGCCGATGCTCTTAGCCGGCGAACAGTCGGAGTCGGAGGCCGAACCGATGCGCACGCTTGTCGGTCTACTCCGCGAGGCGGACCGGGCCGACGGCGTCTACGACGCCAACTACTTTCTGGGCTTTCCGTGGGCCGACAACCCCCACGCGGGGTGTCACGCGCTCGTGACCGGCGACGCGTCGGCGGCGTCCGTCGTCGACGAGACGGCGACGGACCTCGCGAGGGAGTTCTGGCGGCGGCGCGAGACGTTCGGCTTCACGACCGAGGCATACACCCCGACGACGGCGCTCGACGAGGCCGCCGGAACCCACGCGCGGCCGGTCGTCGTCGCCGACACGGGCGACATCCCCGGCGCGGGCGCGGGCGAGAACACGACGAACCTCCTCGCGGCGATGCTCGACCGGACCGACCTCGGAACGCCGCTGTTCGCCGTCGTCGCCGACGCCGACAGCTACGACCGCTGCCGCACGGCGGGCGAAGGGGCGACCGTCTCGCTCGAACTCGGCCGCGACTATCCGAGCGGAGCGCCGCTGGAACTCGCCGAAGCAGTCGTCGAGCGGCTCTACGATGCCGGCGGCGACGGCGATGGCACCGGTGACGGTGACGACACCGACGACGGAGTCGCGCTCGTGTCGCTCGACGGCGCGGACGTCGTCGTCAGCGAGCGTCGGACGAACGTCCACCGCGACCCGGCGTTTCTGCGGCGACTCGGCGTCGACCCGGACGCACGCGAGGTAGTCGTCCTGAAGAGCGGGTATCTGAGCCCGGCGTGGAAAACAGTCGCGGCACGGCGGCTGTTCGCGCTGACGCCCGGCGAGACGAACCAGCGACTCGTCGATCTACCGTACGAGCGGGTTCCGCGACCCATCTATCCGCTCGACGAGGACGCGACGTGGTCGGCGTAACGCCGCGCTAGGCGCACAGGACCCGAGACTCGTCACCGCCGTCGTCGTCGCCCCCGATGATTTTATCCGGGGTGTAGTCGATACGCCGGTATGGAGATAACCGGACTGCAAGCGTACGCCGTAGACGTGCCGCTCGTCCCCTTCGAGGACGGCGGTGTCGCGCCGTACGTGACGAACCACAACTCCCTGGAGCGCATGACCCGCGTGCTCGTCCGCGTCGACACCGACGAGGGTGTCTCCGGGTGGGGCGAGATGCGCGTCTTCCTCACGCCGGAGGCGACCGTCTCGGTGCTCGAAGACGGCATCGAACCGTTCGTCGTCGGTCGCTCGCCGTTCGAGGTCGAGACGTTCCGTCGGCAGGTGTTCATCGAGTACGCCAACGCCGACCTCTTCTTCGCGCCCGTAGAAGTCGCCTGCTGGGACATCGTCGGGAAGGTGCTCGACAGGCCGGTGTACGAGCTACTCGGTGGGTGGACCGCGCCCGGGCAGACCGAGACGCGCCACCGCGAACACCAGGGCGAGTACGCCGCCGAGCGTGACAACCGAACGGTCGAGGTGGCATACTGCCTCGGCATCCTCCCACCCGAGGAGTCCGCCGAACGCGCCGTCGAGGTTCGGGACGCGGGCCACTCGGTACTGAAGACGAAGGCCGGTCGCGACTGGCGCGACGACGTCGAGCGCGTGCTGGCGATGCACGACGCAGTCGGTGGCGACCTCCTGTTTCGCCTCGACCCGAACCAGGGATGGACCGTCGACGAGGCCGTTCGGGTCGGGGCGACACTCGCAGACGCCGGTGTCTACCTCCAGTATCTCGAACAGCCGATTCGCGTCGACGCCCACCGGACGCTCGCGTCGTTGCAGGCGCGCACGTGGCAACCGATTGCGCCGAACGAGGACACCTACGCTCCCCACAACCTCCGCCGTCTGATCGAGGCCGGCGCGATGGACGTCGCCGTTCTCGATCTGACGCCCGCCGGCGGCCTCTCCGGACTCCGACAGCAGGTCGCCCTCGTCGAGGACGCCGGAATCCCGGCGACGCACCACTGTGCGTTCGACCTGGGCATCCGGACCGCGGCGATTCTCCACGCCGCGTACGGGCTACCGGGGCTGACGCTCCCGCCGGATTCGGTGTACGGCGGCTGGGAGACCGACGTGGTTCGAGAGCCGTTCGAGATAACCGACGGCGCGCTGACCGTGCCACAGTCACCCGGACTGGGCGTCGACGTCGACGAACGCGTCGTCGAGGAGTACCGCATCGAATGACGTTCGGGTTCGAGGCGGGCGGCGACGACGGCGACTGCCACACCGACGCCGGGGTCGCGTTCGCGGCACACACCGCCCCGGAGATTCGCGCTCTCGGGGGGAGGGACGGATCGGTGCTCGTCCTCCCCGTCGGGAGCGTCGAACAACACGGCGACCACCTGCCGGTCGCGACGGACTCGATTCTCGCGTCGACGGTCGCCGCCGCGGGTGCGGCGGCGGTGGCCGACGACGTCCCGGTGCTAGTCGCACCGACGCTCTGGACGGGGTACTCGCCGCACCACCGCTCGTTCGGCGGGACGCTCACCGCCGAGTTCGACACGCTTTTCGACCTGCTGGGGACCGTCGCCGACGCCGCGCTGGACAACGGGTTCGACGCGTTGTTGTTGCTCAACGGTCACGGGGGCAATCGAGCGCTCGTCGACGCCGCGGTCACCGTCGTCGGACGCGCCCACCCAGACGTCGAGGCGCTCGGACTGACGTACTTCGACCTCGCCGCGCCGTTCGCCGACGAGGTGCGTGAGAGCGATACTGGCGGGATGGCTCACGGCGGCGAGTTCGAGACGTCGATGCTGCTGTACCTCCGACCCGAACTCGTCCGCGACGACGCGCCCGCGGCGTACTGGGACGAACCGTACGACCTCGCCGGAAGTGACCTGCTCGAAGGGGGGCCGCTGTCGGTGTACCGACCGTTCGAGGCGTACTCCGACAGCGGCGCTATCGGCGACCCCTCGCTGGCCAGCGCCGAGAAAGGCGAACGGTTCTTCGACGGCATCCGGGCAGAACTGGCGGCGCTTCTCCTTGACGTTCACGAGCGAAACGTCGACTGACGCCGCTCGCCATCGGCGGCGACGGCTGTCGGCGATGCGCCAGCGATGCGCCGGCGACGCGGTCACCTGTCCTCGGGGAGCAGTCCGACGGTACCGATCGACCCGTCCAAAAATCCGCTCACGAGGACGACGACGAGTCCGACCGCGGCGACGTACGCGTACATCGACTGGACGCCGACCAGATCGAGAAGGCGTCCGGACGCGAGCTCGCCGACGCCGGAACCGGCGGCGAAACCGAACCCGGTGAGGAACGTCTGTGCGGTCGACCCGATGGAGGCGGGCGCGAGTTCGTGAGCGAGGTTCACGGCCGCGAGCATGAACGCCGCGTAGCCGACGCCGAGGAGTAGTTGGAGGGCGACGACGAGAGCGGGGGCGGGCGCCGACGCATACGCCGCGAACGTGACGACGTGAAAACCCGCACCCGCAATCAGGAGTCGACGGTACGACGCGGTGAAATGCGCCGCGGCGAGGAAAACGGCTGCTTCGCCGAGCGTCTTCGCGGCGACGGAGAGACCAGTAAGCGCGTCGCTCCCGCCGAGACTCCGAACGTAGACGGACAGGTACGCGCTCCCGGCGGGGAACATCGTTCCCATCAGAAACGCCGCGACGACCAGGGCGGCGAAGTTGCGGTCTCTGACGAGCGACGCCGCGCGGAGACCGACGCTCTCGGTCGGCGGCCGATTCTCGACGGGAATCCGGAGGAGGATGACGGCGAGCACCGCCATACCGACGCCGAATACGTAGAAGACGACGACGGAGCCGAGACGCGCGCTGGCGACGCCGGCAGCCACCGCAGCGATACCGAAGGCGATGCTCCCGTACGCGCGGACGTTCCCGTACGACAACCCCGCCGAGAGCAACAGCGCGTTCGCCACCGGTCGAATCGGTGCGCGAAACGCCGCGAATCCGACCGTAACGGCCGCGACGAGCGGGAACACCGCCGCGACCCGCGGATACGACAATCCCATCACGCCCGCGCCGACGACGCTCACGAGTAGAATGCGCTTCTGAGCGCCGAAGCGATCGCTCAAAAGCCCCCACGCGGGCAGCGCGAGGATGCCGGCCGTCCGGAGGAGGAAACCGACCGTCCCCATCTCGACGCCGGTCAGCCCGATATCCTCGAAGTACGCGTTTCGGAACACGACGAATCCGCTCCACGCCGCGAAGTAGAGGAAGTAAAACGACTTGAAGTAGGTCCGGTCGTCCATCTCGGTTCGAGTTCGGTCGACTCGATCAGTCGCTCGCCGTTCGACGAGTCTCGTGAGGCGTCCACGGACTGTGCGATCGAGAGGACGACGGCGCCGCAGTCACGGCGTATCGAACTCCACGACGGTCTTGATGACGTCGTCGCCCGTCTCGAACGCCGCCTCCGCCTGTTCAGGCGCGTAGACGCCGGTGACCAGCGCGTCGGTGAACCAGTCGGGGAACCCGACGAGTCGTTCTTTCGCCGTCTCGAACTGTCTCACGTTCGAGTTGACGCTGCCGAACAGCGCCTTGTTCTCCAACACGAGTTCGCGGTGGAGTCGACCCCCGTCGACCTCGAACGCCCAGTCGTTCGGGATGCCGAGAAGTGCGCCGACGCCGTTCGGGGCCAAGGCGTCGACAGTCTCGAATGCGTGCTTCGCGTAGCCCGTCGCCTCGTAGACGAAGTCGACCGCCTCGTGGACGTCGGGCAGTTCGTCGACGGGCGTTTCGCGGGAGTCGACGTACGTCGCGCCGAGGTGTTCGACGATGTCGATGGTCGGGTCGGGTCGGTCTCGACGACCCAGACAGTACGTTCGCTCGAAGGGGAGCGACGAGGTCTCCAGGGCGGCGAGCGTGAGCAGCCCGAGCGGCCCGTTGCCGAGCACGAGCGCGCTCTCGGGGTCCCACTCGAACGCCGACCGGGAGGCGAATGCGTGCTCGAACGCTTTTTCGGCGTTCGAGAGCGGTTCGACGAGGAACCCGTGTTCGGCGAACTCGTCGGGGACGGGAACGAGGAACGCCGGCGGACTCGTGAAGAACTCCGACATGTACCCGTGCGCGCCGACAATACCCCGTTCTACGTACGTCCCATCGGGGGCCATGTCGGGTTCGCCGCGCTCGAAGTAACCGTTCGTCTCGCCCGACGGTCGCCGAACTGTGGGAACGACGAGCGTCCCCTCCTCCAGTTCGGTCCCGTTGGCGTCTTCGACGACGGCAACGGCTTCGTGGCCGAGAATCTGGTAGTCGTCGCCCTCCGGGTAGTCGCCGTGGTTCCCCCGTATCACCTCGTGGTCGGTGCCGTCGATACCGACTCGGAGTGTCCGGAGGAGGACCTCGCCGGTGTCGGGGGTGGGGTCGGGGACTGCTATCAGTTTCGGCGCGTCGGTTCCGCGTTCGACGGCGACAGCGTTCATCCGGTAGTTCCTCCGACTGATTTCGCGCGTACGCCCGTCGCTCTCGAACGACCGCGTTCGTCGCCACTAGTTGACATGGGTCGTGTTTGCTCGGCCCGGGTGATAAACGCTCCGACAGATAGCGATTCCGTCCGCAACTCCGCGGAGAACGCAGTAGTCGCTCCCGAGACGCAACGTTTTACCGACCAACGTACCTACGGTGTTCCAATGGAGAACGAAACGGGCGGGGCCGACCACTGGGCGGATCGGCAGCGCTCACCTCGTCGGTCCAAGGTGGGACGGGTGATAGAGACGTACGAACTCGACGGGTTCGGCGAGAAACTCGAAGCACAGTGGACTGCCGAGGGCGACGAGCGTTCGAGTTTGCGCGAACTCGCGACCGAGTTCAACCAGCGACTGCTCGAAGTCGCGTTGGAAGCGGCCGGGGTGTCACTCCTCGAAGGGGAAGTCGAGAACTACTATCGACTGTTGACCGACGACGACGTCACAAGCGGGACGAGAGTCCAGGCGGAGCGAACGCTCGAACGTCACGGTGTCGACGTCGAGACGCTCACCGCCGACTTCGTCTCACATCAGGCGATACACACCTACTTAGTGAAGTACCGGGGGGTCTCGCGTGACGACTCGACCGACGAGAACCGCGTTGAGAAGGTCGAGGTGAGCATCCGTCGCCTCCGGAGTCGGACACAGACCGTGACGACGAACTCGCTCCAGTCGCTCGTCGACGCCGGCGAGATCGAAGTCGGCGACCTCGACGTCTTGGTCGACGTGAACGTCCACTGCGGGTCGTGCGGACAGACGCTCACCGTCGACCAACTGCTCGCAGACGGCGGCTGTGAGTGTCGGGCCGACGAGCCCTGAGCCGAGGCGACGGCGCTGGGGGTCGGGGCGGTCGGGTGAATAAATTAAGATACAGTTTTCCAAATCAGGGTTTCAAGAGACAGAAAGGATGAGACAGAAGCGCCCTATAGAGCCAGAAAAGACGTTGAAAGTCGATATCTTGTAGCGCGTTGTCCGACTACGCGAATATCTGTAGTAAACGGTATCTTTTTCGTTTATACATACCTATATCTCTAGTATTTGGGTAGAAATAAGCAACAATAGAATTTTATACCCGGTGATAGTGGGGAATTTTGAATTAAAGCCCGGTGGAGATACTCTCGTTCGTGGCGAGAATAAACGCTATTTTTATTTATTATCATGCGAAGAACACGAGACGGGAGAGCCGACTCCCTGTCACCCGTGAGACGCGACGCTCGGGACGGCGGCGACGGCGAAACGACCGGCTGGGAACCGACGAGCGGCCGGCGGTATCGAAGAGAACGTGTCGTCTGCCGGCACGGAAGAACAGTCGTCGTATCGGGACGCGCGGAATCGACGGAGATGTGCGGGCCGTGACCCCCGCACAGTCCGTGACTCTGTCTGACGAGAGATCACCGTTCCACGTGACCAGGCGTGGCGGTGCTCGTGCAACGCCGCGTAACGCTGCAATACCTTCATCACGTGTCTGTGTGTTAGTTGTTGGCATCTGGTCAAATGTCGTCGTTGTTTCGACAGTAGAGTCGGTGTACTGCCGTCGGCGACGGGTTCTCGAACCTAGCGGACGGCCGGCGGCGAGCGGCGCTCGAACCCGGGGGTAATTTGGCGGAACAGTTATATCAAAGTGAAAGAAATCGCCGGTTATGGACATACTTCGTCATCTGCTCGACAACCCGGATCCACCGAAGGAGCCGCCGTGTACGCAGAACCGGAAACGGTTCTACGACGAAACAACCGACGCGTCGGCCGTCACGTTGTTCTGGGAGGACATCTCTGCGCTCAAGGCGTTGCTCGAATACGAAGCGACGACACCGATGCCCGAGGGCGAGACTCTCGCGGTTGGGACGGTTCCGGCGGATGTACCGACCGACGAACTCTCGCTGCGGATGGCTCACGAACAACTTCTCTCGGAACTGAACCTCCTCGCGAACCAGTGGGAGGACCAACTCGACAGCTCGCCGTACTCCGTCTGGCTACCCGAGGATTACAGCGCCCGAATGCAGATCTATCTTCGACACTGTGAGGCACGCGTCGAAAACGAGGCCGACCCGTTCTCGCCACCGGAGTCGTTCGACCGAGTGCGCTCGCTCGTCGGACGCTGCTCCGCGGCCGACGAGGACGACGCTGCGTCCGCCTTCGTCGGCAGAGAGCACGTCCCGCTCACCGATCACGAGCGGCGGTAGATACCGACGCGTCGGCTCCGCCGGGGTCTACTGCCAACAGGTTGATAACGGCCCGACCCTGCATTTTGGGTGCGCCGCCACCGGCGACGCAGCATCGTCCGGACTGGTATCCACCTGACGGAAGACGGTTTCTTCGGCCTTCCGACGCTTTTTCGTGGGATTCACGCGACAACACCAACAGCGTCGCGGTCGCCACCGCCGACGGTCGATACCGACACGTGAGCGGACGACGCCAGACGACGCCGGACACGACCCAATTTCATTAGGCGCGTGACTGTTGTACGTGTCGTTCGTCCCTTCAGTTGAGTCACCCTCGGCGACCCGTCACTACGCCGACCGTGGTGCTCCTCGGACGACCTGCTTGGCCGTGGTGTCGTTCGACTCGCCGGACCGTGCCACGTTCCGGCCTTTTCGAACCGTACGAGCGGTGCGTACCGCCGGACGTCACGCCGAGGACGACGACCGCCGCCCGTCGGTCTCGTCGGCGTGGTCGCGTTCCTCGTCTCCCGACGGAGACACGTGTCGGCGTTCGCTCATCTAGGCGCCTTACATTCGTTTATTATTGAATTACCAGCAGTAGTGATACTGCGAGGAGCTATATTCAACAATGTAGAGTTATATCATATGCACGACTTGAGCGGCTTCCAACGTGACCTGTTGTACGTCATCTCAGGTATGGACCGTCCGTCGGGCCAGGAAGCGAAAGAGCGACTCGAAGAGTACATCGACGGCGACATCAACCACGGACGGTTATACCCGAATCTCGACACGCTCGTGACGAAGGAATACGTGGAGAAGGGACCGATAGACCGGCGGACGAACTACTACGCGATAACCGAACGAGGCGAGAACCAGATTCGCGAGCGCCGAGAGTGGGAGAAAGCACAGATCTCGGTCGAAAGCTAGCCGTCCGCCGCCGTCGGTCTCGCATACACGTCCGATAGCTTCGCGCTCGTCGACCGGAGGTCCCATACCCGCTCGCCGCCGAGTGAAGCCGTGACCGACGACCACAGAAACGCGGGCTACGAACGACTGTTCGGCACCGAGGCGCTCTCGTTCGGTGTCGGATTTCCGCTCACCGACGCGCGGGAGTCGTGCCCGTCCGTCTCCGAGGAGATGGCGCTCGCGGCACACGCCGAGCGCGTCGGGTTCGACGCGCTGTGGGCGCGCGACGTGCCGCTGTACTGGCCGCGGTTCGGCGACGCCGGCCAGACGTTCGACACGTGGCCGTGGCTGAGTCACGTGGCCGCGCACACGACGGATATCGCGCTCGGAACCGCCAGCGTCGTTCTTCCGCTCCGGCATCCGCTCCACGTCGCAAAGAGCGCCGCCTCCGTCGACAGACTCTCTGGGGGCCGCCTCGTGATGGGTGTCGCGACCGGTGACCGGGACCCGGAGTTTCCCGCCTTTGACGTCGACGCCGAGGACCGCGGTGAACTGTTCCGCGAGAGCGTCGACGTGCTCCGGACCCTCTGGCGCGAGGAGTTCCCCGAGGTCGACGCCGACTGGGGGACGCTCGACGGCTCGCTCGACGTCGTCCCGAAACCGACGACCGGGACGCTTCCGCTGTTGCCGACCGGACACGCCCGGCAGTCCGTCGAGTGGATTGCCGACAACGGCGACGGCTGGTTCTTCTATCACCTCCCGACGAAGACGCTCGAATCCTACCTCGACGACTGGCGGACGGCCGCCGGCGAGAAACCGTACGCGATGGCCGTCCGGACTGAACTCACCGACGATCCCCGCGCCGACCCCGAACCGCTCCATCTCGGCTACCGCGCCGGAAGCGAGTGGTTCGCCGACTACTTCCGGGAACTCGACGAGATGGGCGTCGACCACGTGCTGGTGTCGACGCCGGGCGAAGACCCCGAAACCGAACTGACGCGGTTCGCCGAGGAAGTCGTGGAGCGCGTTCGCTGACGGGGACGAAAGGGTTGTGGAACGAGCGGTCGGCACACCGTCTCGCGGAACCGTCGAACCGCGTTACTCACCCCTCTCCGGCGGTTCGACGATGAGTCGAGAGTTGTCGACCACGGTGACGGTGTGACCGCTATATTCGAACTCGACGACCACTTCGGTCCCGCTTTGGACGGCGTTTTCCACAGCCTCCATGTCGATGGTTTCGTAGAGCGATGGGAGTTCGGACCGCCGGGACCCCGAGACGCTCTCGACTGCCTCGACGACATCCACGACGAGCGCTCTCTCCTCCGAGCGTCTGAACTGTTGTTTCCCGCAGTCCATATTTAGTTAGTGACGGTGCGAATTGGTAAATAAGGCCTACTTGATATATACGGCGTCAGTATCAGATTAGTGAGATGGACCCCGAGACTCCGAGTTAACGTTCCTCCCGTTTCGAAGTCTCCGTACGAGGGCGGCGGAAAATTCGAAAGTAGTTTCAATATTTAGGTGAGCCTAAACGTATGGACAACGATTCAGAGGCAAGCGGGTCGCTGACGCGCCGCAACTACATCAGGTACGGCGGCACAGTCGTCGGTGCCGGGCTGCTCGCAGGTTGTGCCGGCGACGACGGAGCCGAGGAAGAGACACCGGGAACGACGGGCGGGTCTGGAAACGACAGTACAGAAACGACGAATACGGAAGCCGACCCGGAGACGACGGATTCGAGCGGGTCGTATTCAGTCTCGATGGCACCAGTCGGGACGGTCGAATTCGATAGGGTACCCCAGAACGTGATGGTGTACAGTTTACTGTACGCGGATATGGCCGTCGCGTACGGCCACGGCGACTCGGTGAACGCGCTCGGCTTCGACGCGGACGCCGGCGGCAACACGCTGGACGCGTACTACGAACGCCTCGACGGTGTCTCCTTCGACCGGAGCGGCCTGGAGCAACTCAACACCGGCTCCGGCGACGTCGACGTCGACAAGGAACTGGTCTACGAGTTGAACTCCGACCTCCACCTCGTCGACCCGTGCCTCGTCATGTCGTTCGACGGCTGGGAGCGGTCCGACGTCGACGAGATTCGCGAGAACGTCGCGCCGTGGTTCGGCAACGTGTACAGTCGGGAACACGGTCAACCGCCCGAGGAGTGTCGAGACGAGTACGAGTACTACACGCTCTGGGAACTCTCCGAGAGAGTCGGCGCCGTCTTCGGAGAACGAGAGCGGTTCGAGGCGCTGCAGTCGGTCCACGACGACCTCCTCGGCCGGATCAACTCCGACCTGCCGCCGCGAGCGGAGCGCCCTACCGTCGCGACGGTGATCTTCATGGAGGAGACGTTCTACCCGTCGAAGCTCAACGCGCCGGGGTTCGCGAGGGCGCACACCCGCCCGCTCGAAGCGACCGACGCGTTCGCCGACGAGGACGTGACGTACGAGACGACGTACGACTACGAGACGATGCTCGAAATCGACCCCGACGTCATCCTCCACACGTTCGGCATCGCCTCCTACTACGACGTCGCGCACATCCGACGGACGCTCGAAGACCACCCCGTCGCCAGCGACCTGACGGCGGTCCGGAACGACCGCGTCTACGCCTCGGGTAATCCGGTTCAGGGCCCGCTTATGAATCTCTTCCAGCTGGAGATGACCGCCAAACAGCTCTACCCCGAGCAGTTCGGCGAGTGGCCCGAGTACGAGAACGGCGACCCCTATCCGGAGATTCCGGAGGAGGAGCGGCTCTTCGACCGCCAGCGCGTCGCCGACATCGTCGTCGGCGAGTTCTGACGGGAGCGAGCGCTCCGCGACGACTCACCCCACGAACTGGAGCACGGCGAGAATCGTACCGGCGGACGCGACGGTCGTCGCGAACACGTTCGCGGAGGCGAGGTTCGCGTCGCCCCCGAGTTCGGTCGCGTAGATGAACGTCGAGACGGCCGTCGGCATCGCGAGCATCAGCACGCCCGCCTGCGTCGTCGACACGTCCGCAGACAGCAGCGAGAACGTCGCCAACGCGATGACGGGCATCACGAGCATCTTGAGCGCGACGACCGACCCCACCGTCGAGGGGTCGACCGTCGCCTCGTCGAGCGACAGCGACGCGCCGACGACGACGAGCGCGACCGGAAGCGCTAGCTGTGCCACCGCGTCGAGTCCCGTCCACAGACTGCCTGGGACCGAGACGTTCAGGGCCGCGCAGACCAACCCGACGGCGAGTGCAGCGAGGACCGGATTGGCGAACAGTCCGCCGAGTTCCTCGCGCAGGTCCGCGTCGGCGTTGTTGACGAAGACGAGCACCGCGACGGTCAACGGGACCTGCGTCAGCGCACCGATACCGAAAAGCAGGCTCGCCTTCGCGGTGACGACGCCGCCGAACGCCGCCGCGGTTATCGGCAGGCCGAGAAAGCCGAGGTTACAGTGGTACGACTGGACGACGGCGACGCTCCGGACCGCCGGCGACGACTCGCGACGATGGACGACCCATCCGATCGCGGCGGCGGCGAGAAGCACCGTCCAGAAGCCGACGACGAGGCGTGGTTCGAGCACCTCTCGGAGCGACTGCGACGCCGTCGACGTGAAGACGAGTGCGGGAAGCGCGACGTAGAAGGCGAACTGCGTGAGTCGGTCCGTGTGGGCGTCGTCGAGGAGACCGAGTCGTCGGACGGCGAACCCGACGGCCAAGAGGACCAGAAGATACACCAGATTCGAGACGACATCCATGCCGACACCTCAACCGCCGACGTACTTCATCCTACGGCAGGTGGCAACGAAGGACGCGTTCGCCATCGCGACTGGCCCGGGTTCGACAGCGAACCTACCGTCCCGAGTTCGTCCGAGTGATGTCGCACACTCCCTTCGGTTCCCATCGCTGTCCACCTATCTTCTCGAACACGTATCTTTGTGTGTCGTCGATGAACAGCAGTCTCGATTCTTTACTCACATCTCCGCTTCGTATTCGACGTGTAAAATACTTTTTCGCACGAACGTTTCTGCGGGACTCGTCACGCTTAAACGTGGGCATCCGTCGAGTAGCTCGAACGAGCCTGAGAAACGGACTACGGAGGGTTCGGTTCTCGCTCGGCGACCCTCGGTTCGTTCCGTTAGCCGAGTACGATCCCCGAGGCGTACGAGCCCCCGGAAGAAGCTATCTGCGGGGATACCCGCCACGTACGACCTACCTGTGGTGCGCTTCGTCCCACTTCTCGCGGCAGTCGTCGCCGCAGAGCGGGTAGATTCGGAGCACACAGTTCCCGTTGCGTACCGTCGCAACTGGGTACCACTCGCTCGTGTCGATGGTGGCGCCGCAGTACTGGCAGCGCTCCTGTCTGTCCGACCCGGAGCACCCCCTATGAGAGGTGTCGGTGGCGCGTTCGTCGTCCGAAGCGAGAGTCGGCTCTGCGTCGGACGCCGCCCGGTCCACCCGGTCGGAGATTGTCGATGAGACTGACTCGGACTGTCGCATTTCAGTTCTCAAGCGGGTCGACGACGGCGGCAGCCTCGGAGGGAGACAGCTCAACCCGTATCTCGCCGGTCCCGCGGACGGTGACCTGACAGCCAGCCATTTCGAAATCGAGTTCCATCGAGTTGTCCGTCGGGCCGGCCGAGGAGAAAATCGCGTCCAGGGCGTCGGGATCGATAACGTCGTAGAGCGGGTCGAGTTCCAAGGGGTCGACGTTTCGCGCTTCCGCAACTGCGAGAACAACCGCGTTGCTGACGTTCTGGTCCCCAGAGACTTGTCGGACTCCAACGGCGGGAGTCGAGATTCCATCCATACTACGAACGTTGAGACGTTCGGGGAAATCGACTACTCCTACATTCATAGTGTCATCTCAGGGTGAACACTACGTGTGTTGGTCGCTCCGTTCTAGGGGGGTGGTCCATCCGTTCTAGAAGACGGGACCGTCGTCGAACAGCATCGCACAGAGTTTTCGCTCCGCGGCTCGGAGGTGGGCGTTGAACGTCGGTTGCGTGATATCGAGCGTCGTCGCAACCTCCTCGCCCGTCCGGTCGCGCGGCCACTCGAAGTAGCCGCTGTGGTACGCCGTCTGCAGCACCTCCAACTGGCGGCGCGTGAGGTCGTCTTCGAGCGTCGTACCGAACGCCTGCTGAGACCGGTCGGTCCGTTCTCTGTTCCGACGCGCGCGGAGTCTCGTCTCGGGATACTTCTCTTCGACCCGGGTGACGAACGCACGCACGTCCGTCGCGTCCGGAAGTTCGACGACGACTCGGGTGAACGTCCCCTCGACCTGGATCGAGCGAGCGATGCCGCCACACTCGACGAGCACCGACGGAACCGTCGTCCCGGAGACGACAACCTCGAAGCGGAGGCTGTCTGCGTCGTCTCCCCCGCCGATGTAGTCGATATCCCGGATTCCGGGGACGGTGGCCGCGGCGTCGACGACGGCGTCCGACGACGCGTCGGTCGCGCTGAAGAAGATTCGCGTCGTCCCGTCCGTCTGCGGGACGAGACCGCCGTAGCTGAGGTGACATCCCGCTTCACGTGCGAGCTGTTCGAGCTGTCCGCCAGTCTCGCGAATCTCCAGTTCGAGTTCGACGACCGTGTCGGTCAACAGCGTCCGGCGCGTCTCCACGGAGTTCATCGCGTAGGCGATGGTCTCGCCTAGTTGCTCGAAGACGCGCTTCGAGCGGTCGGTGAAGGCGTCCGTTTCGGTCGCAAACACCGTCAGCACGCCGTAGGGTAACTCGTGGTACTGAAGCGGGATACTGATAGCCGACTGAAGTCCTCGCGCGATAGCGGCTTTCCGCCACGGTTCGTCGCGAATCCCCGAGGCGATGTTGGAGACGACCGTCGCGGTCTCGGTCGACACCGTCGCCGCCGCCGGCGAGGCGCTGTCGCTGACTGACAACGAGACGACGTCGAGATAGTCCGGTTCTGCGCCAGCCCAACTGCGCGAAGTTATCTCTTCGTCCACCACCTCTCCGATCCAGGCGAACGCGAACCGCTCGGTCTGAGTCAAGAGCTCACATACGGCCTGCTCTATCGCGTTGCGCGTCGTGGCCTGCACGAGCACCTGGTCGATCTCGCGGATGAGATCGTTTATCCGGTTTAGTTCCTCCAGCTGGCGGTTCTGCGACGCTAGTTCGCGTTCCTGTCGCCGGAGCGACTCCTCGTGCTCGACGCGATCGAGCGCGGCCTCGGTCGTCGCCGCCAGATGGTCAGCCAACTGCTGGGTCTGCTGGTCGATACCCTCGGGTTCCTCCGAGAGGATGAAGAGTACGCCGTGGCCGTCGAGCGGAATCCAGAGCCCACTCCGCAGCGGTACGTCGAGTCGGCGGAAGAGCTCTACCTCCCGAAGGTTGTCGCGCACGATGGTCTCGTCGTCGACGAACGCCCGCCACGTGATCGTCGACTCGTCCGGGCGTAGCGACGGTGCGTCGCCGAGGTCCAACTCGGGATAGTTGGTGTACAGAGCAGTCGGTTCGAGCATGTTCGTCTCCACGTCGAAGAGGTAGATACCGACGCAGCGCCCCCCGAACATGTCGACGGCGGCGTCGACTGCAAGCTGACTCACCTCGGCTTTCGACGCCGCCTGCACCAACTCGCGGCTCGCGCCGTGCAGCGCCGCCTGCGTCCGTCCGAACTTCTTTCGCTCGATGGCGTGTCGGATCGACCGGTACAGCAGCGTGGGGGTCAGTTCGTCCTTGACGAGGTACTCCTGTGCGCCCTGCTGGACCGCCTGTACGCCGACGGTCTCGTCGTGGACGCCGGTCAGGACCACGACCGGGACCTCGTTCGTCCGGTCGCGGACCGCTTCGAGCGTATCGATTCCCGAACTGTCGGGGAGGCCGAGGTCGAGAAGTAGCACGTCGACCCGCGACGCTTCGAGTTGCTCCAGTCCGTCGGCCAAGCGGTCGGTTCGTCGTAGTCGTGGCGTGCCGACGGAGTCGGACTCCGAGAGCGTTACCGCTCGTTGGGTCGCCTCGTCGAGCAACTCTTCGATGAGTCGGACGTCGCCGGGGTTATCCTCGACGAGGAGCACCTCGAGTGTCTCTTCGTCCGACATACTCAGTTGTGGTTCGACGGCGGGAGTTCGACGAACTGTAGCCAGAACTTCTCGAACGTCCGAGCGAGGTCGATGAACTCCTCGGGGTCGACCGGCTTCACGAGGTAGGCGTTGGCGTGGAGGTCGTAGCTCCGGGCGATATCCTCGTCGGCTTCGGAACTCGTCAACACGATTATCGGTATCTGCCGCAGAGCGGGTGTGCCCTTTATCTCCCGGAGGACGGCTTTCCCCTCGAGGTTCGGGAGGTTCAAATCGAGGAGGACGAGTCCTGGGGTGGGAGCGTCCTCGTACTCGTCGCGCTGGTAGAGAAAGTCGAGCGCCCGCTCCCCGTCGTGGACCACGTGGAGTTCGTTCCGAATGCCGCTCTCGTCGAACGCTTCCCGCGTGAGTCGAACGTCACCGGGGTTGTCCTCGACTAGCAGCACTTCCGCCGGGTCGATAGATGAATCACTCATGTAAATCCTCTCGAGTTGTCGGTATCGTGGAGCGGAACGTCGAACCCTCGCCGTCGGACTCGACCCGGATACAGCCGCCGTGACGGTCGACGATTCGCTGACAGAGCGCGAGGTCGATGCCCATCCGCGTACTCGGTTCTCGGGTGAAGTCGGTGGAACCGTTCGAAGATCTCGTCGTCTTCGACGGGTCGATGCCGATTCCCTCGTCGCTGACGGCGAACTCCCACTCGTCGTCTCGCCTCGTCGCCGACACCGCCACGCACGGCCTGCCGTCGCCGCTGTAGGTGATGGCGTTGGCGACGAGGTTCTGAAGCAGTTGGACCAACTGGAGCTCGTCGAGGGGGAGCGTCGGCACGAACGTCCAGAGGCCGATAGACGCCGCCCACGTCGCCACTTCGGGTTGGTCGCGCGTCGACGCGCCGGTCAGTAGGGGGGTGAGGTCTCGAAGAACGCGGAAGTGTGCGTGGTGTTGGCGTGCAGCCTCCATCGACTCACAACTAACGAACCGAGCGTCTTGAATCCTCTCATCAGTAAACCGACTCACGAGCGCGGCGCAGTGCATAGCGTGACTGTTGCACGGCGTGCGTGCGCATCACGAGTCGAAACGAAGTGGCGACAGGCGTTACTATGAAACCAGCTATCGAAGCCGAACCGACAACCGGGTGAGCTCGGTCTCAGCATGACGTATCGCTGCCGCTGTACGGTGTGTGAGTTCGAGGCCACCGTCGCGGACGTGGGGCCGCCTTCGATCTGCAGGCCGACCACGCCGACGAACACGACGAACCAGACACACTCGACTTCACCCGAACTGATTCGGATGCTCTCTCGTAGAGGGGGACGGCACGACTTCGTGCATAAGTATTTAGATACAGGAGCGAATATTGTATGCATGGCGAAACTCGACGAGGTGTCGACTGAACGTCTCCGAGATGCACTCTCGAACGCTGCGGACGCGAAGGAGGCGAAACGGGTCATCGTCGCCCTCGACTACAAAGACGGCCAGTCGGTAGACGAGTTGAGCGAACGGTACGGAATCCCTCGTTCGACGCTGTACTCGTGGTTAGAGCGGTTCGAGAACGACCCTGTCGAATCCGCGGTCACCGACGAGAGTCGACCGGGACGACCGCCGAAACTCACAGAAGAAGCACTCGCCGAACTCCGAGCTGACGTGGCCGCATCTCCGTCGAAACGAGGGTACGACGCCGAGGAGTGGACGACAGCGATGTTTCGAGAGTACATCGAGGAGCGGTATGGTGTCACATACTCCGAAGGCCACGTCCGGCGGTTACTTCGGCAACTCGAGTGAATGGAACGAACGTCGAATCCGAGGGACGCACAGTCGAGAGTTATCCAATTACTTTTATTCGGGGATGCTCGAAAAGGTTCCCAGTTGAACCGAGTCAGTCGAGTTCGACCGTTGTCTCCTCGTCGGCCGCTCGGTGAATGGCTTCGATAGTTCGCATATCGGTCAGCCCGTGTTCGCCGTCCGGGTAGATAGTCGCCTCCGAGAGCAGTCGGTCGGCGAAGTAGTCGAACTCCTCGGTCATCTCTTCGACCGCCTCGAACGAGTCGTGTGACAGTTCGACCGTCAGGTCGCCGTTCGAGGCGTACAGCGTGCACTCGCCGTGAAACGCCGGGCGGAGTTCGAGTTGCCCGTCGGTGCCGGTGATCTTCAACTGTGTATCCGGGTGGGCCCGCTGACTCGCGGTAGAGACCATCTGAACGCCGTCTTCGAGGACGGCGAGAACCGACGACCGTTCGTCGGGGACGGCGTCGAACGCCTCGTGGTGCGACGACATCCGGGCTTCGACCGTCACGGGATCGCGCCGAAGCAGGTAGCGAGTGGTGTTTATCGAGTAGATGCCGAGGTCCATCACCGACGTCCCGTAGCCGGTCAGTTCGGGGTCGAGTCGCCACTGATTCTCGTCGGGGATCATCTCCAACAGCGGCTGTGAGTTGTTTCCGTACACCTGTACTGGCTCCCCGAGGAAGCCGTCCTTGACGAGTTCGCGCGCGCGGCGAACGGCCGGGTCGGTCTGCATCCGGTAGGCGACCATCAGCGGGACGCTCGCGTCCTCGCATACGTCGACCATCCGCTCGGCGCGCTCGACGCTCGCCTCCATCGGCTTCTCACAGAGAACGCCTTTACCGAGTTCTGCTGCGGTCTCCGCGTATTCGAGATGATACGCGTTCGGCGTCGCGACGTACACCGCGTCGTACGCGTCCGCGGCCGCGCCGTCGTGGTACTCCTCGTAGGAGATCCCTCGATCGACATCGTGGTCGTCGGCGATTCGGGACGCCTTCTCTCTCGAACTGCTGACGAGGACAGTCGTCTCGCAGAACTCCGACTCCGATATCGCGGGGAGCGCGACGTCCGTCGTCCACCACCCGAGTCCGACGAGCGCGTAGCGAACCGTCCCCTCGGTCGACTGCTGCCAGTCGCGTCGGCGGGCGCGAGCGCGTAGCCGCGTCCACGCCGTCTCACTCCCGTCGCGCCCGGTCGACGGCCGCACGGAACTGCGCTGCGCGCTCGGTCAGCACGTCGTACTCCCCTTCGGCGATCGCATCGGAGTCGACGAGACTGCTGCCGACGCCGACGGCCGTCGCCCCGGCGTCGACGTACGCTTCGACGTTGTCCAGCGACACCCCACCGGTCGGCACGAGCGGCAACTGTGGAAGCGGCCCACCGAGACTGCGGACGTAGTCGGGGCCGAGCGACGACGCCGGGAAGATCTTCAGCAGGTCCGCGCCCGACTCGTACGCCCGGACGGCTTCGGTGGGCGTCTGCACACCGGGAGCGACGACCGCCCCGTAGCGATTGCAGGTCTCGACGACGTCGGGGTCGAAACTCGGCGTGACGACGAACGACGCACCCGCCAAAAGCACCGCTCGCGCCGTCTCGCTGTCGAGCACCGTCCCGGCCCCGACGAGCGCCTCCGAGTCGTCGAACGTCGACGTAACGGCTTCAAGTGTGTCGAGCACGCCCGTCGTGTCGGCGGTTATCTCGACGGTGTCGACGCCACCGGAGACGAGCGCGTCGACGACGTCGATGGTTCGGTCGGCGTCGACGCCGCGGACAATTCCAATGACCCCGTTCTCGGCTATTCGGACGTACGCCGAGTGAGACTGCGTAGACGACTCTGTCGTCATCGGACTCACTCTCGCTCCTGCTGCTGAACGGAGAGCGTCGCCGGGGCAGCATCGGTAACGGCGACGTCGTAGCTGTCGACCGATTCGTCGCCGACGAGCCATCGAGCGTCCGCGCCGATGTCGACCGTCACCGGGTCCGAACTGAAATTCGTTACCCACGTCAACCCGTTCCGCTGGGCCATCCGAACCTGGTTTGGGAGCCGTGGTGTCGTTTTCACGTCCGCTCGCGTCAACAGGTCGTCAACGAGTTCGTCGGCGAGAGAAGCCTCCGGCCACGTGCCGACATACACAACCGAGCCATCGCCGACGGTGTTGTGAACGACTGCCGCCTCGCCGTCGGCGAGTTCGCCTACGTACCGGCCGACGACGTCGGCGCTGTCGGACACCGGCGAGAGCCAATCGTTCCAGACGTGACAGGCGAACCGCTCACCGCCGTAGCCGACGCTGCTCTCGATGCGTTCGGGGACGCTTTCGAAGCGAGTGACCTCCGTGCCGAGGAGGTCGGTTAGTGGGCCCGGTTGCTGCGTCTCGTGGAGTTTGTTGTACGGGTCCTTCACCCCCGACCGCATTGTCACGAGGAGTTCGCCGCCCGAGCGAACGTACGAGTCGAGCCTCTCCGCCAGCCGGTCGTCCACGAGATAGAGCGTCGGCGCGACGACGGCGTCGTAGTCGGCTAACTCCGTCGACGGAGGGACGATGTCGACAGTCACGGACCGTGCTTGTAATGCCGCGTAGTACGTTTCGAGGTGTTCCCAGTAGTCGAAATTGGGTGTGTTCGGTTCGATTTCCAGCGCCCAGAGGTTGTCGTAGTCGTGGAGGATGGCCACGTTCGCCTCAGGAATCCGGGGCGTTCGTCCGTCTCCGCCCTCGGCGCGGTCACAGAGCAGTTCATCGAACTCCGTGGACGCCTGCGTCGCGTCGTGATAGCCCCGGTTCGGCGAGCCGTCGGGCGCGAGGAGACCGCTGTGGTACTGTTCCTGTCCCATCCGGCACTGTCGCCAGCGGAAGTACGAGACGACGTCAGCGCCGTGAGCGGCCGCAAACTGCGCCCAGAGTCGCATCGCCCCCTCTCCAGGTTGCGTCGAGTACGGCGGCCAGTTGATGTCGCCCGGCTGCTGTTCCATCACCCAGAACGGCGACCCGGTGGCGCTGCGATACAGGTCGTGGTTGAGCGCGATCTGGTCGGGATCGCCGGCACGCAGTTGCGCGCTCGTCGCCGCCGTCGAACGCTCCTGAACGTGGCCGGTCGGGTAGGAATCCCACGACGCGAAGTCGAGGTCCGCGGAGACGTCGTACGCGTCAAGCGCGCCGAAGTGTCCCATGAAGTTGTGCGTGACGAACCAGTCGTCGTTCGCCTCGCGGAGCAGGTCGGTCTGCAGGCGATTGTACTCGACGACGCTGTCGCTGCTGAACCGGTAGTAGTCGAGCAGTCGGGCGGGGTGGTGGTCGGCAGCCGTATGTCGCGGTGGGTCGACTTGCGCGAACGAGTTGAGTTCTTGACTCCAGAACGCGTTCCCCCACGACTCGTTCAGCGTCTCGATGTCGCCGTACTTCTCTTTGAGCCACTGCCGAAACGCAGTCGCGCAGTCGTCGCAGTAGCACCGAATCGTGCCGTGACAGCCGTACTCGTTGTCGGTCTGCCATCCGGCGACCGCTGGATCGTCCGCGAACGCCGCCGCCAGCGTCTCGGTGATACGTCGCGTTTCACGCCGGTAGATCTCGGAGTTGTAGCAGTAGTGTCGTCGACTCCCGTAGTGTCGGGGGGTACCGTCCGCCTCCTCCTGTCGTATTCCCGGATACTCGTCGACGAGCCACTTCGGGGGCGTCGCCGTCGGCGTGCAGAGCACCGCCTGCATCCCGTGTTCGCCGATGACCGAGACGGCCTCGTTCAGCCACTCGAAGTCGAGTTCTCCGGGTTCCGGTTCCAGTCGCGACCAGCTGAACTCGCCCATGCGGACGTACTGTAACCCCGCGTCCGCCATCCGTTCGATATCTCGCCCCAGTCGCTCCGCCGGCCAGTGCTCCGGAAAGTAGCAGACTCCTACTCTCATGTGTGTTTGTCTCTCTGTAACACGATAAAAGCGTGGTGTTTCTTCGTGGAAGTGGCGAGTTAGACGCTCTGCGTCCGCGTGTACTGGTCGTAATCCATGTCTGTCTCGCCCGTCTTCGTCTTGATCGCCTCGGTCGTCTCCGCGTCGAACAGGTAGATATCTTCCTCCTCGAAGCCGAACTCGACAGTCGACCCCTCGTCGGGATAGATCTCGCTCTGGATACGGGCGGTGATATCGACTTCACCCGTCCGCCCGTAGAGGAAGTTCTCGTTACCCATCTGCTCGACGACGGTCACCTCGCTCGGGAGGCTCCCGCCCGCAGCCAGATATAGGTCTTCGGGGCGGATTCCGACGCGGACCCGGTCGCGCCCCGCGACGACGGAGTCGTCTTCGAACGTGTAGGAGAACCCGCCGGGTCCGGTGAGCGTAGGGCCGTCTACCTCGGCGGTGAACAGATTTATGCTCGGACTGCCGATGAAGCCGGCAACAAACTCGTTGGTGGGACTACGATACACCTCGCTAGCGGTACCGACCTGTTGGAGTTCGCCGCCGTTGAGCACGACAATCCTGTCGCCCATCGCCATCGCCTCGGTCTGGTCGTGTGTCACGTACGCGGTAGTGACGCCCAGCTCCTGCTGTAACTCCTGTAGCTCCGTCCGCATCGTCGACCGGAGTTTCGCGTCGAGGTTCGAGAGCGGTTCGTCCATCAGGAACACTTCGGGGTCGCGGACGATGGCGCGACCGAGCGCGACGCGCTGCTGCTGTCCACCGGAGAGTTCCTTCGGTTTCTTCTCCAAGAGGTCCTCAATGCCAAGCAGTTGCGCGACGTTCTCGACCTGCGCGTTTATCTCTTCGCTCGACTGCTTGGTCGAAAGCCGAAGTGGGAAGCCGATGTTCTTCCGCACGGTCATGTGCGGGTATAGTGCGTAGTTCTGGAACACCATCGCGACGTCGCGTTCCCGTGCACGTTTGTCGGTCACGTCTTCGCCGTCGAACTCGATGGTCCCGTCGGTCACATCCTCGAGCCCGGCGATACACCGGAGCGTCGTCGTCTTTCCACAGCCCGACGGTCCGACGAAGACGAGGAACTCCCCGTCCTCGATTGTGAGGTTGAAGTCGTCGACCGCTACGATCTGTTCGCTGCCGTTACCGAACGCCTTACGAAGGTTCGTGATGTCGATTGTTGCCATTTGTGATCACCTTATTGCTTGACCGATCCGGAGAGGATGCCCTTGATGAAGTACTGTTGTAGTGTCAGGAACACGATGAAGATGGGCGTTACGGCGAGAGAGGTTCCGACCATGATCTGGTCGAACGCCACCCGCTGTTGCCCGACGAGATCCGCCAGCGCGAGCGGGATCGTGAACATCTGAGGATCCTGTAGGATGACAAGCGGATAGAGGAACGCCTGCCACTGGTTGAGAAAGAGAATAATAGCGAGCGCTGCCAGCGACGGGAGCATCGTCGGCAGCGCGATCTTGTAGTACAGTTGAAATTCGGTGGCTCCGTCCATGCGAGCCGATTCCAGGAGCGAGTCCGGAATCGCCTTCATGTTCTGCCGCATCAGGAAGATACCGAGCGGGTTCGCCGCCCACGGTAGAATTACCGCTAGGTAGGAGTTGGTCCACCCGATCTGCACCATGAGCAGGAACAGTGGGATGATTAGCAACTGGATGGGAAGTACGAGCGTCGCTAGAATGAAGTAGAACAGCGGTTCCTTGAACCGGAACTCGTACTTCGCGAAGGCGAACCCCGCCATCGAGCAGAGTATCAGCGACAGTATCGTGTACGACACCGCGATGATGATGCTGTTGCCGATGCTCCTGACGAAGTCGACGTTCTCCTGCAGCGCGCGGAAGTTCTCGAGGAAGTGCGTCCCCGGAAGCAGGCGCGGCGGCCACGAGAAGAACTCTGACTGGGGAATCGTCGCCGCAACGAGCATCCAGTACAGCGGTATCAGCACTATCGCTGTGACGACGAGCAGGAAGATGTAGCTCCCGAACTTCCAGAGCGCCTCCTGTTTGTCCTGTGTCTGCATTACGATTCACTCCCGTACCGAATTTGGATTATCGACATTGCACTCACGAGCACGACGAGGATGACCGATACCGCACTGGCGTATCCGAGGTTCAGCTGGATGAACGCCTGATTGTAGATGTACTGTACGATGGTGATAGTCGCGTTCGAGGGGCCGCCGCCGGTGATGACGTACGGCTCGGCGAATATCTGGAACGTGCCGATAGTCGAGGAGACGATGACGAACAGCAATACCGGCCGGAGTTGTGGCACCGTAACGTACCGGAACTTCTGCCAGCGGCTCGCACCGTCGATCTCCGCCGCCTCGTAGAGCTGTTCCGGTACCGTCTGCAACCCTGCAAGAAGGATTATCATGTTGTAGCCGAGCCAGCGCCACGTCACCGCGACGACGAGCGTTATCCGCGCCCAGAACGCATCTCCGAGCCACGGAATCGAACCGACCCCGATAGTCTCCAAGAGGTAGTTGACGAGTCCGACCTCCCCGTTGAACAGGAGCAGGAAGATCGTCGAGTACGCCACGAGTCCTGTCGCCACCGGGAGCGCGATGAGCGTCCGGAACAGCCCCTTCGCGCGGATGAACTTGGCGTCCAGCACGAGCGCCGTGGCCAGTCCGAGGATGACCATCGTCGGCACCTGTACGAAGAAGATGAACGACGTATTGAACAGCGACCGGTGGAACAGCGAGTCCCTGAAGATGAGCCGCTCGTAGTGACTCAGACCGACGAACTCGAGGTTTGCGATCTCCGGGATCGTAATCAGGAGCGGTCCCATCTGGATGCTCAGCAGAATCTCGTTCGAGGCTCCAACGTAGTTAAAGAACGAGAGGTAGAACGTGTACGCGGCCGGAAACAGCAGGAAGATGGCGAACAGGATGAAGAACGGTGAGACGTAGAGGTACGGCAACCCCGGAATCGCAGGCATCGCTCTCGAGATATCTTGGCGCGCGTATCTAACGCGATCTGAGAGGTGCTGATACGTCGTCGACGACCGAACCGTCGATTGGATGGCGGTGAGTACCATACCGAGTGACTACTCCTCCCCTCCGCTCTGCTTGACTGTCCGCCCCGTCTCGGGCGTGGTCCTGGTTATCGCTCGGGTGTGCTCGTCAGTCGGGGAACGACTCCCGTCGGAACGAACCCGGCAGAATACGGTACTCTCGGGGTCGTGGGTCGTTGATGGCGGCATTCGTTGTCTCACCGTGGTGTTGAAATCGACATCTCCGTCTGATTTATAGATGGCCGTTGTCGTCGGTTTGCGGCGCCGCTTCCATTGCTACGCCAGTTCCCTATCGGTTCTGTCTGCGACGGTTTCTGCAGCGTCCTGCATCGCCTGCTCGGGTCCTTTCGCGCCGTCGAGCATCCGGCCGAGTTCTGTTTCGAGCGCGTCCTGCGCTTCCGGCGTGTCCGTCGTGTAGTTGTACGGCTCGATCTCGGTGGCGACCTCCGCGAACAGTCGGAAAACGGCTTGGCCGTCGTAGAAATCCTGCTCCTGGTCGTATATCTCCGCCTCGTAGGCGGTGGTGAGCGACGGGAACAGGCCGTAGTCCTCCAGCATCGTGTTCTGAACTTCGGGAGTCGTCATCGCCCAGAGGCAGTAGTCGAACGCACGGTTGACGACGCCGTCGTCCGATATCTGCGCCGGTATCGCCATGTTCGATCCGCCGCGGTTCGATGCGCGGGTCCCACCTTGCTCGAAGGCCGGTAGCTTGTACACGCCCCAGTTGCCCTCAGTATCCGGAAGCTCTGCACGAAGCGTCCCGTCCATCCACGCCGCGGTCGCGACCGAAGCGAGCGACCCCTCCGAGAACGACGTAAACCAGCCACCGGACCACGTCTCAATTCGGGTGGTGATGTCGGCGTCACTCATGTCCTGAATCAGCTGTGCTACTTGTACGCTTTCCTCGCCACCGATATTCACTGCACCGTCCTCGGTAAACGCTTGTCCGCCAAGTTGTCGAACGAGCATCCGCCACAGAGAGGACATGTCATCGGGTGGAAGATTTATCATAGCAACGTCGTCCGAGAGTTGTTGTCCGGCCTCTATGAAGTCGTCCCACGTTTCGAGGCTCTCCACGTCGATACCTGCCTCCTCGTATCGGTCGCGCTTGTAGAACACGCCCGTGGGACCGATGTCCCACGGGATGGCGTAGTCGGCGTCCTCGTAGCTGACAGTCTGCCACTTCGACTCGACAATATCCTCGCGGATTCCCGCTTCGTCGATACGGCTCGTGAGGTCGGCCAGCCCGTCGATGCTCGCGTAGTTCGTCACGTCGTAGTTCTGGACGACGGAGAAGTCGGGCGCGCCGTTTCCGCTCGTGACCGCCGTCTGGAAGCGCTGCTCCCAAGCGTCGCCGCCGAGTTCCTCGACGGTGACGTCCGCATCCTTCTCCTCGTTGTACGTCTCCGCGGCGTCTTGAAGCGACCGAGCGGCGATGTTCCAACCCCAACCGGTGGACGACTGCGCCATCTCGGAACTCGACCCGCCGCCGTTCCCCGAACTGTTGTCTCCTCCGTCGTTGGCGCTGCCGCCGGTGTTGACACTACAACCTGCTAAACTCGCAGTTCCGGCGACACCGAGCATCTGTAGTAACTGTCGGCGACGCGCACTAGGCTCTGATGACTTTGGCATGAGTTCTCTACTGTCACCATTTTCGCAGGGACTATATCAATATATCGGTATGTATAATCATTAGTGGTTATCTCTTCTGAATGACAGTTGTCGGTAGTTCGTCGACGGGTGTACCGCGAACCCGCTCGAAAATCTGTGTCCTGCGCCGTACTCACCCGAGGTCGAACGTCGTAGCTAGCGCCTCGTCGGGATTGCCGGTCGGGGTGAACTCGCAGCCGACGTACCCCTCGTATCCAGCGTCGTCGATAGCCGCGAGAACGTTTCCGTAGTTGATCTCGCCGGTTTCCGGTTCGTGGCGTCCGGGAACGTCTGCGACGTGGATGTGCCCGATCTGTTCGACGTTGGCCGTGATCGTCTCGATGAGGTTTCCCTCCGTAATCTGTTGGTGATACACGTCGTACAGCAGTTTCACGTTCGGAGAGCCCACTTCGTCGACGATGGCGACTCCCTCATCGGTGTCGGTCAGATAGTATCCGGGGTGATCGACAGCCGTGTTCAGCGGCTCGACGACGAGCGTGACTCCGGCGTCCTCGGCGTCTTGCGCGACACGGTCGAGCACCTCGACGATGTTCTCACGCTGCTCCTGTCGACCTACGCCCTCCTGGTCGGGGCCGGTCGTGACGATGAGCGACGGGCACCCGAGTTCCGACGCCGTCGAGATCGACTCCCGGATGGTGTCGACCGTCTCGTCGGTCGCGTCGAGATCGGTCAACACGCCGCCAGCGGTACAGCCAGCGATGGGGAGGTCGACCTCGTCGGCCGCCGCATGTATCGCGTCGAGATCTTTCTCCCGCCAGTCCCAGAATTCGACGGCGTCGGCACCAGCGGCGGCGGCGCGGTGAATGCGTTCGTGGAACGGGTCGTCGTTGTACACCATCTCGACGCAGACCGAAAATTTGACCATCAGTCGTCTCCCGCAGGCGTCGGCCTGAGTTCCCCCGACTCGATCATCGCGGCGAGCGGGTTGTCGTCGACGTCGAGCGGGAGGTCGACTCGGCCCCGTCGGCGGGCCGACTCCCAGACGGAGAAGATGAGTTCAGTCGCGTTTAGTGCGTTCTCCGCGCCGAGTTCCGGCGTCTCGCCCGCTTCGAGGCAGCGCACGTTCTCGGCGATTGCGCGGTCGATAAACTCCCAGCCGTGGAGGCCGTCCTTCGTCTCGACAGGTTCCCACTCGCCGCCGCGTCGAACACGCAACGCCGGGAGCTCTTCGCTCTCGTCGTCGCTCTCGGGGCCGACCTCGATGGTCCCCTCCGTTCCGATGAGTCGGTTGTGACAGCGGAACGCGTCGGCGGGGCCACCGGTTCCGGTGCTGTCGGAGGCTGCAATCCCGTGGACACCGTTCTCGTACTCCCAGTGGACGATAGCCTGGTTCTCGTTGTGCGTGCCGAAGAGGATGTTCTCCTCGTCGTAGTGAATCTGACCGAGAACCCACTCGCCGGGGATTTCGTCGTTGAAGTAGTTACAGAGGTCGAACGAGTGGCTTCCGTAGTCGAAGATACCGACGGGTGCAGAGAACTCGACTCGCTGCAGTTCGCCGATTTCGCCGTCGTCCAACAGCGCTTTGGCGGTCCGCACGGCGTCGCTGAACCGACGCTGATGGTTGATCGTTAGCTGGACGTCGTGTCGCGACGCCTCCTGCGTCATCAGCTTCGCTCCGCCGTAGGTGTCTGCCATCGGTTTCTCGCAGTGGATCGCGTCGACGACGCCGCTCCGGATGCAGTCAATCGTAATCCGCTCGTGAATCGCCGGGGGAACACAGATAGAGACGATATCCGGTTCTACCTCCCGTAGCATCGTCTCGTAGGACTCGTAGATCCGGTCGTCGTCGAGTCCGAACTCCTCGGCGAACGCCTCTGCATTCTCTCGAACGATGTCCGCGCAGGCGGCGAGTCGACAGTCGTCGTGTTTCTCGTATCCAGCCGCGTGGTGATACGCCATCGCGTAGCCGTCACGCCCGGGGTTCTCAGGCTCTGCACCAGTTCCTATTACTGCTACGGTGTACGACATCAGGTGAAACTCTCTGATTCATCATAAAGAGGTTGGTAAAACGGCAACGAAAGGGCGTCGTCTCCCGACAGAGCCGTCGTTGAAGCTCCCGAATTCGGGGATCAGAGCCACTCTCGGGAGGTACTCGTAGTAACTAATCTATACGATACTTTTATGGCACTCACCGGAACATATGAAACCGAATGCCGCGGATAGCTTTCATCGGAGCGGGGAGTATGGTCTTCGCCCGGAAACTCATCGGCGACATCCTCTCGTTCGAAGAACTGTCGGACAGCACCATCGCGCTCGTGGACATCGACGAGCACCGACTCGAACGGACGACGCGCGTCGCCGAAGCGATGGTCGAGAACGGCGGCGTCGACGCGACCGTCGAGTCGACGACCGACCGCCGCGAGGCGCTTGACGGCGCCGACTACGTTCTCAACATGATCAACGTCGGCGGCACCGAACCGTTCGAGAACGAGATACGCATTCCCGAGCGCTACGGCGTCGGACAGGCCATCGGCGACACGCTCGGCCCCGGCGGCGTCTTCCGGGCGCTCCGAACCGTCCCCACGATGCTCGACATCGCGGCGGACATGGAGGAGCTCTGTCCGGACGCACTCCTGATGAACTACACGAACCCGATGGCGATACTCTGCTGGGCGCTGTTCGAGGCGACCGAGATCGAGACCGTCGGTCTCTGTCACAGCGTGCCGCACACCGCGGCGGTCATCGCCGACTACGTCGACGTTCCGCAGGAGGAACTCGACTACTGGGTCGCCGGCATCAACCACATGGCCTGGTTCCTGCGCTGCGAACACGACGGCGAGGACCTCTATCCGCGGCTGGAGGAGGCGATGCGCGACCCCGAGACGTACCGGCGCGACACCGTCCGCTTCGAGATGATGCGGCACTTCGGCGCGTTTCCGACCGAGTCGAGCCACCACCTCAGCGAGTACGTCCCCTACTTCCGGACCGAGAGCGAGACCATCGACCGGATGGCGGGGACCGACTACGCCGAGCGGATGGCGACGGCGACGTACCTCGAAGGCTGGAAACGGCGGTCCGAAGAGCGCGACGGCGCGCTCGCCGAGGTCGACCCCGAGTCGGTCGGTATCGAACGCTCCGAGGAGTACGCCTCCCGCATCATCCACTCGCTGGAGACCGACACGTCGCG